>JACMOZ010000172.1 GCA_014377785.1 Aeromicrobium sp.
TCAAGCCGCAGTTCGTGGGCATGCAGACCGACGCGGACGGCTCCACAACCCCGCATGTTTCCGTCGTCCCCCTGAAGGGTGGCTCGCTCCGGGCCTACATCAAGGGGTTCACCAACCTCCTCATGACCGAGGTCGACCGCAGGCGCGCCGGCATCGAAATCAACCGGGCCACCCAGCTCGGCGTCATCGACCAGCTCGATGCTGCCGACAACGTGGTCGACTTCAAGACCGCCCGCGAGAAGTCGGTCGGCAACTAGGCCATGACCAATCTCGCCCACGAGGTTGAGAAGGGCAACGCCGAGATCGAACAGCTCGTCAGGGACATTGAATCCGGCGAGTACATCATTCCGGACTATCCCTTCGAGGCCGACTACATCGGCCCCATCTGGAGTCGGGACGAAAACGATCGCTTCATCCTGCCCGAACACACCATCGGGTGGCAGGGTATCAAGTGGGCCGAGGACAACCTCCTCAACGACAAGGGCGGGCCCTGGCGGTTCACCGCCGAGCAGAAGCGATTCCTGCTCTGGTGGTACGCAGTCGACTGGCGCGGGGTGTTCATCTTCCGCGATGGGATTCTGCAGAGATTGAAGGGTTGGGGAAAGGATCCGCTAGCTGCGGTCCTCTGTCTCATCGAACTTCTCGGCCCGTGCAGGTTCAAGGGCTGGGCCGGCGAGAACAACGAAGCCAAGGGCTACTACGTCGGCGACCCGATCGCCCGCGACAACCCCACCGCCTGGATCCAGGTTGCAGCTGTATCAAAAAAGCAGACACAGAACACGATGATCTGCTTCGGGTGGCTCATATGTGACGATCTGAAGAAGAAGTTCAGGATCCAGGTCAACAAGGAGTCGGTGTCAGCGTACGGCGGCAACCGAAAAATTGAGGCCGTGACCTCCAACCCACGCTCCATGGAGGGCGGCCGCCCCTCCCTGGTCATCCGAAACGAAACGCACCACTGGGTTGAAGCCAACGAAGGCCACGACATGGCCGACGTCGTCGAGCGCAACCTGACCAAGTCCACCGACGGATCCGGCCGCGCCCTATCCATCACCAACGCCTACGCGCCCCACGAAGACTCCGTCGCGCAACGTCAGCGCGAAGCGTGGGAAGCCGAGCAGGCCGGCCTCGCCGTCTCCACAGGCGTCATGTACGACTCGATCGAGGCGCCAACATCTACCAGCCTGACCCCGCCGAAGCCTGACAAGCCAGAGGACCTCACCGAGGAAGAGTTTAACGAGCTCTATGGCCTTATGACAAAAAAGTGGCACGCCGCTATTGTCGACTCCATTCGCGGCGACGCACACTGGCTGAACGTCGAACGCATCGTCCTGTCACTGCTCGACGGCAACCGATCCATCAGTGTGTCGAAGCGATTCTGGCTCAACGTCATCACCACCACCGAGGACGCCTGGGTCGAATACGACGCCGTCAAGAAGGCCGTCAGCTTCGAAGCCGCAGACCAGCGCCAGTTCAACCATGACGAGCTGCGCGCCGGCTGGTTGCCGATGCCGGACGAGCCGATCGTCATCTTCGGCGACGGATCAAAATCCGACGACTCCACCGGACTCGTCGGCTGCCGACTCTCGGACGGTTACACGTTCCAGATCGGCGTCTGGCAGAAGCCACCCAAAGAACGCGGCAAGCAAGAGGTCGACTCCTGGCTCGCGCCCCGCAGCCTAGTCGACGCGCGCTTGCGCGAAGCCATGGCGCGGTTTGAGGTCGTCGCATTCTGGTTCGACCCTTCTCACGCCAAAGACGACACCGACGACTCGTCCTACTGGGCTGGCCTGATCGACGAATGGCACCGCGACTTCGGCCCCAAGCTCGACAAGCGGGCCTGGGCTGTCAAATCCGGCGCCCGCACCCACTCGGTCCTCTGGGACATGACATCCCCAGAACGCCAAGGCCTGTTCGTCAAGGCGGCCGAAACATTCGTTGAAGACCTCGAAGCCACAAACGACATCGAAGAGTTCGAACCGCTCTTCGAAATCTGCGGCACCCCCGCCCTCATGCGCCACCTCCAGAACGCCCGCATGTGGCCCACCAAATGGGGCACCTCGCTCGGCAAGGAGGGCAGCGGCTCGTCCAAAAAGATCGACCTCGCCGTCTGCGCTGTTGGTGCTCGCATGCTTCGCCGGATCTTCATGAACGCGTCCGTCGACCAGAAGGAAGAGCGCAAGGGTACAGTGTGGGGTTCGTAGGCGGTAGGATGGCCGAATGAGAGATCCCGAGAAGGTTCGCGCGCGTGCTCGCGAGTCTCGCCAGCGACACCCGGAGAAAGAACGGGAGCGCAAGCGACGTTTCAACGAGAAGAATCCCGAAAAGCGCGCCGAGCATCTCCGAAATTACCGAAACCGTGATCCGGAGAGGGCCCGCAACCACGTCCGACAACGTAGAGCAATGCTTCTCGAAGCCCCTGGCGACGGGGTCGGTGTGGAGGATTGGATAACGATTCTCGATTGGACCAGCGGCCTGTGCGCCTATTGCGGCTCTGGCGAGAAGATCACTCCAGATCACGTGATTCCGCTAGTTCATGGCGGCGCACACGATATTACGAACATCGTCCCAGCGTGCCGTCGCTGCAATTGCTCCAAGAAAGATACTCCGGTCTCAAAGTGGGCACCGGATTGGCTGCTTCCGTGGTGGATAGTTGTGGCAGCCATCACCACTACCGAAAGGACGCCTCGTGGCTAGTCTCACGAAGCCGGGCCCCATCCTCCAGATGGTTGCCGACGGCATGATCGCATTCCGCCGACAGCGCGAGGAGACCCTGCGGGTCGACGTCTGGACGAAGGGTGCGCAGCTCGACCACA
>JACMOZ010000173.1 GCA_014377785.1 Aeromicrobium sp.
CTGCTTGATGGCTGGGCGGCCCTCATAGACCGCTACGGTAAACCGGTATCGGCGTTCGGCGCGGCGCGAGTTCACATCGACGACGCCACCAGCTTCGCGCTGAACCGCACGCGCAAAATTCGCAACACGACGATGCAACTCCAGCCGGTGGGGCACGGCCAGGACCCGCGCGCATTCCTCGTGGTTTCGGCGCGGGGTGGCAGCGAGGGTCGCACCCGGGCACTCGCCGTGCAAGCGGCCTCACTGCTTGACCTCACCTTCTTTGCCCAACGCGACGGCAAGGTCGATGAAATCGCTCGTGCTGACATCGTCGATGTGCTGCTCAGCGGAAACGCCCCCCTGGCACGGAAGCTCGCCAATCGGTGGGGACTCACCGGGGAGAAACTCGTCGCAATTGCACTGAAGTCCAGGTCTCGGGCTGTCGTGCTCGAAACGCAGGTACTTGACTGGCTGATCGAACTTCAGGTGCCACTGACCACGCACGCGCACGACGGCGAGATTGTCGTTTTTCTTGCCCCAGAGGTCGTGCCCACTTGGATACACAAGGTCGAACACGAAGCGCAGGCTGGTGTTCCCGTGCGATGTGGCATCGGCAAACCCACGGTGCTCGCTGACCTCGCCGTGAGTCTCGAGCAGGCCAGGCAGGCGCTGGATGTAGCGATCGCCGACCCTCGACCGTGCCTGTTGTTCGAGCAACTGCCCATGGTCGACCTGGTCATCCGAAACCTCAGCCCCATGACGATCAGCGCCCTCTACGACCCGCTGCGCGCACTCGGCGACGAGGATTCCGGCAACCAGCTCGCCCTGTCGCTGCGCGTATTCCTCGCCGAGAACGGGTCATGGGAAACTGCGGCCTCGCAACTGGGCATCCATCGTCACACGCTAAAAAACCGCATGCACCGCGTCGAAGAGCTCACGGGACTCTCGATGTCGCGCGCGGATGATCGCTTCCGGGCCTGGCTTGCGCTGCAGTCCAAGGCGTCGGGATAGCAGGGGTGCGGAAGAGGCGTCCTCGCCTGTGCCACACGACGAGCGCACGTGGATCTCGGAGAGCGGCCCGGTGCGGGCCGCCCTCCTTTCTCCTAGCAGGCTCGCTCTCGAGCGCGGTCCAGACCCGTGGCAAAACCCGGGCGATCAGTCGCACGCGCAGCACTGTCGTGCGGCGACGGGAAGACCCCGGCACCGCACAGCCGCGAGTGACCCGTTGACACCGCGGGAACGGTTGACCCGCTCGACGCGACGCCGGCGAGCATGAACCAACCCGCCTCGTTGTTGTACCACTGCCCGCACACGGCGACGCTGCAGGAGCTTGGCAGCGTGAATCCCGGAGCGTAGCGGGAGTGCACGTTCGTGAGGTAGGCGTCGGCATTGGCGGTCTCGCCCATCAACTGTGCGACACGGCTGACCGAGACCCAGGGATAACCATCCGGTATCCCGCCCTGAAACCAGGTCGGGTATGCGGCGGAGAACTGGCTCCATGCCGAGATCGCCTTCGGATCACTCGGCGAAACAACCCCGTACAGAATCGGCCAGAGTTGCGCCGTCGCCTGGGCATAGAAAACGCCGATGTTGCTCTCGTTCGCGAACGCCCAGTCCCAACTGTTTTTCGTGGGGTTCCATAGCTTCGACAGGATGGCGTCCTTGGTCAGAGTGGCCCACGAGTCGTAGTACGACGCTTCGGCACTACGACCGAGCGCTGTCTGCAACTGCGCGAAGTCGGCGAGGCCCGAATAGACCTCGACGTTGTCCATCGTGTACGCGACCGCATAGCTCGGCTTGGCGATGGTGAGACCGGCGTCGAGACCGGTTTCGATCCGCACCCCGGTCGGTGCGCCAAAGTTCAGGATGTTGGCAATCGCCTCGTACTTTCCGATGTTTGCGCTCACGAAGCTCTGGAGAGCAGGATCACCGCTGGAATATGCTTCGAACGCCAGATTCAACGTGGTCGAGGCGTAGCTGTCGACGGAGTCAAAATCACCGGTCGGTGTTTCGACACCGGTCGCCGCGTCGTAGGTGTAGTCGAACACGCTATTGGCGGGCACATTGGTCGCGGCCGCATTGAGGTGATCGAGATACCACCGCATCCATTTGAGCGCCCCGGCTCGCGACGCTGCGGTGTTCGCCTCGATGAGCCCCAGTGCGGCGATGTTTGCGAAGTACGGGGTTATTTTGGTGTCGAAGCTGGTGATAGCCCCGCTCGCGAGCTGCTCGCCGAGAACAAAACTAACCTGTTCGTCAACCCAGCTGGGCGGTACTGCTGCATTCGCCGATGCCGGGAGTAACGTCGCTCCGGCAAGTGTCGCGACGGCAACGGCCGCACCACCCCAACGCCGAAACGAGCGAGATGTGAAGTCCATCAGTTGTCTCCTTTGTCAATGATTTCGTTGTCCGCAATGTCGAACTTTTACTCGAGCGAGGCACTAAGCCACGGTCATCCGCCAAGCTATTGTGGTACGTACCTTTAAGTCAAGGAAGCTGACTGGTGCGCAATAAAACACCGCCTACTTCGGTTCGCTTGCAGAATTGGTCTAGATAAACTGAGATTGCACGCTGTACCTACAAGGAGCACTATGGGGGTATGGAGTACACCCACCTCGGCCGTTCCGGCCTGACAGTCTCCCGCCTGTGTCTCGGCACAATGAATTTTGGCGGCGAAACAACAGAGTCTGATTCCCACGCGATTATGGACTCAGCGCACGGCTACGGAATCAATTATTTTGACACCGCCAACTCCTACGGCGGCAGACTTGGCCCGGGAGCGACCGAGACGATCATCGGCAATTGGTTCGCTCAGGGAGGGCAACGTCGCGAGCGCACGGTGCTTGCCACCAAGGTGTACGGGGACATGTCTGATTGGCCCAACGATGCCAAACTCTCGGCGCTCAACATCCGCCACGCCCTCGATGCGAGCCTGAGACGTTTGAAGACCGACTACATCGACATCTACCAATTTCATCACGTCGATCGAGCGACACCGTGGGATGAAATCTGGCAGGCGATGGAAACGGCAGTCGCCCAGGGCAAGGTCATCTATGCGGGGAGCAGCAACTTTGCCGGATGGCACATTGCCACCGCTCAGGCGGAGGCCCGGCGGCGCAATTTCGGCGGGTTCGTCAGTGAACAATCCGTCTACAACCTGCTGGCGCGAACCATTGAGCTCGAGGTCATTCCGGCTGCACTGAGCCACGGCATCGGAATTGTGCCGTGGTCCCCCCTGGCGGGTGGCCTCCTCGGTGGCGTACTGGGCAAGGAACGCGACGGCAAACGACGCCTCACGGATGGGGTCGTCCGTCGGCTCGCGAAGCATCGCGATGCCATCGAGCAGTACGAGGACCTCGCCACCGAACTCGGGCACGAGCCGGCGGAGATCGGCCTCGCCTGGTTGCTTCATCAGCCGGCGGTCACTGCCCCGATCATCGGGCCGCGCACGGCGAGCCAGTTGGATGCCGCCGTCCGGGCGCTGGGGGTCACTCTCGATGCGGATGTTCTCGGTCACCTCGACGACATCTTCCCCGGTCACAAGCCAGCCCCGGAGGACTACGCCTGGTAGTGCCGATGGCACCAAGCTGCCCCGAGCGGAAATCCACTCTCAGAGTCGCAGGTAGCCGGAACCAATCTGCCAGGGTTCACCTTTATCGGCCCGGTCGAGCACCAGACGCCGCAGCCTGGTGTCTCGCGGCAAGGCGGGCAGCTCACCGAGGTCCCGGGTGCGGAAGAGGAAGAACAGGGCCGAGGTCGCGTCATCATAGGGCTGCCCGATGGGCGTGAACCGGCGGGCGAAGGACGCAATATTCGTGCCGGCCATATGCTCGAGAAGATACGGATCCAGCAGCCAGGAAACGCATGCCACGATGGCTACCGGCTTATCGGGAAAGTGTCTGGGGAAAAATTCTTTGGCGTGCGCCAGGCTCGCGTCGACCGCCTCGGCGGTCAGCGGACCGGACTCAGGAACGTGAATACCCGGCACCCACTCGCCCGGCGTCATCGCACCCTCGATCGTCTCCTTCGTCGGATGCACCATGAAGTTGAGCCGACCGAGCGCAAACATCATGCCGGTGTAATGCGCGATCAACCAATCCCAGGTCTCGAGACCGAACTCTCCATGTGCGCGTCGATGCACCGCAAGATTGCGGCCAACGTCTGCCAGCGTGGCGCGCGTGACGCCCGCTGGGACCCCCAGATCGCGGTGGAAGTCGACGACCGTTGACGTCAACTGCAGATAGGCGGTGAGCCAGGCCATCGGATCCGTGGTGACAGCTTCGGGCGGTTCCTCCCTGAAGCTGCCGAGTCTTTTCGTCAGCCACGCCGCCACTTCGGCCACCGCCGCCTGATCGACGGCGCCAGCGAGTAATCGTGCGCATCCGACGCGGTCTTCTTCGGCGATGGCAAGCACATCGAAAAGCTCATCCCGGGCCAGGGGCCTGGCGCGAGCCGAATTTTTCACCTCGGAGTTCCTCTCAGATGAGATAGCCCCGATGTCGCAGAACGCTCACCGCGCACGCACCGGTCTAGACGTTTACTCATAAGTCATGGCGAGTCAGGCAGCGCCGCGTTTCACAGTGAGACGGATGTCGTAGCGGTCGCCACGGTAGATCGATTCTGCGCGTTCTATCGGTCGTCGCTTCTTATCGTAGGCAAGCCGTTTGACAATGAGAGCTGGACTGTGGACGGGGACCTGAAGGAGCCCGGCTTGCTCTTGGTCAACGACCGTGGGCGTGATGACCTGATCGGCCTCAAAGAGCTTGATGCCGTAGGTGGTGGCGAGAATCTCGTACAACGATTGCTCTAAGGGCTGTTGATCAAGACCGGGGGTGAGGTGTGCGGGAAGGTCGATCGACTCGAGGCACATCGGGATGCCATCCGCCATCCGGACTCGTTCGATGTGGTAAATCATGTCGGCGGGGCTGAGCACGAGTTCGTGACCGAGGGCAGCACCCGCCGGGCGGTGACTGACCTTGAGCAGACGAGATGAGGCGCTAAAACCGCGCGCGCTCATATCCTCGGAGAAGCCCGTGAGTTCCGTGTTTTTCGAGATGGTTCGGTCGGCGACAAAGGTGCCAGCACCCTGAAGGCGAGAAACATAGCCAGAGTTCGCCAGGCTCGAGATAGCCTGCCTCAGCGTCATTCGGCTCACGCCAAATTGTGCAGCGAGTTCGCGTTCGGGTGATAGCCGGTCCCCGGTCTTCATTGTCATGATGACGTCGATCAGCCGGCTCCGCACCTGCTCGTGCTTTGCCTTATCCGGGTCGAGTGTGACCGAGCCAGGAAGCTCGACAAGGGTTCCCGTCCGAGTACTGTCCTTCGGGAGGCTCATCGCTCCATGCTCTCTGTGATGGCGCCGAGCGACGCCCGTGCACTGCTTTGGCACAGTACCACTGGAACAGCCGAAATTCCGGCGCGGGCGCGGTCTGGCCAGTAGACGGCCCTGCTAATGGGCTTAATGGATGCTTGACATTGCTTCGAAGCGCGCAGTACAGTCGGATTGCATCAAGAGGTCTAGACCTTATACTGCACATAACAGGTCTGACAGTATCGTGCCAGATCCCTCGATCCCGCACTTTCCAACCCACGCTCAAGGAGGAGTTCATGGCAATGGCCACTTCAATCGCCACGGTGCGTCGCAGCAGGTTCGCTGCGGCCACGACCGGCATCGTCGCTCTTGCGCTCGCAGTGACCGGCTGTTCCAGCGGAACCAGCGAAGCGCCGACGACAAGTATTACGTTCTGGCACTACTGGACGGACCGGGCCGAGGTCCTGCAGAGCCTCGCCACCGAATATCAGGAGGAAACGGGTGTCGAGGTGAAGCTCGAGCTCGTTCCGGGCGACGCGATGGGGCAAAAGTTCCAGGCAGCAGCCCAGGCTGACAAGCTCCCCGACATCGCGGCGTCCTGGGAGCCAGCAGGTGAGGTGCTCGCGGTGTACGCAAACGAAGGCCAGCTGCAGAACCTGTCAGCGCTGGATGGTGGACAGGACTGGTTTGATCGATTCGAGCCTGCGACGGTTGCGGGGGTCTCATACGCACCCGACAACCAGTGGAAAGTCGATCCTGGTGCCTACCTCGTTCCGTTCGATACCAACAACATGCAGTTTCTCTACAACAAGGATCTCTTCGATCAGGCGGGCATATCGAAGCTGCCGACCACACTGAATGAATTCGTCGACGCCTCCGAAAAGCTGCGCGCCATTGACGTTCAGCCCTTCATCTCTGGGTTCTCATCGTGGCCCCTCGAGTCCATGGCGTCGATGTACATCGACAACGCCATCTCACCGGAGACTCGCAACGCCGCTTACACGGGAGAGGGTCGCTATGACACCAAGGAATGGACCGAATTCCTCGGCATCTTCGAGACACTCGCAGCTGCGGGCGTCTTCGCTGACGGAATTGTGGGATACGACATGCCTGCCGCTGAGACCCTGTTTGTATCGGGTCAGGCTGGCATGATCTTCGACGGCTCATGGGCGCTGGGTGTGTTCAACCAAACCAACCCTGACTTCTCGAACTACGGAGTGTTCCTCCCGCCGAGCCTGGGGGATGAAGAGTTGCGAATTCCCGGAGGCGTCGGCTCCACGGCCTTCGTCGTCGGGTCCTCACCCCATGTGGATGAGGCTGCCGCTTTCCTCGAGTGGCTGACGGATGCTCCGCAGCAGAAAAAGTATGCCGAGTCCAGCTTCAATATTCCCGCCAATCGCGAGGTGGCCACCGAGCTTGCTCTCGATGAAAACATCGCCGCATTCGCGGAGGGAGCCGACAAGCTCATCGCGCCCACGACAGTGGTGATGCAAGCGCCCGTCATCACGACGATGGCGAAGGGACTCCAATTGATCATCGCGGGAACTGACACTCCGGCCGCTGTCGCGGCAAGAATGCAGTTGGCGCTGGAAACTGGACAGCCTCAGTGATCGGTTAGTTCGCTGGTGATCAGCGGGTGCGCTCATCTCGCGAAGAGAATGAGTGCACCCGCCCCATGAAAGGAGGAGCGGTGCACAGCGCACGCGTACTAGCGAAAGCCCAGGGCAGGCCCTCTGTCGTGGCACCGGTCTCGGCGCCACCGCCCACCGGGCCGGCGAGGGGATCCGGGCAAGTGCCTCGGCCGAGGCGATTCAGCCGCCGCCGTCGCGCCGAGATGATCACGGCCTACCTCTTCATTCTTCCGACGCTTGCGCTCTTCTCGGTCTTTAGCGTCTACCCGTTCGCGCGCACCGTCGAGTTGAGTTTCACCGACTGGGACGGCCTGTCGAAAACGTTCAATGGCGTTGGCCTGGACAACTACTTCGCCGCCTTCCGGGATGGCATTTGGTGGGGTTCCATCGGGAATGGTCTCATCCTCGCCGCGGTCGCCCTCGTCCTGATGCAGGGCCTTGGGCTCCTCCTCGCCATTGCAGTGGACCGCAAGCTCGTCGGGCAGACGATCTACCGGACCGTCTTTTATATTCCACCGATCCTGTCGGGCATCGTCGTCGCCACAATCTGGAAATGGCTCTACGAACCCAACAACGGCGTGATCAATTCGACGCTGGAGAGCATCGGCCTTGGCGAGCTGGCGCAGCCGTGGCTCGGCAATCCCACCACGGCGCTGTGGGCGATTTCGCTCGTGTCGATCTGGCAGGGCGTTGGTTACCCCTTTCTGCTTTTCCTGGCCGGCCTGCAGGGAATCTCCGGTGAAATCTATGAAGCCGCCAAGATGGATGGGGCCAGCGGCTCACAGATCTTCCGCACCATCACGATCCCGCTGCTCCGCCCGGTTATCGGCATCGTCAGCGTGCTGACCTTCCTTGGCGCGATGCAGACCTTCAACCTCGTCATCGCTATGACCGGGGGCGGACCTGGGTACGCAACCGAGGTTCCGATCCTGCATATTTACCGGGCAGCCTTCGGAGGGAGTCCGGACTTTGGCTACGCGTCGGCGCTGTCCATCATCTTCGGAATGATGCTGTTTGGGGTATCGATGATCTCGCTGTACATGACCCGCCGATCCCGAGACGAGCAATCATGACACTCTCGTTTGCCAAGGCCAATCCCCCTGCACCGGCTGTGCGGCCCCGATCGGCAAAGAGGTTCACGGTGCCGCGGATCTTCCTCCACCTTGGGTTAATCGCCTGGGGCCTGGCGTCCGTGCTGCCTCTCGTCTGGATGATCTCCGCGTCACTGCAAACCAATGCTGAGATCTACGGAGGGGTGCATCTCATCCCGGAAGACCCACAGTGGGGCAACTA
Source organism: Aeromicrobium sp. (assembly GCA_014377785.1). Classification (GTDB taxonomy): domain Bacteria; phylum Actinomycetota; class Actinomycetes; order Propionibacteriales; family Nocardioidaceae; genus JACMOZ01. Next base: position 8,215 of record JACMOZ010000173.1, read on the forward strand.
TGTACAAGCCTGGGACCAATCGTCATTCAGCGACTACTTCTTCAATAGCGTTCTCTACACAGTTTCGACGGTGGGCGGAACGGTCCTCTTCGCCTCGCTGTCTGCCTATGCGTTCGCTCGGATGCAATTCCCGGGTAAGCGGGTGCTGTACGGGGCGTTCCTGGTCTTCCTGTTCATCCCCATTCCGGGTGCGTTCATTCCGCTCTACCTGGTTCTCGCAAACATGGGGTTACTGGATACCCAGCTCGGCTACATCCTCCCCATGATCAATGGAAGCCTCCCGGTCGCGATGTTCATCCTTCGGGCGTTCTTCGAGCAAATACCGAAGGAACTGGAAGAAGCCGCGTTCATCGACGGCGCATCGCGACTGCAGGTCTTCGCCATGGTTGCATTTCCGTTGGCGCGCCCCGCGGTTGCGACCGTGGTGATCCTCACCGTTCTCGGCGTGTGGAACGAGTATGTGCTGGCCTCCGTCGTCTTCAGCAACCAGGCACTGCTCCCGCTGCAGGTAGGGCTTCTCAGCTTCCAGGGAAGTTATTTCAGCCAGTACGGGCTCATGATGGCCGCAACGACGATCACGACTCTGCCCATCATCATCGTCTATCTCATGTTCCAGAAGAACATCATTCGCGGCGTGATGGCGGGAGCGGTGAAAGGATGAGCGACCTGTTTCTCGCCGTCGACGGCGGGCAGTCGGGAACGGTTGCCGTGGTGGGGCTCGCCGACGGCACCATCGTCGGTGTCGGTCGGGGCGGACCAATTCGACACCACGAAGAGCCCGATGCTGAACGGTTTGTGCGGCAGGGTATTTCCTCCGCGGTCGCCGAGGCAATGAACGGTGCACAGGGCCACGGCGCTGTGGCGGTGTGTTGTCTTGCTATGACAGGATCAACGGGCATTGCGCAGCGCGTGGTTCGTGACGTGGTCGCAGCCAAGCGCTACATCACATTGGAGAGCGACATACTCGCCGCCCTGGCCAGCGGAACGGGTGGCGGAGGTGGGGTTGGGCTCATCGCCGGCACCGGCACCGTTGCGATCGCCAAAAGTCGAAACGGCGAACACATCATCCGGGGCGGCTGGGGATGGCTACTCGGCGATGAGGGTGGTGGATTTTGGATCGCGATGGAAGCTTTGAAGGCCGCGGCACGCGACGTCGACGGAACGGGTCCGTCGACGGTTCTCACGAGCACCCTGCCGGGACTACTGGGTCAACAGGACCTGCGCGAGGTCTACAACCTCATCACCGGACAACGGCTTGACCGAACTGCCGTTGCCGCGCTCACGACGACGGTGGTGACGACCGCCGAGGGTGGCGACGGCGTCGCCGCGGGCATTCTTGACGGCGCGGCGCGCCATTTGACGACGCTGGTGCTGGCGACAATCGCCTCGGCACCCTTCCTCACCCCGGACGAACGTGTGATCGTCGCGTGCGGTGGTGTCCTGAATCCCGGCGGCTGGGTCATCAGCCGAGTCACCGAGCAGCTTGCCGAGCGCGCACCCGAATTCGGGATGATCGCGCCAGCGGTTCCACCGGTCATCGGCGCGTACTACCTCGCCCTGACCGAACTCGGCAACCAGGTCGGCGCCGAGCTGATGACCCACGTGACAGACCAGGTTCGATCGCTCCCCGCCCTCATTGCCAAGACGCCAAGCGCGTCGCCTGATCAACACAAGGAGAACGCAGATGTACAACAACCCAGATGAGTCACGGCGGGTACGCGACGCCATTGTGGCGACCCTCAAGGGTGCCGTCATCGCATCCTGCCAGGCCGGGCCAGAGAGCCCGCTCAACCAGCCGCTGACGATTGCGGCGCTCGCGCGGAGTTCGGAACTGGGTGGCGCGCAGGCCTTCCGCGTTGATGGGCCCAATAATGTGGCGGCGGTGCGGGCGCTGAGTACACTCCCTATCCTCGGCATCAATAAGGTCGATCGCGAAGGGTACGACGTTCGGATCACCTCGACTACGGCCGACGCAATGGAGGTGGTTGAGGCCGGGGCCGATATTGTCGCGCTCGACGGTACCGACCGGCAGCGACCCCACGGTGAAACGCTCGCTCAGATAATTTCAGCACTGCACGCGATCGGAGTTCCGGTGATGGCGGATATCTCCACGCCAGCCGAGGCCAGGTTCGCGGTCGATGCTGGAGCGGACATCGTGGCAACCACCCTCGCCGGCTACACCGATTACACATCGGACGTTGATAAGCA
>JACMOZ010000174.1 GCA_014377785.1 Aeromicrobium sp.
ATCGGCGGCAAGGTTGCCGTGGTCTGCGGATACGGCGACGTCGGCAAGGGATCCGCGGAGTCCCTCCGTGGCCAGGGCGCGCGCGTCATCGCCACCGAGATCGACCCGATCTGCGCGCTTCAGGCCGCGATGGACGGCTTCCAGGTCGCCAAGCTTGACAGTGTCGTTGCCATAGCGGACATCATCATCACCGCGACCGGCAACTTCGGTGTGATCACCGCCGATCATTTCGCCGCGATGAAGCACCAAGTGATCGTCGGCAACATCGGCCATTTCGACAACGAGATCGACATGGCGGGGCTGGAGAAGACCCCCGGCATCGAGCGCCAGCGGATCAAGCCGCAGGTCGATGTCTGGAAGTTCGCCGATGGCAAAAAGGTCATCGTCCTCAGCGAAGGCCGCCTGCTCAACCTCGGCAACGCCACCGGCCACCCGTCGTTCGTCATGTCGAACTCGTTCACCAACCAGGTGCTCGCGCAAATCGAACTCTTTACCAAGCTCGACAGTTACGAACTCGGTGTTCACGTCTTGCCCAAGCACCTCGACGAGGAAGTCGCCCGACTGCACCTCGATGCACTCGGCGTCGAACTGACCGAGCTCACCAAGGAGCAGGCCGAATACCTCGGCGTCGATGTTGCCGGTCCCTACAAGTCAGATCTCTACCGCTACTAAAGCTGCCTGACATGAGTTACCGCCGCAACAAACGTGATCGGGTGCTCGTCGTCGATGACGACGCCTCGCTCGCGGAAATGCTGACCATCGTCCTCGCGGGCGAAGGACTGGCAACGGCGGTATGCCGATCCGGCGATCAGGTGATGAGAGTGTTCACCGAGTTCAAGCCCGACGTGGTGTTACTCGACCTGATGCTCCCGGGTCTTGACGGTATGAAGGTATGCCGTCAGATCCGGGAGAAGTCGGGTGTGCCGATCATCATGCTCACGGCCAAGACCGATACCGGTGACGTGGTCCGTGGTTTGGAGGCAGGAGCGGACGACTACATCACCAAACCGTTCAAAAACCAGGAACTCGTCGCCCGCGTGCGGGCTCGACTTCGCCGAACTGACCAACTCGCCGAGCCGCTCGTATTCGGCGACATCGTGCTCGACCCGGCCGGTCATACCGTCACCCGCAAGGGCGAGCCGCTTGACCTCACGCCGCTTGAGTTCGATCTTCTCGCCTGCCTGCTGGCCAAACCCGAACAGGTGTTCAGCCGGGAAAAGCTCTTGCAGCAAGTGTGGGGTTATCACCATCCCGGCGACACCAAACTCGTCAACGTCCACATGACCAGACTTCGGTCCAAAATCGAGGACGACGCCGAAAATCCGCAGGTCATCAAGACCGTGCGCGGGATCGGCTATCAAGCAGTGACCCTTTCGGCGTGATCAGCTGATGCGCTCGTTGGTCAGGTTGTGGCGACGCTCGATTCAGGCCCGGGTGGTCACGAACACGATAGTCCTCAGTGCCCTGGTGATCTCCCTGACCGGCTGGGCCCTTCTTCGCGACGTGGCCGGTGGCCTCGCGGACAATCGCCGCACGGCGGCCATTTCCGAAGCCCGGTCGGGATTCAACAGCGCCCAACAGCAAATTGACGCCGCGGTCGAAACCGAACCGGCGGCTCAATCGCAGACGTTGACCCAGATTGTCGATTCGCTGACCAGCAGTCGGGGCGCCCAGCGCACGTATGAGCTCGTGCTCGAAGGGCCGTTGGCTGCGGGCTCAAATCAGGTACCTGTCAGATCGTCCGCCGCCATCGCGGCCGGCTCGCTTCCCGATGACCTTGTCGACCAAGTCGAGCTCAAGGGCGGCACGTATTGGCGCTATTCCACCCTCGGCCTCCTCGGTTCTTCTGATCGTGAACCCGGTGTCGTCGTCGGCAGCCAGCTGCACGTGCCCAGCACCGGCGAGGACTATGCGCTCTACTACCTGTTCTCGATGTCCGAACAGCAATCGACGCTGAATCTCGTCCGACAGGCGCTGCTCCTCGGCGGGTTCGCCATGGTGCTCATGGTCGGCGGTGTGGCCTGGCTCGTATCCCGTCAGGTACTCAACCCAGTACGCCTTGCCCGTGGCATCGCTGAGCGTTATGCCAGTGGCAGTCTCGAACAACGTATGCATGTCAGCGGCAAGGACGACATCGCCAGACTAAGCACCTCGTTGAATCAGATGGCGGCCAGTTTGCAGAGTCAGATCCGTCGACTCGAAAACCTTTCCCGGTTGCAGCAGCGCTTCGTTTCGGACGTGTCCCACGAACTCCGTACCCCGCTGACGACCGTGCGGATGGCCAGCGATGTCCTGCATGACAACCGCAAGTCCTTCGATGCGCAGACCGCCCGGGCGGCCGAACTCCTCCAGAACGAACTCGGCCGTTTCGAGGACTTGCTGTCCGATCTCCTGGACCTCAGTCGATTCGATGCCGGCGCTGCGCAACTCGACCTGGATACGATCGACCTCGCCGAAATAGCGCGGAGGGCAGTTGACGATCCGCTCCTAAAGCGCAGGGGAATGAAAGTCGTCCTCATCAATGCCGATCAGCCCGCGGTGGTCGAAGCCGACATTCGCCGCATCGACCGCATAGTGCGAAATCTCCTGACCAACGCGGCGAAGTACGGCGGATCCGACCGGGTGGAAATCGAGGTCCGACAAAGCGAAAGCTGCGTCTCCTTCGCGGTGCGCGACTTCGGTGTCGGACTCTCCGGCGACGAGAATCTGCGTGTCTTCGATCGATTCTGGCGCGCCGATCCGGCCCGTACCCAGGGCGGCACCGGTCTGGGCCTGCCGATCTCCAAAGAAGACGCCGAACTCCACGGGGGCACCCTCAGGGCATGGGGCAAAAGCGGCGAGGGCAGTGAATTCATCCTCACTATTCCCAAACCGGGGGGATCGGCCAACCCGCCGGCGATCGTGTCGGTGTTCACATGAAAAAGCTTTTGGTTGCGGTATCAGCACTCATAGTGCTCATGGGTTGCGCTGGCATCCCCGCCAGCGGGCCGGTCACCAAGGTCAATACCGACCGCAGCACGGACCAGAGCACCGTCCGCTATTCACCGACTGGTCCGGCCAAAAACGCGACTCCGCAGGAGATCATAAGGGGTTATCTCGACGCGATGCTCGCCTATCCGGTGACGACAGGAACGGCTGCATCATTTCTCACGCCCGAGGCGGCGCGGGATTGGGAGCCCTCGGCGGGAGTCGAGGTCTACACTCAGCCACAGGTGTCGGCGCCGGTGGCGAAGACTCCGATGTTGAAAGACGGCGCCGGCAACATCGACAAACCGGCGGTGGATGTCCATCTCGATGTCGTCGAGGACGCGCAGCTCGACAGTCATAACAGGTTTGAGCGGCTCAGTGCGCGCAAGCAATTCGTCTTCCGCTTGAACCAGAACAAGGGGCAGTGGCGCATCACGAATCCACAGCCCGGATTCCTCGTCAACCGCAAATTCTTCGACGACTACTATCGACCGCTCAACGCCTATTTCTTCGATGGGCCGGGAAAGCGGCTGGTGGCCGACCCGATTTACTTGCCTGTTGGTGATCAGTTGTCGACGGCACTCGTTTCGGGTCTGCTGCTCGGTCCTGCGGATCTGCTCGGCAAGACGGCCCGAACTTATGCGCCTGTCGGTACCCGGCTGCGTACCTCCGTGCCGTTGCGCACGGACGGATTGGCCGAGGTTCAGTTCAGCGACGACCTCAGTTCTCTCTCTGATGGTGCCCAGCAGCGGCTGTCGGCCCAAATCATCTGGACTCTTCGCCAAGTCGAGGAGGTCACCGGTGTCCGCATCACCGGGGGGGACAACGTGCTCTACCCGGGAAATCGTGGCATCCAGTCAATCGACTCCTGGGCAAACTTTGGCCCGAAGTCCGGCGACGGCCGATTTTATGGCGTGCAGAAGGGCCGGGTCGTCGAGTTGTCCGCAGGCAATGTCTTGGCCGTCGACGGTTCCTGGGGCAAAGATGCGCGCCAGGCCGTCAGTATTGCCGTTGACTCCGGCCGACTGGCCGTCGTGGCCGGTGGCCGAAACCGGTTGACGGTCGGCAGCTTTGACAGCGACAAAGTGTCGAACTTCAGCGGGAAGCATTTCTTGCGCCCGATCTGGGACGACACGGGTTCGGTCTGGGCACTAGACAGGCAGGGATCCGACACCCGGTTGCGGATCTTCGAAGACACGCGGTTCCGCCAGATCCCGATCGGGGCTCTCGCGAAGTTCCGCGTCAAATCGTTCGCGTTGTCGCCCGACGGCGCCCGTTACGCCTTCATCGCCGACGTCGCAGGAACGTCCAAGGTCTATGCCGGGTCGGTGCTTCGCGACACCAAGGACGTTGTCGTTTCTCTTGGCAAACCCTTACTTTTGCAACCGAACGGCACCAACTTCACCAGCCCACGGTCACTGTCCTGGTCGTCGGCGACCACCGTGACATTCCTTGCCGACGAAGCAGCAGTCGGCACGCAAATCTTCGATTCCCGCATCGACGGTTCGTACTCGAACGGTGGAACGGCGAGCAGCGGCGCCTTGCTGCCCGACGTCGATGCCGTCACGCTGGTCACCACCGGCGATGGCGAATCGATTCGCTATGTCACTGACAGGACCGGACGCACCTGGCTGCTCCGACCCGGTGGTGTATGGGAGCGCCTCGATCCCATCGGTGTGACCGCGATCGCCGCGTCGTCCAGTTCGTCGTTGCGCTGAGTCGTTGTCAGGTTGTGTCCACAGGCTGGGTTCAGCTACTGGCTGTGAATGCGGGCAACCGGGCAGTCTGAGACCGTGCTCCCGTTCAGTGTTGCTGCTGCCGACCTCATCATTGGTGCCTCCTGTGCGGGATGCGGCCGACCGGCGATCACGCTGTGCGCCTCATGCGCAGGCATGCTCACACCACAACCGCGTGTCGCATGGCCTCGCCCAACTCCACAAATTCTGTGCCAACCGTCGTTGATCGAGCCGATCGCCTCCGGCATCCACGAGGGCCCGCTCAGGGCGGTGCTCGCACAGTTCAAGGAAGAGGGCCAGTTCGGCCTTGTACGCGTCCTTGGCCACTTCCTTGCCTCATCGGTGTGCTTCGCGGCACCGGCGGACCGCCCCGTCGTGTTGGTCCCCATACCCTCTACGCGCGTGACACGGATGCGCAGGGGACAAGACACCATTGGCGACCTGAGCCGGGCAGCCGCCAAGGCCGTGCGGTCCATCGGGATCGACTGCACTGTCGGCTCGCCGCTGATCCATGCGCGCCGGGTTGCGGACCAGTCCGGGCTCTCCGCCCACGACCGCTCACTGAATATGTCGGGCGCGTTGAGGATGAGATCGGTCGCCGGTCTCGGTGGTCGCAGCATCATCGTCGTCGACGACATTCTGACGACCGGAGCGACCGTCGCCGAGGCCGTGAGGGTGCTCACCGAATCTGGATTGCGACCAGCATCGATTGCTGTGATCGCGGCAACCGCCCGCCATCGGTGAGGCAACCGGGCAACATTTCGGTGAGTCATGGAAAAAAGTCCCTGGGGGGGCTACCGTCAGAGATACGTAGTGATGCGCCGACGAGGAGGTCCCATGGAAATTGTGGTCAAGGGTCGGAACAGTGAAATCTCCGATCAGTTCAGGGAGCATGTGCACGAAAAGTTGCTCCGCATCGAGAAGTATGACCAGCGCCAGAAGATCCACCGTGTTGAGGTGGAGGTCACCCACGAGAAGAACCCGCGCCAGCATGATCGCGCGGCCCGAGTGGAAATGACGCTGAGGTCCCGTGGGCCGGCAGTCCGCGCGGAAGCCTCCTCAACCGATCAGCACTCCGCGCTCGATGCTGCGATGGACAAACTGGAATCGCGATTGCGCAAAGCCGTTGACCGGTTGCGCGTCCATCATGGCAACCGCACGCCTCAATCGGTGTCCGCGGCAATAGGTGATGTCGGCCAAGGCGATGCAGACTCTTCGGAGGTCGATGGGTTGCTTGCACGCGGCGCGCTTGCCGACAATGCAGGACCGGTCGACATTGTCGGCGACGGACCGCTCGTTGTTCGTGAAAAGATCCACGAAGCACAGCCCATGACGCTTGACCAGGCGCTTTATGCAATGGAAATGGTCGGCCATGATTTCTACCTGTTCGTGGACAAGGACTCTATGAAGCCCAGCGTGATTTACTTGCGCAAAGGCTATGACTACGGAGTCATTCACCTCGACGTCAGAGAAGGGTAGGCGTCACACACCGCAGCCGACACTGATGTGTCGGTGCGACGTGACATTATCAGGCCGTGCCTACAAACGAGGAACGAATTCGGGTGCTTCTGGTCGACGACCAGGAGTTGTTTCGTCGCGGAGTCAAAATGATGCTCGCCTCCGACGGCGGGCTGGACATCGAAGAAGCCGGCAACGGCGACATGGCGCTCAAACTGATCACCGCCAATCCGCCTGACGTGGTGCTGCTGGACGTGCGGATGCCCGGTCGGACAGGTGTCGAAATTTGCGCTGCCATCAAGGCGATCTCGCCGACGACTGGCATCATCATGCTTACGGCCAGTGATGAAGAGTCCGACCTCTATGAGTCGATCAAGAGCGGGGCTTCGGGTTACATCCTCAAGGACGGGTCAACCTACGATCAGGTCGTCGAGGCCGTCCGCCTGGTCGCTGCGGGCCAGTCCCTGATCAGTCCGTCGATGGCCACCAAATTGTTGGAAGAGTTCGTTCATATGTCCCGGCCACAGGGGCCGGGGACCTCCCTTACTGTTCGCGAACTCGAAGTTTTGCGCCAGGTTGCCCGCGGCCTCAGCAACAGGGAAATTGCCGCCGAACTGTTCATCAGTGAAAACACCGTCAAAAACCACATTCGCAACCTTCTCGAAAAGCTCCAGATGAAATCCCGCATGGAAGCTGCGATGTATGCGGTGCGCAGTAACCTCGTCGGAGACGAGTCATGAGTGGAGCGTCGGAGACGAGTCATGAGTGGAGCGGTTGAAGACCTTCGGTGAGCATTAGCCAATTGCAGGCCAGGCGCATTGCCCTCGTGGCACAAGGCTTTGGCAAACGCCGACCGGACGTCGTCGGATCCCGTCATCTGGCCTCGACGATCGCGCGGCTCGGTTTTTTCCAGATCGACTCGGTCAACGTACTCGTTCGGGCCCACTACATGCCTATGTTCTCCCGGCTCGGCCCCTACGATCGGGAACTCCTGGACCGTGCGTTCGCACGAGCGCCGCGCAGGCTCTTCGAATACTGGGCGCACGAAGCGGCCCTCGTCGATGTTTCGCTGCATGCGGCGATGCGTTTTCGAATGGAGTCGGGTGCCCGCATGTGGGGCAACATGTCCCAAGTCGCCAGCGAACGACCCGAACTCGTCGCCCGGGTGCTCCAGGAAGTCCGCGATCGAGGACCGCTCACGGCACGCGAGATCGAGCACGATGTGGTGCGCAGCAGGGACAACTGGGGCTGGAACTGGTCAGTCGTCAAGGCCTCCCTCGAGTACCTCTTCTACAAGGGAGAGGTCACCTCGTCACGTCGAAATTCGGCCTTCGAACGGGTCTATGACCTTCCGGAACGGGTGATTCCGTCGGCCCACCTCGACGCCGAGACCCTGGGCTCCGACGAAGCCCATCTCTCGCTGGTCCGGTTCGCCTCCCGGGCTCACGGGGTCGCCTCCGAACAATGCCTCCGCGACTACTTTCGACTGTCGCCCGGGCCGACCCACCGGGCTGTGGAGCAGTTGGTTGCCGCCGGCGAACTGATCCCCACCCGGGTCGTGGGCTGGCACCGGCAGACTTACCTTCATCCCGAGGCGAAGAGGCCACGATCGGTGCAGGCGCGAGCGCTCCTGAGTCCATTCGACCCGTTGGTTTTCGAACGTCATCGCACCGAAAAAATCTTCGATTTCCGTTACCGCATCGAAATCTATGTCCCCGAGGACAAGCGGGTCCATGGCTATTACGTTCTTCCGTTCCTGCTCGGTGATCGTCTCGTGGGCCGGGTCGACCTCAAGGCCGACCGTCACGCCGGCGCCCTGCTCGTGAGGAGCGCCTGGGCCGAGCCCCACGCCCCCGCTCATACGGCTCTTGAATTGGCTGAAGAGCTCCACGAGATGGCTCGTTGGCTTGGACTGGAGACGGTCATACCGCCGGCCAAGGGAAATATGGCTGGGGAACTCGCCGATGCTTTGGCCGGTCGCCTAGGATATGAAGGCTCACTCTTCCGATCAGGAGTCCTACCCCGTGCCTAAAGTCATCGACAAGATCCTTCGTATGGGTGAAGGCAAGATCCTTCGCAAACTCGAAGCCATCGCCAAACAAGTCAATGTGCTTGAAGACGAATTTCGAGCCATGAGCGACGAGCAACTTCAGGCGATGACGCCGGAGTTCCGTGAACGCCTCGCCGCCGGTGAAACGCTGGACGATCTCATGCCCGAAGCGTTTGCCGCGGTGCGTGAAGCAGCGAGCCGCGTGCTCGGCCAGCGTCACTTCCACGTCCAGCTCATGGGCGGCGCGGCAATGCACCTGGGCAACATCGCAGAGATGAAAACCGGCGAGGGCAAGACCCTCGTCGCCACCCTTCCGTGCTACCTCAACGCCTTGTCGGGCAACGGGGTGCATGTTGTCACGGTCAACGATTACCTTGCCAAATATCACGCCGAGTGGATGGGGCGCGTTTACCATTTCATGGGTATGTCGGTCGGCATGATCTTGCCAAGCATGACGCCGGCCGAACGCCGAGTGTCCTACGCCGCCGACATTACCTACGGCACCAACAACGAATTCGGCTTCGACTACCTCCGCGATAACATGGCCGACGAAATCGCCGATTGTGTCCAGCGCGGACACAACTTCGCGGTCGTCGACGAGGTCGACTCCATCCTCATCGACGAGGCCCGTACGCCGCTTATCATTTCGGGACCGACCGAAGACGACGTCAAATGGTATGGCGAGTTCGCCAAGATCGTCGAGGCCATGACTATTGACGACCATTATGAGGTCGATGAAAAGAAGCGCACGATCGCCGTCAACGATTTGGGCATCGACAAGGTCGAGGACGTCCTCGGCATCGACAATCTCTATGACGCGGTCAACACGTCTCTCATCAGTTTCCTGAACAACGCGATCAAGGCGAAAGAGTTGTTCAAACGCGACAAGGACTACGTCGTGATGAACGGCGACGTCCTCATCGTCGATGAGCACACCGGTCGTATTCTCGACGGCCGTCGTTACAACGAAGGCTTGCACCAGGCGATCGAAGCCAAAGAAGGCGTCACCGTGCGTGAGGAATACCAGACCCTCGCCACGATCACGCTGCAGAACTATTTCCGCCTCTACGACACGTTGTCGGGCATGACCGGTACGGCGCTCACCGAGGCCTCCGAATTCGACAAGATCTATAAACTCGGCGTCGTGCCGATTCCGACGAACCAGCCGATCGCCCGGCGCGATCAGCCGGACCTCGTCTACCGCACCGAGCATGCGAAGTTCGATGCCGTCATCGAAGACATCGTGGAGCGCCACGGGCAAGGCCAGCCCATCCTCGTGGGCACGGCGAGCGTCGAGAAGAGCGAATTGCTCTCCAAGTTGTTGCGCAAGCGCGGCGTTCCGCACGAAGTTCTCAACGCCAAGCAGCATGATCGCGAAGCCTCGATCGTCGCGATGGCCGGCCACAAGGGCGCGATCACGGTTGCCACCAATATGGCGGGCCGCGGCACCGACATCATGCTCGGCGGAAATGTTGAGTTCCTTGCCGATCAGGCACTCCGCGACAAGGGCCTCGACCCGGTGGAGACTTCCGAGGAGTATGAAGCCGCCTGGCCCACGACGCTCAAGGAGATCGAAGCGCAGGTCGCCGCCGAACACGATGAGGTCGCGCTGGTCGGCGGCCTCGCGGTGATCGGCACGGAACGGCACGAATCGCGTCGCATCGACAACCAGTTGCGTGGTCGTTCTGGTCGCCAAGGCGATCCGGGCGAAACACGGTTTTATCTTTCGCTTGAAGACGATCTGATGAGACTGTTCAAGGCCGATTGGGTCGACTGGGTCCTCACGACGATGAAGATCCCTGACGACGTGCCGATCGAGAACAAGCGCGTCACTGGTGCCATCGCTTCGGCGCAGGCCCAGGTGGAGGCACAGAACTTCGATACCCGCAAAAACATCCTCAAGTATGACGATGTGATGAGCAGCCAGCGGCAGGTCATTTATGCCGAGCGCCGTCGCGTCCTTGAGGGCGAAGACCTGCACGACTGGGTCAGCGAGATGATTCCGCAAGTGACCAATGCTTATGTCGTCGGCGCCACCGAAGGCTTCCCCGAGGAGTGGGAACTCGACAAGTTGTGGACGGCCCTCGGCACGCTCTATCCGATCGGGTTGACCGCGGAAGGCGTCGAAGCAGAATACGGTGGCCGCTCCGGGCTCACCCGCGAACTCCTTCAGGACGTCATCTCCGAAGATGCGCTGGCGGGTTATCGCAATCGCGAGGAGGAGCTCGGATCCGAAATCACTCGCGAGCTCGAGCGCCGCGTCGTCCTCAGCGTCCTTGACCGCAAGTGGCGCGAGCATCTCTATGAGATGGATTACCTGCGCGAGGGCATCGGCTTGCGGGCCTACTCGCAGCGCGACCCGCTGGTCGAATATCAGCGAGAAGGCTTCGATCTCTTTAACTCCATGATGGACGCGATCCAGGAAGAGTCCGTGGGATTCCTGTTCAATCTGGAAGTCCAGGTGCAGTCCGAGGAATCCGATGAGTCCGAGGAATTCGTGCCGCAGATTTCGGCCAAGGGCCTCGAGCACGAAAAGCAGACCAATTTGTCATACTCTTCGCCCAGTTCGGATGGTTCGGGTGAGGTGGAACTTTCCAACGAAGCCGAGGATCCCGAAGAGCAAGCCAAGCAGCGCCAAGTCAACATCAAGTCGAAGTCACGCCAGAAGTCGAAGGCCCAGCGTCAGTCCCGCAAAAGGAACCGTTAGTCAGGCCCAGGTGAGTGCGGTGCATCGCCATTGGCGGACTCCGCGGCTGTTGGACTGCAATTCGAGTCGGACGGCCAAGGCGCGCGATCGTCCGCCTTGGGCCATCCGTGCGGCGATCTCGGCTGTCGTCTCGGTGACCATGGACACGTGGACCGACACGATTCGCGAACCGGCATTTATGTGAAGTCGTTGCGGCGCTCGTGCATGCGCCGCGAGTCGCAACTGAAGTTGCTCGTAGACGTCGGGAGACATCCAGACCCCCAGTTGTCTGACCGGTCGTTCACCGGTAAGCACCTCGACGAGAACCTGCATGAAATGCGCGGCCCGCTCCTGAAGCGGATTGCGCGAAGGGCCGCTTGCCGGAATGGGCGCCAGAGTGAGTTGGGCGAACCCCGCGAGCGGTAAAGGCACTTGTTCGGGAGCCGAGGTCGAGAGCCCGAATCGTGGCTCGGGAGCGGTTCGGACCAAAAGCGACGTCGCAGTTTTCATGGGGATTCCTTCGCAGGCTGAGTGAGTTGTTGGCCGGGGAAGATCAAATCGGGTTCAGGACCGATGAGTGCTCGATTCGCGCCGTACCAGCCTTCGACGGCGACGCTTATCTCCGAAGGGCTTGCTTCGGAACCGAGGTGACGGGAAGCTATGGACCACAATGTGTCCCCACGATTGACCTGAACGAGGAGATGACGAGCCGCTGCCACAGACGCTGCGGCAGCCTCGCCACCGAGCGGGCGATCGGGAAGTCGAAGACCGTCGAGGCTTCGACTGGTCACGCTGCGCTCGGGAGCTTCCGCGCCGCGGCCAGTGTCGCTGACACCGGCGGCGGGACCGATGGCGAGGGCGCCGGCGGCGCCGAGGAACAACGCGCGCCGAAGGAAACTCGGTGTGATGAGGTGTGCGAGGACGTCGATCGCGGCGGTTCTGTCGGCGGCGAAGGTGAGCGTCATACAGGCAAGCGACCACGTGCTCAGGGCGACAAGGAGAAGCGTCACGGCGGCGACCAGCGAGCGGTTGAAGTCGAGGTCGTTGAGGTCGCGAGCTGCCGCGGCTGAGCCCGGACCCAGTGTCAGGAGACTGAACGCGGAGACGGCGGCAACGCCATAACCGGTCGACGACAATCGCATAATTCCCCGCTTCGTTTAAATACGTTCAAGAACGTTTGATTACAGTGAAAGACATTTGCGTACAACTGTCAACGCGTTTTCCACACTAAGGGGTAGCCTGCCCGTTATGCGGTGGGAAAAATTGTTTGCCGATCTCGAAGGAATCGTCGGTGACGAAGCGTTGACCGAAAGGGATGCGCTGGTCACCGAGCTCCGGGACGGAGAGCGGGCCGCCACGCGCTGGCAACAACTGGCCGGTGGCGGAGTGTCACTGGAGGTTGCCGGTGTCGGCCGCATCGACGGCACGGTCCAGTCGGGCAATGATCAGGTCATACATGTGCTCACTGATCGCGCCCACATGCTAGTCAATCCGGTCGCCCTGATGGCAGTCCTGGGCGCATCGCAACGCGCGGAAAAACCGACGGTAGTTTCGTCGAAACTGGGCTGGCCGTATGTGTTCCGGTTGCTTCAGCGTGATCAGGATCGGGTGCAGGTCTGTCGCACGGACTCCACGTCGAGGGCCGGCAGGGTTGTGCTCGTCGGTGCAGATTTCGTGCAGATCCGTGATGAAGCGGGCAACGCTCCGATGATTCCGTATTCAGCGATCGCGGTGGTCAGCTGTTCGCGTTGATGTCTTCGGATGGTTCGGATTCGTCGCTCGGTTCGAGGTCGGCGAGGGACCGATCGGTGCGGGCATACTGGCGAGCGATGTAACCCTCGAGTTCGCTGTTTTCGATCCGCCACTGGCCGCGTCCGCCGATCTGGATGCCGCGGAGATCGCCCCCCCGAACGAGCGCATAAACCTGTCGCACCGTCACATTCAGGACCTCGGCGACATCGGCCAACGTGAGGAATCGGGGCTTGGTGGGAGGCATATTCCTAGTTTCGCATGACCCGGTGTCATGCCGGCGGGGACTGTCGCTGCCTGTGGAAAACGGGACAGGGGCTGGACGAATCGGCAAATCTATAGGTGAATACTTCTTATGAGTATCTGGTGGGGGCCTGATTTTTCGGTGCGGATCGTGAACGGCGGGGCCTTGACCGGCCGGACGCGATGAGGACGGCGCAGCGTGTAGCCGTCCATCCGTGGCGTGATCCGCGTCTTCTCCTCGGCATCATGCTGGTCTTGCTGTCCACCGTCGTGGGAGCAAAAGTGTTTGCCGCGCGCGACGACACCGTCGCCTATTGGTCGGTTCGAACCTCGGTGGCCGCCGGCGATGAGGTCAAGCGTGAAGACCTGATGACGACCAGGGTGCGGTTGGGTTCTGTTGCGAGCGACTACTACGTGCGTACCGATGACGAGTTTCCCGCCGGGATCAGTGAACTTTCATGGGCCCGGGACATCAGCGCCGGCGCACTCCTGGACAAGTCCGCCCTCGTCGTCGACGACGAGCAGTCTGCTGGTGAACTCCCGCTCAATGTCGCGAACGGCTCCTTTCCGCTCGATCTGCGCAGCGGAGACACTGTCGATGTATGGGTGGGCCCAGGCCCCGGCCAGCCCACCGAGGGCAAGTCGGTCTTGGTGTTGCAAGCGGCGCGCGTGTTGTCGACTGGTGGCGGCTCCACGGCAATCGGCGGGTCGCTGGCGCGCACCATTCTCGTTGGGGTCGATGAGGGCGAACTTGCCGGCACGACGTTGAGCGCCATTTCGGCCGGACACGTCACGTTGGTCAGAGTGCCGTGAGGGAAGTCCTGATCGCAGCCGGGGGAGCGGGATGGGAGTCCGCGGCCCTGACATTTCTGGAATCGTCGCGCGACTTCACACTGGCACGACGTTGCGTCGATGTCGCTGATCTCCTCGCGGCGGCGCAAACCGGCGACGCTGTTGCTGCACTGATTTCGCCGGACGCCCCCGGTTTCGATGCCGACACCGTCTATCGGCTCGTCCGGGCAGGCGTTCACCCGGTCGCAGTTGAGGCCGACAGCGCCCGCTGTACGGCCCTCGGCATCGCGACCCGCCTTGAAGTCGGCGAACTCGACGCGCTGGCCGGACACCTTCCGCGCCGGTCTTCGACCGGGGTTGAGGAGGACGTGGCTCACGGAAAGGGCCGCCTCGTCGCCGTATGGGGCCCGACCGGTGCGCCAGGACGCAGCACCGTCGCACTGGGAATCGCAGCGGCATGCGCCGAACGCGGTATCGGCACGATTCTGGCGGACGCCGATCCCTATGGCGGTACAATCGCACAGATGCTCGGGGTCCTCGACGAAGTCAGCGGACTCCTCGCCGCCAGCCGCGCCGCCAACAACGGGAGGGCGGCAGAGACGGCCGAACACCTCTATGGCATCAACGGCAGCCTGTCCATCCTCACTGGTCTCCCGCGGCCCGATCTCTGGGCGCAGGTGCGCGCCGGTGCGGCCGAACTCGTCTTGCAGCAATTGCGCCACGATGCTGCCATCAGCGTGATCGATTGCGGGTTTTGCCTCGAACAGCCAGAGAGTTTCGATTCGGGGGCTCCGCGACGCAACCAGCTGACCCTGCAATCGCTCGAGGCCGCTGACGACGTCATCGCCGTCGGTCGGGCAGATCCGGTCGGTCTCGCCCGACTGGTGCGGGGACTTCACGACCTGGAAGCGCTCATGCCCTCGGCCGAGATCGCCGTCGTGATCAACATGACCCGGCAGACGATCGGTTGGTCCGATACCGAGATCGGTGCAACAGTCGAACGCCTCACCGGCCGGCGGCCTGTCGCCTTCCTGCCGCTGGATCAGGCAGCCGTCGATGCCGCCCTGATCGGCGGTCGATTGCTGAGCGAAGCGAGTCCCGATTCGCGCCTCACAAAGTCATTCGCCCGCTTGGCCCGCGAGTGGGCGACGGAACATGCCGGTGTTGGCTCAGCGTCGTCGGCCGGCACGTGAGCGGTGGTACTTTTGGGATCACATATCACCCAGGAGCACCATGCAACGGATGAGCCCGCTCGATGCAATGTTCTTGAATCAAGACTGCCCGATGGCTCCGCGCCAGATCGCGTCTCTCGCAATTCTCGAACCCGGTGAACATCGACTCGACTACGACCGGCTCGTCCAGGTCATCAACGACCGTATCGACATCGTGCCGCGTTATCGGCAAATCGCGCTGAGGGTTCCGGCCGGGCTCGGCACTCCCCTGTGGATCGATGACGAGGACTTCGATATCTCTCTGCATGTGCGTCGATCGGCGTTGCCGAAGCCGGGGACGATGGCATCGTTGCGTGAACTTGTAGGCCGGTTGATCGCCCGCCGGCTCGATCCCGATCGTCCGCTGTGGGAGCTTTACCTTGTAGAGGGATTGAGTGCCGGCCGGGTCGCATTGCTGTTCAAATCCCATCAGGCCCTCGTCGACGGCTCCGAAACCATCGACCTCGCCCAAGTCCTCCTTGAGGAGACCGCCCACGAACGCGACATTCCGCACGAAGACTGGAATCCGCGCCCCGAACCCGGCGCGGCGGCACTCATCGTCAGTACCGTCAACAAAAATCTGCGTCGCCCGGTCGAGGGACTTCGGATCGCCGAGATGAACCTTGGCCGTATAGCGGCCCGGCTTCCGGGGCTGGCTGGCAGGAAGCCTGCGCCGCACGGCATTTTGCTGACCGAACTCAGTCACCACCGTCGCTTCGCCTCGCTCGAAACCAAACTCGACGACTACCGCATGGTGCGCGATGAACACGGCGGTACCGTCAACGATGTCATCCTGGCCACGATCGCCGGCGGTATGCGCGGCTGGATGTTGACGCGTGCTGAGCCCGTCAGTTCGAAAACGCGCTTCCGGGCGATGGTGCCCATGTCGGTCGTTGCCGACGACGGATGGCCGACCTCTCTCGGCTCGAAGGTTCGCGGTCATCTGTTGTCCTTACCCGTCGGTGAATCCAATCCGGTTGTGCGTCTGCACCAGGTGTCTTACGCGCTGAAGGACCACCGAGAGACCGGTTCGGCCGTCGCCGCCAACAAACTTGCCAATCTGCCCGGCTTCGCGACCTCGACTTTCCATGCCGTTGGGGCCCGCGTTGCCGATGCCGAAAGCGGTCGCGGCCACCAGATCGTCATTACCAACGTCCCCGGCCCGCAAGAGCCGGTCTACATGGCAGGGGCGCGAATGAGCGAGGTCTACCCGTGCATACCTCTCAGCGACAACCGGGCGGTGGCAATCGGGGTCACGTCCTACTACGGCAAAGTGTTTTACGGCATCGTTGCCGATCGCGAAGCGGTGCCCGATGCGGACGTGCTCGCACAATGCATCGACGATGCCCTGGTCGAGATGGTCGAAACGGTTGGCTCTCGTCGCACCCGCGCGCCACGCGGACGCACTCGGCCCACGCAATGATCAGGATTTATCTGTCCGCCACGCTAGGCGATGTTGAGGCGTTGGCGGCGGGTCAAGCCGTGACGGCCGATGCGTTCATGCCCGCGAGCGACGACGAGGAGGGCGAATTTGCTGCTTTCGGCGAGGCCTCTCAACATGGTCCTGTTGTCATTGCCGCAGATGTCGAAGCCGGTGGTGCACCGGTGACCATCGACGACGTGGCGTCATTTCATGTCGCCCTCGATGACAGCGGCGATCTTGCCTGGTTTGCGACTCAGGAAATAGATGCCGTGCTCCTGGCATTGAGGAGCACGGCATTCCCAACCTGATCGGCTGAGCGCGTCTAACTGAGTTTTTTGGTTCCGAGCGCGACCTCGGCGCGAAGCGAGCCGAGGATCGCCTTGGCGACTTCGGGTTCGATCTTCTTGCCGATGAAAGGAATCGACACCTTCACCTCGCCGTCGAGAGTAAAACTGGCATTGTCGCCGGCGTTGACGATAACGGCAGTGCCATTCATCTCCGCCGGTTGGCCGATGATCTTCACCTTGACGTTGGCATTGCGGTGGCCGCCGGCATCGGGGCCGGCCCATTCCTCGGTCTGTTTGACCTTGACGGTGTCGCCGGTGAGTTTTTTTATGAAGTCGGGCATGTCGGCCGGCATGATACGGATGACCGTGACGGTTTTGCCGCCGCCGGTATTGGGTTCGACGGTCACCGAGTAGTCCGAGGCACCTTGTTCGGCGCAGGCTTCGGCCCGGAACGCCTGATCGGTGATGATTGCGTAGACGCTCTCGACCGTGGCTCCGTCATAAGAAAATGTTTCATTGATTTTCATAGCGCCATCATGCCAGCGGAACGAGTTGCTGTCGCATATTCGACGACCCTGAAGCGCACGAAAATGGCCCCAGGTCCCCGGGGCCATTTCTGACGGCTCGCCATTCGACCGACCGGGTGCGGACTCAGGGTGCCTGGTCGAGAGCGGGCGCCTCAGGTGTTGCAGCGGCACCCAGTCCCTTGAGTTCAGCCAAACGGGCCTCGACCTCGGCGTCAGTGGTCGACGCCTCGAGCTCCTCGAACTGTGAGTCGAGGCTCGACGCGGCGATTTCGGCCTGACCGGCAACGCGGGCTTCTTCGCGGCGAACCTTGTCCTCGAAGCGTGACACTTCGCTCGTCGGGTCGAGGATGTCGATCGACTTCACCGCATCCTGGACGCTGGCCTGGGCCTCGGCGGTCTTGGCGCGCGCCACCAACTGATCGCGCTTCGTCTGGAGTTCGGTGAGCTTGCCCTTCATACCGATAAGGCCGGTTTTGAGTTTCTCGACGACCTCCGTCTGGGAGGCGATCATCGGAGCCGACTCCTTGGCTTCACCCTCGAAACCGATCTGTTTCGATAAGGCAACTTTGGCAAGTTGGTCGAACTTGTCGGCATCGGTGGGATTGGAACTGCGGAGCGAATCGGCCTTCTGCGAAGCCGTGAGCGCCTTGTGGCCCCACTCCTTGACTGCGGCAACATCCTCGGTGTGGTCTGCCTCGGCGAGGCGGAGATTGCCGATCGTCTGAGCGACGGCGTCTTCGGCTTCGGCGATCGAATTCGTGTAATCGCGGACAAGTTGGTCGAGCATTTTCTGCGGATCTTCGGCTTTGTCGAGCAGCGAATTGATGTTGGCACGGGTCAGTTGCCCGACTCGACCGAGAATGGATTGCTTTTGAGCCATGGTTCATTCCTCCTATTGGAATTGGCCTTCATTTGGATTGGTCTTCTATTGGATTGGCGTTCATCTGGAGGGGACCGCTTTTGAGTCAGGGAATTGCGTCACCGGCGTTTTCGGCACCGGCAGTTTTCGTGCGCCCGAGGTTGAGGGCGCGGTGGATGATGTCGATGGCCAACGAGCGCCGGATGTCTTCGCTTCGCCTCAAGCTGGTGGCAAGGAGATCACTCAATTGTCGGCCCAATTGGATTTTGAGCTCGGGATCCACGACGCCGGCGACGGATAGCTGCGCCTTGTCGATCAGTTCGTCAAGATCCATGAGTTCAAGCGGGTCGACGGGCTGGCCGTTCTGGTCGCGAATGACGTGGGTTTCGTCGTACCGACGACGGTTTCGATGGACAACAAGGGCAAGAGCCAGTGCGAGGAGAAGGACACCGGCCACTATGAGCTTCCACGGAAGACCGGAATCCTCCGACGCTTGTTCGTAGCCCTTTGCCGCGTCGATGGCCACGCCTGGCCAATCGCTCGCGTTGACAGCGGGCCGGATCGTATCGGCGGCAACTGCGTTGAAGTCCTTATCGGATATCCCGTGCTCGCTGGGTTCGGCGACACCGTAATGGTTGTCGCTCGTCGAAACAGCCAACAGGATGTCGGTGAAGCCTATCGCCGACTGCGCCGCAGTCATCTCTGCCCAGTCCGTGCCGGTCAGCCCATCGAAACTCTTGACGTAAACGACATACAAGCGCAGACCGGTCTTGCTGGTGAATTCCTTGAGCGAGGTGTCGACTTTGGCCCGATCGGCCCCGAGAACCCTGGCGTCGTCGGTGATCGGACTGTTGACCTCCAACGGAGCTTCGGCCGAGGCGGGCCCCGCTGACGCGAGCAACAGGAGGAACAGCGAAACGACCAGCCCTGAGACTGGGCGGGCCGAGACGAATCGGTGATGAGCCTTCACTCTTCGATCTTGGTGCATCGGAGTGCTGGAAACAAACATGTGCCGCGAAATCCACCGCAGGCGCTGCCCTACGTCATAGGAATTGATGCTCCTGGGCCGCAATTTCAATGACGTTACGCAGTTTTGCACAGATTTGCGGCCAACCCTTCCCAAATAGCTGGGAGTAGGGAAGTATCCGAAGCAGTCTCTCTTCGGGGGAAGGGATAACCGGGTGGCGATTTCAGTAACTGGCGACAAACTGTTCGAACGTGTGCGCACGGTTGTGCGCGAACAACGCATCGATCCCGCTGGCGATGCGGCGGCGGTCCATCGGGTTGCCACACAAGTCGTCGCCGATCATGAGGCACGCAGCCTGACCGGCGCCGTCGACAGTATCGAAGAGCCCGATCTTCTCATCGGCCAACTCGTCGCCGACATCGCTGGTTTCGGTCCCTTGCAGCCCTACCTTGACGATCCGACGGTCGAGGAAATCTGGATAAATCAGCCTTCGCGCGTGTTCATTGCCCGTGATGGCAAACATGAACTCACGTCGACGATCCTCACAGCCGAGCAGGTGCGCGAGCTCGTCGAACGAATGCTCAGTTCGAGCGGGCGCCGGCTCGACATCAGCACACCATTCGTCGACGCGATGCTGCCAGGCGGCCACCGTCTCCATGTTGTCCTGGAAGGGATCAGCAAGAATTTCACGGCCGTTAACATCCGAAAATTTGTTGCCCGCGCACATTCGCTCGATGACCTCGTGGCGCTCGGCTCGATCGACGCGCAAGTCGCCGCATTTCTCAACGCCTGCGTGGTCGCCGGCCTCAACGTCGTAGTGTCCGGCGGGACCCAAGCCGGAAAAACCACCTTGCTGAATTGTCTGGCCGCCTCGATTCCGGGCAATCAGCGACTGGTCTCGGTCGAGGAGGTCTTCGAACTTCAGTGCGGTCACCCCGATTGGGTCGCTATGCAGACCCGCCAGTCCGGTCTCGAGGGCACCGGAGAGATCGACCTCCGATCGCTGGTCAAAGAGGCATTGCGCATGCGGCCGTCGCGCATCATTGTCGGCGAAGTCAGGGCAGCCGAGTGCCTCGACTTGCTGCTCGCCCTCAACGCTGGTCTCCCGGGAATGGCCAGCCTGCATGCCAATTCCGCTCGGCAAGCATTGGTCAAACTGTGCACGCTTCCCTTGCTGGCGGGTGAAAACATCGGTTCACGCTTCGTGGTCCCGACGGTGGCGTCATCGGTCGACATCGTCGTGCATACGAGCATTGACGTGTCCGGCCATCGCGGCGTGCAGGAAGTTGTCGCGGTCTCGGGCCGGGTCGAAAACGACAACATCGAAAGCGAACAGATCTTCCTACGACGTGGTGGAGTCCTCGAGCGCGGCGTCGGGATCCCCGCTCGCCGCGACCGATTCGAGCAGGCCAGCATCGACCTCGATTCTCTCCTGGCGGTGGGCCGATGGGCGCACTGATCGGACTACTGACGGGCATAGGGTTCGTTTTCATCGGCTGGGCCGTTGCCGAACCGACATGGATGCCCAGGCGACGGAGCACGAAGACCCACCGCTTGGACGACCTATTGGCACGTGCGGGTCTTTCGGAGATTTCCCCGAAGAGTCTTCTCGGGGTCTGCACGGCCAGCTTTCTCCTCGTCACGTTCGTGATGGCCGCCTTTTCCGGGGTGTTGGTTGTCGCCGTGGTTTTCGGACTCCTCGCAGCGATGCTCCCGATAGCCGTACTCCGTGGTCGGGCCACCCGGCGGTCCCGCGAATTCGCGACGCTGTGGCCCGATGCGGTCGACAACCTTGCCTCGGCTGTGCGAGCCGGGCTGTCGTTACCGGAGGCCTTGCAGCAACTTGGTGAACGCGGGCCCATAGGACTTCGCCAACCGTTCGAAGCATTTGCCCGCGACTACCAGTCCACCGGCCGCTTCCACGAATCACTGGACCGTTTGAAAGTCCGACTGGCTGATCCCGTCGGTGATCGTGTCGTTGAAGCCCTGCGGATTGCCCGGGACGTCGGAGGCGGTGACCTGGGCCGGATGCTTCGGGCGCTGTCCGGATTCCTCCGCGACGATGCGCGAACGCGCGGTGAACTCGAATCGCGCCAATCCTGGACGGTCAACGGAGCCCGACTCGCCGTCGCCGCTCCCTGGATCGTATTGCTCGTGATGAGCCTCCAGCGCGACGTCGTTGCACAATTCGCGACCGGTGCCGGATTAGTCATTCTCAGCGGTGGGGCGATCCTGTGCGTCGTGGCCTACCGGCTGATGATGTGGATCGGACGGTTTCCAGCCGAACGCCGGATCCTCGCATGACCGGCGCCTTGATCGGCTTTGTCTTCGCAACCGGAGTGGTCCTCGCCTATCGGGGTTGGGCTCGCAATCGCCGCCCGGCTCTCACCGACCGGTTGTTGCCCTATTTGCGTGATGTGCACCCTCAGTCGGTCGCCGTATCGAGTTCACAATCAGCCGCAGCAGCGGTGTTCGGACCGTACCTCCAAAGGGGCGCACGCACCGTAGGAAACGTGTTGGGCGGATCGGCGAGCGTGGCATCGCGGCTCAACCGGCTGGGCACCGGGCAGACAGTTGAGCAGTTCCGTATTCGCCAAGTCGTATGGGGTCTCTGCGGTTTCGGTGGATGTGCTGCCGTGTCGGTGTTGTGGTTGGCCGGCCGCGGATCTGCCTCCGTTTCGCTGCTGGTTTTGTGTGTCGCCGGTTTCGTCGGGGGCGTGCTGGGTTGTGACAACGCCCTGACAAGCACCATCCGCGTTCATGAGCGGCGGATGAGCGAGGAGTTCCCAACCGTCGCAGATTTGCTGGCATTGGCCGTTGCCGCCGGGGAGGGCCCAGTCACAGGCCTGGAGCGTGTCGTTCGCGTCTGTCACGGCGATCTCGCCTCCGAGTTGAGCCGGGTGCTCGCCGACATCAGGACGGGAATGACGGTTCAGCGCGCTTTCGACGGATTAGCTGGGCGCACCGGAGTCGCCAGCATTGCGCGTTTCGCCGAGGGTTTGGCCGTGGCCATCGAGCGCGGCACGCCGTTGGTCGACGTGCTCCATGCCCAGGCAGCGGACGTGCGCGAATCAAGTCGCCGCGAATTGATCGAGGCCGGCGGCCGCAAAGAGGTCGCCATGATGATCCCGGTCGTTTTTTTCATCCTTCCGGTGACCATCGTTTTCGCCTTCTTCCCGGGCTATATCGGCCTCCATATGACGTCAGGAATGTGAGAAGGGACAACAATGAAAATAGTATTTATGAAGATGTCGACCAAACACGATGAACGCGGAGATGTGCCCGGATGGGTGATGATCACTGTGATGACAGCAGGCCTCGTGGCGATCCTGACCACGGTGGCAGGCCCGCAACTCCGCACCATGCTGGTCCAGGCGCTGACCGCCGTCGGCGGGTGATTCCTCCGTGAGGCCAAAGCCCGAACGCGGTTCCGCCGTCGTCGACTTCGTCCTCATCATGGTTTTGCTGATTCCCATCGTGCTGGGGGTGATCCAGGTGGGTCTGGTCATGCATGTGCGCAACACGCTCTCAGCGGCTGCCTCCGAAGGCGCCCGTGCCGCCGCTGTGGTTGATGCCGATCCCTCGGTTGGCGCCGACCGCACTCGTGCCTTGATCCGCGCAGCAATCGCCGATAAATATGCCGAGGGAGTGACCGCCGGCTTCGAACTCGTCGGCGGGATGCCGGGGACTGTCGTCAGCGTGAGGACCGAAGTTCCGGCGTTGGGTCTCTTCGGTCCGGGCGTTTCGTTGAGCGTCGAGGGCCATGCCGTGCGCGAGGACGTGCCGTGAATCCACGACGAGAGGAGGGCACCGCTCTCATCGAGTTTGTCTGGCTCGCCTTGCTGTTGCTCATCCCCGTCGTCTACATACTGATGGCAGTCTTCGATGTCCAAAGAGCCGCATACGGCGTCTCGGCGGCGAGCCGTTCGGCCGCTCGTGCGTTCATCCTGGCGCCAGATGTCGCGAGTGCCTACGGGCGCGCCAATCGGGCTGCGACGGTCGCGCTCGGCGATCAGGACGTGACGGGCGCGTCAGTCGAGATCACCTGCACCCCGACCGCGGCTGACTGTCTGAAACCGGGATCTTCCGTGCGCATCGTCGTACGCATGACGCAACCCTTGCCGCTGACACCGCAGGCTCTCGGCGACCAGTTGGCGCCGATCACCGTCGACAGCACCCACGTCGAGCCCTATGGCACCCATCGCGGAGCGAAGAAATGAGCCGGCGCGACGAAGGTCAGATCGCGGTTATGGTCGTCGGCTTCTTCATCGTCATCGCTCTGCTGGCAGTTGTCGTCGTCAATTCTTCGGCTGCGTTCCTTCAACGGCAGGAACTCAACAATGCCGCAGACGGTGCGGCCCTTGCCGCGGCCGACGGACTACGCCAGGAGGCTGTCTACCGCGAAGGCATCGGGGAGAACGCCCCGCTTGATCCACAACGTGCCCGCCTACTCGTCGGCTCTTATCTTTCGTCGGCAACGAGCGGCGTGAACTCCTGGACGGTGTCAATCGACGAAAATACCGTCCGAGTCCACCTTGACCGTTCCATCGATTTGCCGCTCGCGCCGCCGGGCTGGTTCGCCACGTCGCGGGTGACGGCCGATGCCGCGGCGCTGCTCCGAATCAGCCAATGAGTCTGGGTCACCCGTCATCGACTAACCTCGACATGTGGCAATTACTGATTTTCCGGAGCACATCAAGGCCCTTGGCGCGACGCTGACGTCGATCGAGAAGGTGCTCGATCTGGACAAGATGCGTACGGAGATCGCCGACCTCCAGGAGCAAGTCGCCGTACCCGATCTGTGGGATGACCAGGCAAATGCGCAACGCGTGACCGGCCGCCTCTCGGTGCTTCAGTCCGAACTCGAACGTATGGTGGCCTTGCGCCTGCGGATCGAAGATATGGAAGTGCTCGCCGAACTCGCACAGGAAGAGGGCGACGCCGAGACGCTCGCCGAGGCCGACCGGGAACTCATCAAGATCGAGAAGGCCGTCGAATCCCTCGAGATCCGGACACTGCTTTCGGGCGAATATGACGAACGAGATGCTCTCATCTCGATCCGATCGGGTGCCGGCGGCGTGGATGCCGCAGACTTCGCCGAAATGCTGATGCGGATGTATACCCGTTGGGCAGAGCGTCACCACTACACCGTTGAGGTCTACGACACCTCTTATGCTGAGGAAGCGGGCATCAAGTCGGCGACCTTCGCGGTCAAGGCGCCGTACGCGTACGGCACGTTGTCGGTCGAAGCCGGAACGCACCGTCTCGTGCGTATTTCGCCGTTTGACAATCAGGGCCGTCGCCAGACGTCATTCGCGGCGATCGAGGTCGTGCCGGTGCTGGAGCAGACCGATGAGATAGAAATACCCGATGACGACATCCGGGTCGACGTTTATCGCTCGTCGGGTCCCGGCGGCCAGAGCGTCAATACGACCGACTCGGCCGTGCGCCTCACCCACATACCGACCGGCACCGTCGTCAGTTGCCAGAACGAAAAGAGTCAACTGCAGAACAAAGCATCGGCGATGGTCATCCTCAAGGCCAAGATCCTTGCCCTCAAGAAGGCCGAGGAACGCGCAACCATCGATGAGATGCGCGGCGATGTGCAGGCCAGTTGGGGCGATCAGATGCGCAACTATGTCCTCAACCCTTACCAAATGGTCAAGGACCTGCGCACCGAATACGAAACCGGCAACACCCAAGCGGTGCTCGACGGTGAAATCGACGAATTCATCGAAGCCGGCATCCGGTGGCGCCGAGCCCAATCCGCGTAGCGGATTGCGGCGAGGTGTACTTCTCAAGCCACCGGCAGTCCAGGCTGGGGCGAGCCTCCCTCGCTCGCAACCTGACTATGCCTACACTCGATCAGTGATTCGATTCGACAAAGTCACCAAGACCTATCCTGGCCAAAAGCGACCCGCACTCGATTCGCTCAATCTCGAGATTGAAAAGGGAGAGTTCGTCTTCCTTGTGGGTTCCTCCGGTTCCGGTAAGTCGACTTTTCTCCGCCTGGTGATCCGTGAGACCCGTCCCTCGCAGGGGCGCGTCTATGTCGCGGGCAAGGAGATCAACAAGCTTTCCAATTGGAAAGTTCCTAAACTCCGACGCCAGGTCGGCACCGTCTTCCAGGATTTTCGGCTGCTTCCGAACAAAACCGTCAGCGAAAATGTGGCCTTTGCCCTGCAGGTGATCGGCAAGTCCAAGGCCGACATCAACGCATTGGTCCCCGAAACACTCGAAATGGTCGGCCTGGACGGCAAAGGCCACCGGATGCCCGACGAACTCTCCGGTGGCGAACAACAACGGGTGGCGATCGCCCGGGCCTTCGTCAACCGGCCGATGATCCTGATAGCTGACGAGCCGACCGGCAACCTCGATCCGACGACGAGCGTCGGCATCATGAAACTCCTTGACCGCATCAACCGCACCGACACGACCGTTGTGATGGCGACGCACGACCAGTCCATCGTCGACCAGATGCGCAAGCGCGTGATTGAACTCGAAGACGGACGCATCGTCCGTGACGAGGCGCGCGGCATCTACGGATATCAGAACTGAGACCTTTATGCCCCTCGCAAGTGCCCTTAAAGAACTCGGCTCCGGCCTGACGCGCAACAAATCCATGAGTATTTCGCTCATAGTGACGATGACGGTGTCACTTCTCCTTGCGTCGCTCGGCTTGCTGATCCAGAGCCAGGCTGACCGTACCGAACGCTATTTTGGCGACCGGCTCCAACTCCAGGTCAACCTGTGCACCAAGAACTCCCCGGGTGCTAATTGCCTTGGCGGAGTGGTCACCGTTGACCAAAAGCAGGCGGTGCAGCAGGCGCTCAACACCAATCCTGAGGTCAAAAACTTCAACACCCGTAAGCCTGCAGACAATTATGAACAGGCCCGCGCCCTGCTCGGCCAGACAGACACCGGTCGCAAACAGCTCGAAACGCTCGGCCCGGAAGCGTTTCCCGAGTCCTACTTCGTGACGCTGAACGACCCGCGTAAATTCGATGGAGTCGTCAGCCAGGTGTCCGGGATGGACGGTGTCGGCAACGTCAACTCTTTGCGCAAACTACTCGGACCGCTGTTCGAGATGCTCGACAAGATGCGTTGGGCTGCGCTGGGCACGTCTCTTCTCCTGATCGTTGCCGCGATACTTCAGGTC
This sequence comes from Aeromicrobium sp., assembly GCA_014377785.1. Classification (GTDB taxonomy): domain Bacteria; phylum Actinomycetota; class Actinomycetes; order Propionibacteriales; family Nocardioidaceae; genus JACMOZ01. The sequence goes on from JACMOZ010000174.1 coordinate 26,115, forward strand.
TCCAACACGATCCGCATGACCGCGTATGCCCGCCGCCGCGAAATCGGCATCATGAGACTGGTGGGCGCCTCGAGTTGGCATATCCAGTTGCCGTTCATTCTCGAGTCGCTGATTGCGGCGCTAATCTCTGCCTTCCTGGCCTCCGCGGGGCTCGCGGCATTCATGTATTTCGTCGTTTACGGCTATCTCCGTAACACCTTGGGGCAGATAACGACGTGGGTCAATTGGTCCGAGGCTGTCACCGTTATGGGCTACACCACGGCACTCGCCTTGCTTCTTGCTCTCATACCGACACTCGTGATGACACGCAAATATCTGGATGTCTAGCGAAAATCGGATAGGGTCAGTGCAGCAACACCCGTCAACACTGGTCACATTTCATACACGTATCGACAGTTCTCAACCGAGAATCTTCCCCTTAGGTCGAGGTCATGTACTCCATTTCGCGCAAAGCGCTGGTCGCCGTCATACTCAGTTGCGCCCTCTTGGCCTCGTTTGCCAGCCCCGGAAGTGCGGACTCCAAGGGCGACCTGGAGCGGCAGAAGAAGGGTGTCAGCGGCAAGATCGACGGCGCCAAGAAGGACCTCGACGATACAAGTAAGCAATATGCCGTCGCCGCCACTGCGCTGAAGAAGGCACAGACGAGTCTCGATTCGGCCCAAAATCACTTGAGCAGCACGCGCGGCCGGCTCGCGGTGGCGAACGCCAAGGACATGGAGATGCAGGCTGCGCTGACTGCTGGCGAAGCGGCTTTCGCCAAAGCCAAGGCCGAACTTTCCGACGGCGAATCCTCTCTCGCCGCCTCCGAAGTGCAGGTCAAACAGTTCGCTCTCGAAACCTTGCGGGAAGGCGATCGGGGACTGCGTGCCTTCGGAGACCTTTTGCGTGGTCAAAGTCCGATCGCGTTCTCCGAACAGATGAGCCTCAACAATTCTGTCGGTGATGCTCAACTCGCGACGATGCAGCGACTCGACGCTTCCAAGGTCATCTTGAGTCTCAACCGTGACAGGGTGCGCAAACTTCGCGACGAGGTCGCAGCCAAGCGAAAACAGGCCGCCGCGAACCTGGTGACACAAGAAAGTCTCGAGGCCCAAGCCGTGACCCAGACGGTTCAGGTCACTAAACTTGTCGGCGCCCGAGCCACGGCGGTCCGATCGGCCAACTCCGCGCGCAAGGCCGACGCCGCCCAACTGGCTGCCCTCGAAGCCGATCGCAACAGCCTGTCAGCCAGATTGCGCGCGCTCGCCGCAAGAGAAGCCTCAAAAGAAGCGGTGAAGGGTGGCGGTGGCGGCTCATCGGCTGGCGGAGATGGTGGTTCGGCCCTTTCCTACCCCGTGAACGGGCCGATCACATCTCGTTATGGGATGCGCGTGCATCCGATCACAGGCGTCTACAAACTCCACGACGGCACCGACTTTGGCGTCGGGTGCGGCACCCCGATCTACGCAGCGGCCAGCGGCAGGGTCCTTGAGCGTTATTACAACGGCGGCTACGGAAACCGCCTGATCGTGAACCACGGGCGAATGCGTGGCGCAAGCGTCGTCACGGCCTACAACCACGCGGCCCGATACATCGTCAGTGCCGGCGAGCGCGTTTCTCGGGGCCAAAAGATTGGCTATGTGGGCAGCACTGGCTATTCGACCGGCTGCCACATGCACTTCATGGTTCTTGTCAACGGAAACACCGTGAACCCCATGGGCTGGTTATAGCCACCATAGAACAGCAGGACGCACGAGTGGAATAATGGCGTCATGTCCAAGGAAACCGGCCGCAAGCTGATTGCGCAAAACCGCAAGGCGCGCCACGACTATCACATCGACGACACGTTTGAGGCGGGCCTGGTCCTGACCGGGACCGAAGTGAAGTCACTGCGCGCGGGTCGCGCATCGCTCGTCGACGGTTTCGGCGACATCGAAAATGGCGAGATCTGGCTGCTCAACGTGCACATCCCCGAATACACGCAGGGGACCTGGACCAATCACGCCACCAGGCGCAAACGCAAACTCCTCCTCAACCGGGCCGAGATCGACAAGATCGAACGGCGCGTCGACCAAAAGGGATCGACGATCGTGCCGCTGTCGCTCTATTTCAAGGACGGTCGCGCCAAGGTGGAGATCGCCCTGGCCCGAGGCAAGAAGGAATACGACAAGCGTCATGCATTGGCCGAACGCCAGGCCAACCGCGAAGCGACGCGCGAACTCGGCCGCCGGGTTAAAGGGATCAACTAGATGTCGGATGTGTGGGAGATGGATGACGCTGATGTTGCCGGCGTCGCCGCCGATCTTGGTCTGCCCGGACTTTTCGACGTCCACGTCCACTTCATGCCGCCGCAGATTTTGCGGAAAGTGTGGGCTTATTTTGATGCGCAAGGGCCGTTGATCGGTCGGCCGTGGCCCATCACTTACCGCGGCACCGACGACGAACGTCTGGCCCACTTGCGGAGCATGGGAGTCAAGGGATTTTCCGCCCTCGCCTATGCGCACAAACCCGGCATCGCGCCATTCATGAACGACTGGACGGAAGACTTTGCTGCGGACAAACCCGATTGCCTGTGGTCCGGCACGTTCTATCCCGAACCGGAGGCCGCGACGTATGTGCCTGAACTCATCGGCGCCGGCATCGAGATCTTCAAGGCACACGTCCAGGTGGGCGACTTTGCCGCAAACGATCCGCTACTCGAACCGGTCTGGGGCGCGCTTGCCGAGAGCGGCACACCTGTCGTGATCCATGCCGGATCCGGTCCTGCGCCGGGCGCACATACCGGACCCGAAGGCGTCGCCGACGTGTTGAGCCGGCACCCCGATCTTGCGCTTGTCATCGCGCACATGGGGGCACCAGAAGTCTCGGCGTTCATGGATCTCGCCGAGCGTTATGACAATGTCCGGCTCGACACCACGATGGCCTTTGTCGGCTTTTTCGGCCACGACCCCGCAGCCACACCCGAGATTCGGCCACGACTCATCGACTTGCAGTCCAGGATCTTGCTCGGCTCGGATTTCCCGAACATTCCCTACGTGTATGCAAACCAGATCGAGGGCCTGCTGAAACTCGATCTCGGGGACGACTGGTTACGCGACGTCTTGTGGAACAACGGTGCCGCCTTTTTTGGCGGCGGAGCGTTCGGAGCCTGAGCGGTCTCACGACTGGCAACGCGGACACCACGAGGTGATGCGCATCTGGGTTGGTTTGGCGCCGAGCTGACCGGATCGGATCGCCGTGCCGCAGCGTCGGCAGGGCCGGCCCCTCCGCGAGAACACCCAGTGCATGCGGCCCGGCCTAGTGTCGCCGGTCATCGTACGCTGGACCCGGTCGCGGTTGGCCAGGATCATCCGCCGGCCACGATCGAGGACCCGCGCAAGATCGGGAATCTCCCCGACCGGCCGTGTGGGCAGTATGCCGCTTAGGAAACACAACTCGTTGACGTATTCGTTGCCGAAGCCGGCCAGGTTGCGCTGATCATGGAGCGCCAGAAAGATCGGCCGCGCCGGATCCCGGTTGAGCCGGCACAGCGCCTTGACGGCATCCCAGTCGGGACCCAGCAGGTCGGGGCCGAGATGGCCGACTGCGTCGTCCTCGCCATCGTAGTCGAGGACTTCCATGACTCCGAGTGAGAAGCCGACGGCCTGATGCTCCGCATTTTCCAGTACGACGCGGGCTTCAAATGTCGGTCGCCGCCAGCGCTCGTCGAGGATGTAGATGTGCCACGCCCCTTCCATCTTCAGATGGGTATGGATGCTGGAGTCGCCGGCTCTGATCAGCAGGTGTTTACCCCGGCTGACGACCTCGTCGACGCTCAGGCCGCGGAGGTCATAGGTTGCGAACGCAGGGACGCGGAAATCCGTGCGGGTGAGGACCTGTCCCGCGAGTGCCTCGTGCAGATGGTGCGCGGTCCGCCATACGGTGTCTCCCTCAGGCACTGAGTCGCACTCCTCTCGGCACCGGGGAGAAACCAGCGGCGAGCAAGGCTTCGGCGAACGGTGTCCCATTGATCGAGCGGCCGTTGACTCTCTCGATGGTCATGCGGCCGAGGCGACGGGTCTGCACGGTGTGGGCGAGCGACTTCGCCGCGGCGTCGAGGTGGGCCTGATCGGGGTCGAAGGCGAGCGCGGTCTTGCCACCGCGTTCGACATACAGGATGAGACGGCCCCCGCACGTCACGACGATGGCGCCGGACTTGCGGCCGGGGCGGTGACCTTGCGGCGCACCGTCGGCGGCGGGCGGCAGGCCAGGCCACGGCAGCGCGGCACCGAACGGGTTTGCCGGATCCGTCGCCGCCAGGGTGATCGCCTCTTCGATCTGTGGACGATCGTCTGTCACGGCGAAGGTGCGGAGTCGGTCGACGGTCGCCGCGGCGGTGAACTGGGCGCCGCCGAGGGTCTCGACGAAATATCCACGCAGGCTGCGGCCCGACTGCTCCATCTCGCGAAGCACCCGATAGACCGCAGCGAAACCGCCGGGGATACCCTCGGCAACAACCGAGCCGCGCGTCACCACTCCATAGCGGTCGAGTAGGGATTCGGCCTGCGCGAGGGCGCGGGTCGTGGGATCTCGCTCGGGCTCGGGAAGCAGGGACCATCGCCCGGCGACGGTTGGCGGACCGGTGCGGGCCACCTGGGTGAGACGCGGAGGACGGCGGCCGCGGTAGGAGCGGGCGCGTGGCGCAGCGGCCGCCGAGCGGTGACCGCCACGGGATCCGATCAGCGTCCGGAGCGGGGCGAGGGTGTCGTTGGTGACGCGGCCCGCCCATACGAGATCCCACAGCGCGGCGATGAGGGAAGTGTCGTCGAGGCTTCCCACAGCGTCCGACAACTGGCGGAAGAAGAACGCCCCGCCGCCGCCGAGCCCGGACAGGATCTGCCTTTCGAGCTCGGTCGGGTCGGGACTTTCCAGGGACAGTCCCAACGGCGCCAGATCAGCCGTATGCAGGCGTATCCAGCCATCGTTGCCGGGCAGCACGCCCGCCCCCGACCAGATGACTTCGCCCGATGTCGTGAGCACATCGAGCAAGGCGGGCGAGTAGTCGCGAACCCGGGCGGGCAGGATTAGGGTCTCCCACGCCGATGCGGGGAGGGGCACTCCGGCGAGCTGCTCGACGGCAGCCAGCACGCCGTCCGACCCCCGGCCGCTGCCCCCGACACCTTGCCAGGTGGGCAGGAAGCGGGCGAACGCGACTGGCTCGACGGGTTCGACCTGCTTGCGCACGGCCGCGAGCGAGCGTGAGCGCAACCGGCGTAACACCTCTGGCTCGACCCATTCAGACCCTGTCGTCTGCGGCCGGAACTCGCCCTCGACAAGGCGCCCGTCATGGGCGAGCCTTTGCAGCTGATCGGCGACGACGGCCGTCCCGAGCCCGAACCGCTCGGCGGCCGCGGCGGTCGTGAACGGTCCATGGGTGCGGGAATAGCGAGACAGGAGGTCGGCAAGCGGATCGGGAACGGGTTCGAGGAATGCCTCGGGCACGCCGTGGGGCAACGCCACGCCCAGCGCATCCCGAAGTCGGGCGGCGTCTTCGATCGCACACCACCGTGTTTCGCCGACGATGACAAGCGCTAGGGCGCGGCGCGCCGCAGTGAGTTGCTCAAGCCAGTCTTCCGCCTCGGGGAGGCTGCCCGCCGTCGCCCGTTCGGCTGTCTCGGCTGCCGTCAACGGTCCGAGGATCCTGAGCATGTCGGCAACGCCTTCGACTCCCTTAACCTTGCGGTCGTCGGCCAGGCGCTGGAGCTCGAGATCGTTGCGGATGATGACGTCGGGATCGAGGAGCTCGCGGAGCTCGACTCGCCCGAGCAACTCCGACAACAGCGTCGAATCAAATGCGAGGGCCGAAGCGCGGCGCTCGGCCAGCGGCGTGTCGCCCTGATAGAGGAAGGCCGCGACGTAGCCGAACAGCAGGCTTTGGGCGAACGGAGACGCGCGTTCGGTGGTCACTTCAACAACCTGAATCTCGCGCCCTTCTATCCGCCGGGTCAAGGCCGACAGTGCCGGCAGGTCGTAGACGTCCTGGAGGCATTCGCGTGCGGTCTCGAGGATGATCGGGAAGTCCGCATAGTTGCGTGCCACGTCGAGCAGTTGTGACGACCGCTGTCGCTGCTGCCACAGTGGTGCGCGCTTGCCCGGGTTGAGCCGGGGAAGGAGTAGCGCCCGCGCAGCGCACTCACGGAACCGGGCGGCAAAGAGTGCCGATCCACCGACCTGCTGGGTCACGAGTCGATCGAGTTCATCGGGCTCGAACAGGAAAAGCTCGGCACCGGGCGGCTCCGCCTCGGTGTCGGGTATGCGGGCGACCATCCCGTCGTCTCCGTCCACGACCGACCCATCGATGCCGTAGCGCTCGGCGATGCGGATGCCGACCGCGAGTGCCCAGGGGGCATGCACCCGGCGACCGTAGGGGGAGTGCAGGACGAGGCGCCAGTCGCCGAGCTCGTCCCGGAAGCGTTCGAGCACAAGGGTCTTGTCGTTCGGCACATGACCGGTGGCGAGCTGCTGATCGGACAGGAATGCCAGCAGGTTGTCGATGGCTTTGTCGTCGAGACCCGCTGCACCGGCGCGTTCGCGCGCATCCGCCTCGGACGCTCCTGTCATCGTGCGTACGAACGCGCCGATGGCCTCGCCCAGCTCGGCCGGCCGGCCCATGCCGTCACCCCGCCAGAACGGGAGCCGGCCCGGTTGCCCATACGCGGGGGTGACGATCACCCTGTCATGGGTGATCTCCTGCACCCGCCAGCTCGTCGCACCGAGCGCGAACACGTCGTTGATCCGGGTCTCGTAGACCATTTCCTCGTCGAGCTCGCCGACCCTACGGCTGCCCCCGGATTGTTCGGAACCCGCGGCTAGCGTGACCGCGAACATGCCTCGGTCGGGGATGGTGCCGCCGCTCGTGACCGCAAGCCGCTGGGCGCCGGGACGACCGGTCAGGGTGCCGGCGACGCGGTCCCATACGACACGCGGCCTCAATTCGGCGAACTGGTCGGACGGGTAGCGACCGGCGAGCAGATCGAGGGTTGCATCGAAGGCCGAGCGGGGAAGGGTGGCGAAGGACGCGCACCTGCGCACGGTGTCGAACCACATCTCCACATTGAGCTCGTCGAGCGCTGCGGCGGCGATCGTCTGTTGGGCGAGGATGTCGAGCGGATTGCGGGGAACGCTCAGGAGCTCGATCTGGCCCGCCTGCATGCGTTCGGCGGTCACTGTCGCACCGAGGAGATCCTGACGGGTCTTCGGATAGATGACTCCGTACGAGACCTCGCCGACCTGGTGGCCGGCGCGTCCGACGCGCTGCAGGCCGCTGGCCACGGACGGTGGCGTCGACACTTGGATCACCAGGTCGACAAGACCCATGTCGATGCCGAGCTCGAGGCTCGATGTCGCGACGACGCACCGTAGCCGCCCGGATTTGAGCTCGTCCTCGATGATCGAGCGCTGTTCCTTGCTGACCGAGCCGTGGTGGGCCTTGGCCAGGAACTGGAGCGCGCCGGTTGTCTCACCGCTGGCGCCGGAGAGTTGAGCCGGCGACCGGGTCGGTGGACTCTCATTGGCGCCGTCGCCGCTGCGTTCGGCATACAACTCGTTGAGGCGGGCGGTCAGCTTTTCGGCCAGGCCCCTCGAATTGGCGAAGATGATGCTCGACCGCCGTTGAAGGACCTGATCGAGGATGTCTTGTTCGACATGGGGCCAAATGCTGCCTTGTGCCGACTCGTTGATCGAGTGGGCGGCGCTTCCTCCCCGCGGTTCGCTGGCTGCGATCTCGGTCATGTCGTCGATCGGGACGACGACGCGCAGGACGATCGTCTTTTCCGAAGGGGGAGCGACGATGCGTACGGGCGCGCGGCCGCCGAGGAACCGGGCGACCTCGTCGTGCGGTCGGATGGTCGCACTGAGGCCGATGCGTTGTGCTGGCCGCTCGAGAAGATCGTCGAGACGTTCGAGGGAGAGGGCGAGGTGCGAGCCGCGTTTGGTGCCGGCGACGGCGTGGATCTCGTCGATGATGATGGTGTCGACACTTCGGAGCGTCTCCTTGGCGGCCGATGTGAGCATCAGGAAGAGGGATTCGGGCGTCGTGATGAGCACATCGGGCGGCTTGGCGATCAGCTTGCGGCGATCAGCCTGCGGGGTGTCTCCCGACCGGACGCCAACCGTCACCGGGTTCAACGACTCGCCACGACGGGCGGCAGTCTGGGTGATGCCAATGAGCGGTGAGCGAAGATTGCGTTCGACGTCGACGGCGAGCGCCTTGAGCGGCGAAATGTAGAGCACGCGGGTGCCCTTGGCGTCCGGCGGAGGAGAGGTCATTAGCCGGTCGATGCCGGAGAGGAAGGCGGCCAGGGTTTTGCCCGATCCGGTCGGCGCGACGACGAGGACGTGGCCTCCGCCGCGGATGCCGTGCCAGGCGCCCACCTGCGCCGGGGTCGGTCGGAGGAATGCCCCCTCGAACCATTCCTTGGTCGCGGGGGCGAATCCGTCGAGTGCGCTTGCCATGCGTCCATCCTGACAGCCCGGGCTGATGTCGCACCGGGAGTTTGATTGCCGCGACCAGCAGCGGAACAACGACGGCTTGTCGTATGTTGACCAGTCATGAAGCTCAAGAGCCCGTCAGGCCGTTGGCTCCTGGTCGCGACGGTGCTCGGCTCGAGTCTTGCTTTCCTTGACGGATCGATCGTCAACATCGCGTTGCCCGCGATCCAACGCGACCTCGGCGGCGGTGTCGAGGGCCTCCAATGGACGATCAACGCCTACACCCTGAGCCTGGCCGCGCTGATTCTCGTCGGCGGTTCGCTGGGGGATCGGTGGGGTCGACGGCGCGTTTTCGTCTCCGGTGTCGTGTGGTTCGCGCTCGCCTCCTTCTTGTGCGCCCTCGCGCCGAGCATCGAAGTTCTCGTGGTCGCTCGTGCCTTTCAGGGCATCGGGGCGGCGCTGTTGACGCCGGGAAGTCTGGCCCTGATTTCGGCTTCGATAGACCGAGAAGACCGCGGTGCGGCAATCGGCGCCTGGTCCGGTCTCGCCGGTGTGTCGACGGCGTTCGGCCCGTTGCTCGGCGGCTGGCTCGTCGAAGCGGTGAGTTGGCGGGCGGTGTTTTATCTGAACCTTCCGCTGGCGGCAGCAGTAGTATGGATCACCCTCAAACATGTGCCCGAGAGCAGGGATGAGGAGGTCGAGGGTCGTATCGACTTTACCGGAGCAGCGCTCACCGCGGCCGGTTTGGCGGCGCTGACATACGGGCTTGTCGGTTCGGAGATCGTGCCCTCGCTGGCAGGTGTCGCTTTGCTTGCCGCGTTCGTTTTTCAGCAGCGGCGGAGCCCGCACGCGCTGGTGCCGCTGAAACTCTTCGCCAACCGGACATTCACGGCGGCCAACCTCAGCACGTTCGTGGTCTACGGAGCGCTTTCGGGTGCGATGTTCCTGCTGGTCCTGCAATTGCAGTATGTGGCCGGCTACTCGCCGCTTGCCTCCGGCGCGGCGACTCTTCCGGTGATTATCATGATGCTGTTGTTTTCTGCGCGGGCGGGACGGCTGGGCCAACGGATCGGTCCACGGTTGCCGATGACCTTTGGTCCTTTCGTTGCCGCGACGGGTTTACTCCTGCTGCTGCCGATCGGCCGGGATGCGTCATATCTGACCTCGGTGTTCCCCGGTGTCATGGTGTTCGCCGTCGGACTCACCTTGCTCGTGGCTCCGCTGACCACCACCGTGCTGGGGGCCGCGCCGAATTCGCAATCAGGGATCGCTTCGGGCATCAACAATGCGGTCTCCCGGACGGCGTCGTTGCTGGCGGTGGCCGCCTTGCCGCCAATCGCGGGCATCAGCGGCGCGAATTTCGCCGACCCTGCGGTGTTTTCGCCGGGCTTCCGGTTTGGGATACTGATCTGCGCGTTCCTGTTGGTCGGGGGCGGTGTGATCTCTGGCGTTCTCATTCAAAACAAAACTGCGTTTGACGGGGACGTGTCAACCGAGGCTGTAGACTAGAATTGCCGCGGCAGCGTGGTTTGACAACTCAAGAGGGGCTGAACGGTTTCGACTTTGATCGTTCGGATCAGAAGAAGCGGGTAGAGGATCCAGGGTTATCTCTTTAACGATCTCTGGAAAACTATAAGTGCCGATTCTAAAAGCACTGACTTCGTTCTTGCTGCTTAAGCAAGACTAAGCGAAGGGCTGGCCTGGGGGCGTCTCCGCTCCAGTCACCGGTCTCATTTAGGGGACTTGCTTATCTGGCCACGTCGTGGGGCCAGGTTGGGACATTTACGCGACTGAGCCTGTCGACGACGTGTCTGTGCGAGCATCGGGGCTGAGAAAAGCGTCTAGCAGACTGCACCCGGAGAAGTCCTGATTCAGCATTAGAGGACCGGGGTTCGATTCCCCGCAGCTCCACCAACGACAAATCCCCCGACCGTTCTTTGGTCGGGGGATTTGTCGTTGATAAAGGCACAGCGAATCGACAGGGCCCCTTCGGCGCGGCGAAGCCGTCGGACCAGGGATCCCCGCAGCTCCCGAGCGCAGCGAGGCGAGGGATCCCCGCAGTTCCCGAGCGCAGCGAGGCGGGGGATCCCGGCAGCTCCCGAGCGCAGCGA
>JACMOZ010000175.1 GCA_014377785.1 Aeromicrobium sp.
ATTAGCGATCACCCGACGCCAATCAGACCAGGTGACAACACCCTCCTGGATCATCAACTACTGGGGCAACAATCATGCTGGGCCCGACAGGCCACCACCCTCCCAGTTCACACCGTTTGGGCCTACGAAGAAAGTAACGGGGTGTTCACCGGGGCACGGCGGCCTCGGTGGGAATTGGTGCCAACCCGGACCGCGTTTTGCTGGGGCGCGGTTCTAATAATCAGCTCGAAGCCGCGAACCAGTTAGATTCGACCGCCGACCTCCGATAATAAGCGCCAGTCCAATCGCGAGAAATCCTGCGAGGGCCCATACCCCTACCAGGGGAGTGAAGCCGACGGTCAGCCAACCTGTCGTCACTGATGCAACGGCAACGACGGTGCCGCCAAACACAATAGGTAACGCGGCACGATGTCCCGCTGCCCACTCTTCGCGACCCAGTACTACGTACGCGTTTCTGAATCCAAGGAAACCGAGAAGATCGCCGTGTGCGCACCGATATATGGCCACCGACATTATGAGACCCGACACAACTGGACCTAACGCGAGCAAAAACCAGACATTCATCCCCCCAGCCCATCACGACTGGCCGGTGGAGTCAAACACCTGAGGGTCGGCATTGTTGTCGTTCTGAGCGTTCATTGCGATCCGAAAAACACAACAATCCCGGCACTATCACCAACGCGGGACCGTGTGAGTTCGTCGGAATGACGGAGATACTCATTTGGCGATCGACCGCGATCGTGGGGTTTCGGACTGGATCAAAGGGCACGTCTATCGAAGACACTTCGATTCCGATTCCCCCATCGGCGAGTCGGTTCGCCCAGACCTCAATCCTTTTTCGTAGTGGCCCTGGCGCTCGCGCAGGTTCTCATGAGGCTAGTCACACTCAGCACGGGCCGGGTCCTCTTAGCCCTCCGGCGGGCAACTCCGTATAAAGGAGAAACGGTTCCGACCGTGGTTTCGGAACGAGTCAAAGGGCCGCCCGCAGACCGTCCCGCTTGCGGGCACCGCCTTGGGCTCGCTCGGAGAACGAGCGGATAGCTGCGCGAGATCGCAGCGTGGGAGTCGGCTAAGGTGCGGGGATGCTCCCAATCTGTGATTGATCGGTTGCCGCGCGGTCTGTAGCGCGAGCTGAACCGATCCCATTCATTTGCACGCGGTCTGACCGCGTGCCGTTTCCGGAGCCATTTTCCTATGTCGTCGTCATCGACTGCGCGTTACATCGACGTGCTCGCACTTCCTCACGTTCCTCTCACTTTCAGCACCGCGCTCATCGGCCGAGCCGCATACTCGCTCGTTTTCCTCCCGCTGCTCTACGCGGTCACCGATGCGACTGGATCTATTGCACTTGCTGGTGCCGCGATCGCTCTCTACGGGGCGACCGCAAGCTTTCTCGCCCCCGTTCGGGCCGCACTCATTGACCGGTTCGGCGCACGTCGAGTGCTTACTAGCCTGGTTCTGCTTTTCGGGACGTCGTTGGGGGCGATAGCTACGGCGTCGCTTCAGGGAGCATCGGGGGTGCTTCTTCTGGTTCTTTCCGCGACAGCGGGGGTGGTTGCTCCACCGCTGGGCCCGACGATGCGGGTCGCATGGGGGTCTCTGGCGCCCACCTCCGCCCTTTTGAAGAAAGGATTGAGTCTGGATGCGGTCGTGGAAGAACTTCTGTACCTCGTCGGACCCGCCATTTCAGGGTTGGCGCTTGCGTTTGTCGCCCCCGGCACAGCCCTGATCGTCCCCGCCATCATCGTCATCGCGGGCGGCTTACTGTTCGTCGCTACCCCCGCCGTGGGAGCAATGAAGCCCCGCCCGCGCACCACAGCGAAAAACGAATCCTACAAGAAGAGGATCAGGCCCCTGATCCTCGAGGCAAGTTTCGTCGGACTGCTGCCGCCAGCAGTAGTCGCCGGAGCGATCTCCAGCACGCTCAGCGTGGCAGTTCCGGTTGCGCTTGCCGAGTATGGCGGATCGACCGCTGCCGGCATAGCGCTGGGCTTGTTCGCTGGTGGAAGCGCTCTTGGTGGGTTGGCCTACGGAGCTCTTCGAGTGCCGGGCTCTCCCGCCCGCCAACTCGTGGTCCTCGCTGCAGCGCTTCTCGTTACGTCATCGATTGTTTCGGTCGCCACTGGAGCTGCTGCAGTCAGCATCGTTCTTCTCATCGCCGGGTTGTTCTTCTCTCCCGTGATGATCGTCGCCTACCTCGCCGCCCACACCGCTGGCGGGGACCACCGCCAGAACTCCGCAACTACTTGGGTAAATACCAGCCACAACCTCGGCGCATCCGCAGGAAGCGCGCTCACTGGGGTGCTCATACAGTCAGGAGGGATCCCGACAGCCATCCTTGTCGTTGCCGGGGCGGGAATGTTGTTCCTCGCCGTCAGCGCGACGCTCGACTGGCGTGGAAATCCTACCCAAACACCGTGACCCCAATAAGGAGTGGAGGGGGTGGATTGTGGACCCTTATCGGCATTTAGCCTTCCCGCTAAGGGTAGAAATGGAAGTGGGCAGCTCGAGATGTACGCGAGGCAGGAGGACTTCTGTACTAGAGGCAATGGCCCGAGTCACGCCACTCGGCATCGCGAATCGTCTGCTTGAGATTTGGGTCGACGGCGATGGCCTCGAGGCGGCGTCACGGCATGGTTGAGTTCGTGACGGGATTCGCGGAGAGAGCAGAGCAGATTGCGGCCCACCTGGTTGCTCACGAAACCGGGACTCTGGTTACTCTTCACGACAAAGACGGTCGGCAGGGCGCCGTGGATTACCTCCTCGAGTGGGCCGATGGCAGGCGAGGCGCGCTTGAAGTGACGGCCGTCATCGAGACGGCATCTATCGAATGGCAGGGCAAGGTCGCCAAGGAGGGCTGGTGGTGGCCATCAGATACTTCCTGGGACTTCCGCCCCGCCGACGTCAATTTCCACTACAAGCGGACGCGACGAGCAGTTTTACGCGCTGTACAGCTATGCGACGAATGGTCAGTCAACGCTCCTGAAGACCTCCCAGAGGAAGTCATAGCGATGGAGAGGGATGTGAACACATTCCTCGCCGGTAGAACGGGAAGTCTGCGGCGGTCGCCGTTCAGCGCAGGAGTTACCATCTACCCGAGCATTCGTAGCGAGTTTGTGAATTTCGCACCGGCAGATTTCTCACGAGTCGTGGAGGATTGGCACGACCAAGCTCACATGGCGTCGCACATTGAGAAGTTGAGAAAGGTTCCTGACGATTCCGAGCGGCATCTGTTCTTAGACCCTCTTGATGAGGTACTCCCGGCGCGGTTCTTCACCGATGACTTCGAGACGCCTCAACTTCCGCCTCCGGGCTTCGATGGCACGGATGCTTTGTGGTTCTGGTCCAA
>JACMOZ010000176.1 GCA_014377785.1 Aeromicrobium sp.
AGCTCTTTGAAGTGAGGTCGGCTTCTCGCGTATCTCACGAATTGCTGCCGATGAAGAAGAGGGGTCGGGTCGATTTCATAACGCCATCAAAGGGAACGGGCGCAAGATGGGCGTCCCCCTCTCTGTCAACCTTGTGTAAGGCACCGGGATTGTCCCGAATAGTGTCGTAGAAGGCGGGGAAGGAGTTCCCTTGACGAACACAGTAATGACAGGACTCAGCTCGACCGGGCAGGCTGTAGGGATGGAAGATGTTCCCGATCCCCAGGTTCCCGAGCGTGCTCGGCGGCGGACCTACACCGCCAAGTACAAACGCGACATTCTGACCGAGTACGACAGCCTTGATCGGCAAGGCCGCGGTGCTTTGCTCCGCCGGGAAAAGCTGTATACCTCCTTAGTCAGCTCGTGGCGTGATCAGCGCGACAAGGGGGTGCTGGCTGCTTTGGCGCGGCCCGCGGGAGCGCCGCCGGCCAGTACGGCGGAGAAGGACGCGGCCCGGCTGCGGAAAGAGAATCTCCGGCTGTCGGGCGAGTTGGATACGGCGAGGCAGGTGATCGCGATCCAGGGAAAACTCTCGGCTCTGTTGGATCAACTCTCGACCAACAGCAGCGACAAGAACACCGAGAAATGATCGACGCCGCCATCACCGAACTTGTCCCTCTGGTGGGCACGCGGGATGCGTGCTGGGCGGTGGGCAGGTCAAGGGCGACGCACTACCGCCAACACCCGCGGTCGCCACGGCCGCCGTCATCGCCGCGGCCCCGGCCACAGCCAGCGCAGCAGCCGCGGGCGTTGACGGAGCTGGAGCGCGCTGCTGTTTTGGAGGTGCTGCGGTCGAGCCGGTTCGTCGACAAGGCACCGGCGGAGATCCAGGCGATCCTCCTCGACGAGGGCACCTACCTGTGCTCGGTGGCGACGATGTATCGTCTGCTGCGCGCCCACGGCGAGACCGGAGAGCGTCGTGCTCAGGCCGAGCACCCCGCCCGCGTCAAGCCCGAACTCATCGCGACGGGACCCAATATGACCTGGTCGTGGGATATATCGAAGCTCAAGGGGCCGGCCAAATGGTCGTACTTCCATCTGTATACGATCATCGACATTTACTCCCGGTACGTCGTCGGCTGTATGGTCGCTACCAGAGAGTCCGCCGAGCTGGCCGAGCGGCTCCTGTTCGACACCATCGAGAAGCAAAATATTCGCCGAGACCAGTTGACAATCCACTCCGACAACGGGTCGTCGATGGCGTCGAAACCCGTCGCATTCCTGCTCGCCGACCTCGGCGTGACCAAGTCGCACTCCCGCCCACATACGAGTAACGACAATCCATTTTCGGAGTCGCATTTCAAAATTCTGAAGTACCGCCCCGAGTTCCCCGACCGGTTCTACAGCCTCGCCGAGGCACGCTCATTCTGCACCGAATTCTACGACTGGTACAACGGCGAACATCGTCATTCGGGTATCGGAATGCATACCCCGTTCAACGTTCACCACGGCCGCGCACCCGCCATCCAGCACGCTCGCGCCCGCGTTCTCACGACCGCATATACCGAGCATCCTGAACGTTTCGTAAGGCAGCACCCGCAGCCACCAACGTTCCCGACAACGACCTGGATCAACGAACCCGAGAAGGAGAAAACGAACTCAATGACCGGCTAAAGGAACTGACTCATAAAGGTTGACATCTTCCGCAAGCTTCCTCGTGATCGGAAACAAGCGACACAAAGCGATCACAAAACACCGCCACCGAACGCCGAAGTCCACACGCCGCCCTCTAGAAACCGCCGCGATTCTGGCCCTATTTTCAGTTGGCGTTAACACCCGCATCGCAAGGTCGATAGGCTTCGAAGCATGAGCGACCTACTTCTCCACACAAAGAGCCGAATCAGCGGGAAGAACGCCGATGTTCAGATCTACTCAAACAGAATCGAGTGGGCACGCGAGCCTCAAGGTATGGGGTGGAACATCACCGCGATCGTTCTGGCTTGTTCCACAGCGTGCATCAGCCTCATCTGGATGCGCCCGCAATTCAAGACCCAGGCGACCGAGATGATCCCGGCGTCGAAGATTTCGTCCATCCAGACCCAGAAGGACGGGCCCGTCAACACCAAGGTCACCGTCATTACGTCCGGCAACACGCTTGAGTTCCGTACTGGCCACGACAAGGCCACGACCATCAAGAACACCCTGACAGGCCTCGCCATCTAGTTCGATCGTCGCGATGCCTACGAGTATGAGTATTTGAAGTCCTGAGCGGTGAGTCGGCGCACGATCGAGCGGAGATCGTCCAGGTTGCGGGAAAGGCGGTCCATGGAGTGCACCTTTACGGTGTCTCCGTCGCGGACGAACCGAATCATTTCCTCCAGCTCGGGCCGGTTCTGATCCTTCCCCGACGCCTTATCCTCAAACACCCGGTCGACGGCCACACCATCAAGCTGACGAACCGTGTTCTGGTCAAGTGTGCTGACTCGCACGTATCCAAGTCGTTGGCCCGTTGGCGAGTAGGGCTTGATGGTAGCGCTAGTCCGGCGACTTGGTGTGTAATCGCGTGACATCGTGGACAGTGGATCTCAGAACTTCATGGACGCTGGGTCTCACGGCTTCGTGCACAGCTACCGCTCTGGCTCACCGAGCACGGCGGGGAGATCAGTCTGGCGCTGGGCGAACTGTGTTTGATATTCCGCGTTCTTGCGTTCCCAGGGCTTCGTCGGGTGGGTCACGCCAACGCCCTGTATGGAGTAGGAGGCAACGTATCGGCCTCGGACGTTTAGCGCGACCATTGGCAGCGGGAATGAGAACACGATCTCAGCGGTGACGGGATCGGTTAGCAAGAACGCGTCGTCGGTGATCGTCCGGTAGAACGAGCGGTCAGCGTACGTCGTCGGCAGGGAGACCTGGTAACCCTGAAAGTAGACCTGCCGGTTGGATTTGGTGACCTCCACGAGTGACTGATCCGCTGTTTGCGGCCGTGCGTTGTCATCGGGCATAACCTGCCCGGTCTTGGAGATCGTCAACGGCGCCCGGTGAAGGTCCGACTGTCGAAGCGCGCGAGCCCGCCGGTACTCCGAGGCTTTCGCTTCCAGCACCGACAGCGGAATCGGCTCGGTCGCTGGCGTGTGCTCGAGCAAGTCCCACGCCGCC
>JACMOZ010000177.1 GCA_014377785.1 Aeromicrobium sp.
CCTCTATCCCGGGCAATACGGTCAACCGGCTGTGCGCAAGTGGTTTGGACGCAGTCGTGTCGGGATGGCGCCCACATTGCCGTCGGCCAAGGCATCGCTGCCGTATGGAACGCTAAGGCGCGAACGTTTCCTCGACGGGGACCACGACTTCGAGCAGCATTGGACCGGCGCTCAGGTCCACGTCCCTGAGTGTCGTTTGCAACGCGGCCGAGTCCTCGATGCGCTGCGCCGGGCAGCCGAGCGAACGGGCGAGTCCGCCGATCGACACCTCGGGGAATGCCGGCCACGGTGGCTTGCCCTCGTGCCGCTCGGCAAGCCTGTCCATGACTGCATACCGTCCATTGGCCATGACGACGAAGAGCACCCCGACGTCGTGATGAGCGGCGGTCCACAGCGACTGGATCGCATATAACGACGAGCCGTCGCCGACAACTGCGATGACGGGCCGGTCGGGCAATGCCATTTTCAGGCCGATGGCCGCCGGCACCGCGAAACCGAGTCCACCCATCGCCGCTGAGAGGAAACCGAGCGGTCGCCGGGTGGGAATGATGTCTTCGAGGAGCGGCCGTGTTGACGGGCTTTCCTCGACGATAATCGCGTCGGGCCCGAACGTCGCGTCCAGTTGGGCGAAGACCTGGGCGGCCCGAAACTCTCGGGCTTTGAGTGCCGTGGAATTTATCAATACGCGAGGCGGGAACGTGTCGGTGCGCTGGGAAACCGAAGGCAGGAGAGCCTGGACCACACTCGCCGGGTCCCCGAGCACGGCGAGGTCGGCCGGCGAGCGTCGGGCTTCCTCCAGATCTGATGTGATGACGACGACACGCATGTCCTCGGGAACGAGTGTGCCGTCGGCAAAGGGATATTGTCGAAGTGCGGCAGCGCCGACGACGACGAGCAGGTCGTGGCCGGCGAGGGCCTGCCGGACCCGGGTGCGGTCGGCCGGCAATTGGCCGCGGTAGAGCCGGTGGTCTTGCGGGAAGCCGGCGCGTGAGCCGAACGCTTCCTGCCACACGGGTGATCCCAGTCGCTCGGCCAGTTCGATCAGGGCGGCCCAGCCGTCCTCGCTGTCATTCGCGGAACCGGCCACGATCGCCGGGTGCTCGCTTGCGGCGATCAGGTGGGGGAGTTCGCCCAGATCGGCCGGTGTGGTTTCGGGCTGGAACAACGTCTCTGCTGACGCCCGTGCGCCCGGATCAGATGTAGCTTCCCAGTCGTCCATCGAGACGATGACGAGCACTGGTCCCTGCCCTGCTTTTGCCGTATGGGCGGCGCGGCCGATCGCCGAGGGAACATCCTGGGCGCGCGCCGGCGAGATGACATCAAGCGGATAGGTTCCCGCGAGGCCTTCCAATTCGCCGGCGAGGAACGGTTGCAACGCGAGGTGTCTGCGGTCCTGTTGCCCCACCACGATGACAAGTGGGGCATGGTTGACGCGCGCGGTGGCGATCGCCCCCACGGCATTGCCGAGACCAGCCGTCGTGTGAAGCAGAACGAATGTCGGTTCGCGGCGGGCAATGGCATAGCCCGATGCGATCCCCACAACCGAACCTTCGTGCAGTGCCAACACGAACTTGATGTCGTCAGGGAGGTCGACGAGGAACGAGACCTCGGTCGAACCGGGATTTGAGAAGATCGTGGTCATGCCGTGACGGCGCATGACCTCAAATGCGGCCTCTTTAACTCTGGGTGTCATCGTCGTGCGCATGGTTCTTCTTGGCCCGTTGAATCTGCTCGTACACGTGACCGCGCAATTGTGCGAACCGCGTCAGCGACCGAGTGGTCAGCTGGTCGCGTTCGTCCGGCAGGTCGATCTTTAGGTCCTCTTGGACGACAGTTGGCGAATGCGACAGGATCAACACGCGTTCACCGAGGTATACCGATTCGTCGATGTCGTGGGTGACGAACAGCACCGTCACACCCATGCGCTTCCAGATGTCGAGGAGCAGGTCCTCGAGTTCGGCGCGCGTCTGTGCATCGACCGCTGCGAACGGTTCATCCATGAGCAGCACCTTCGGCTGGAAGGCAATGGCGCGGGCAATTGCCACGCGCTGTTGCATGCCTCCCGAGAGTTGCCAGGGGTACGAGTCGGTGGCGTGCGAAAGGCTGACCGCCTCCAGAGCTTCGGCGGCAAGGCGTTTGCGTTCGGCTTTGGCTACGCCCTGAGCCTTGAGCGGCAGTTCGACGTTTTCGCGCACCGTCATCCAGGCGAAGAGACTGCGCCCGTATTCCTGGAACACGACGGCCATGCCGCGCGGTGGTCCAGTGACCGTCTCTCCAGCTAGCGTGATGGTGCCGGCTGTCGCATCGAGAAGGCCTGCGATGCAACGCAGCAGTGTCGTCTTGCCCGCGCCGGACGGACCCACGATGCAAACAAATTCGCCTTGTACCAACTCGAATGTCAGATCGCGGACGGCTTCGACGTCGCCGCTGCCCGTGGAGTAGACCTTCTTCAGGCCCTGAATCGAGAGCATGCTTGAGGTCTCGACATTCTCTGTGGTGGGGATTTCAGTGGTCATGGCGATGGTGGCGATATCAGCGGCCACGCTGCACCTCTCTTTGTGCGTGATACCAGCCTAAGACACGGCGTTCCGTGAACTGGAAAAGTATGGACAAGATGATGCCGATGAGGCCGAGGACGACGATGCCGCTCCACATCTCGTCGACGGCGAATCCGCGCTGGAACTGCACGATCGTGAAGCCCAGTCCTGACGACGAAGCGAACATTTCCGAGATCACCATCAGAATCAGTCCGATGGACAGCGACTGGCGGATGCCAGCCATGATTTGTGGGCTGGCACTGCGCAGCACGAGATAGCGGAAACGCGATGCCCCGCCGATCCCGTAGGTGCGACAGGTGTCGGAGAGGACGGAGTCGACAGAGCGGACACCCTCGACGGTGTTGAGCAGGACGGGCCAGATGCTGCCCGAGATGATGACGGCGATTTTCATCGTGTCGGTCACACCAAAAACGAGCATGAGCACGGGGACGAGGACCGGCGGGGGAATCGCGCGGAAGAACTCGAGCACCGGTTCGGTGAGTTTGCGCAACCACGTGACGGTGCCAATGAACAGCCCGAGGCCGATGCCAAGGAAGATCGCTGCGGCGACGCCGATCGCGAAGCGGGTGACGCTGGGCACGACGTCGGTCATAAAGCGTTCGCTGAACCAGGTTTCGATGAACGTGTTGAGCAGGGGTTGCGGCTTGGGCACAAAGAAACTGGTCGAGTTGGCGGTGGTTACCCACCAGATCGCGATCAACCCGATCGGCAGGCCGAGCGCGAAGCCGAGTTTGCGGACGACGTTCATACGGCGGTCTCTCCTCGCACGGAGATGTGCCACGACAGCGCCTTGCGTGCGATGGCGCGCATGCCGACGTTGATGATGACGCCGAGCAGCCCGGTGATGAGGATGAGCGCATACAACTTGTCGATGGCTCCGCCGGACTTGGCCAGGGCGATGAGTTCGCCGAGTCCACCGCCTCCGATCACGAGTTCCGCCGTGATGGCGAGGATAAGAGCGACGGCGGCACCGAGGCGCAGTCCGGTCATGACGTACGGCAGCGCCGTTGGCCAGACGAGATAGCGCACCCGCGCGACGAGTCCGAGTCGGTAGCTTCGGGCGGTATCGGCCGCGACGGGGTCGATGTCGCCGACGCCATACAGCACCTGGATGAGGATTTGCCAGAACGCGGCATAGATAACCAAAAGCAGTGTCGAATTGAGCGAGGTGCCGAAAACGAGGACGGCGAGGGGAATAAGGGCGACCGACGGGATGGGTCGCAGGAATTCAATCGTGGAATGGGTTGCCTTGCGCAGGAACTCGCTGGATCCGATGACGATGCCCAGAGCGATCGCGGCGACGGCGGCGATCAGAAGTCCGAGCGCCCATCCCGAGAGCGTCCGGCCCAGGGCGGACCAGAATTCCGGGTTGCCAAAATATCCGATGGCGGTGACGATCACTGTGCTGGCCGGTGGAATGTACCGGTCGTCGATAAGCCCGGTTCGACAGACAGCTTCCCACGTGGCGAGGAAGCCGACGATGCCGAGCGCGCCCGAAAGCGGGCCTTCGAAGGCCCGCTTCCAGGCGGCAGGCGTAACTGCAGTTGAGATCACGGCAGCAGCTGCTCCAAATCAGGCTGTTTCTTCAGGGTTCCGTATTTTGTTGCGGCCTCGCCAAGCAGTTTCGCTGCGGATAGGGAGAACTCCGAGGTGAACTTCGGCAAAGCCATAGTGGCGCGCGTCTTTGCGTCGATCTCCGTGTAGGTGCCGACGATGTCCCGCACCTCGTCTGGGTGCGCTTGCGCATACTCAAGGGACTTGTTCATGGCGTTCTGGAACTTCTTGACAAGGGCGGCCTTGTTTTTGACTGTATCGGATTTGGTGAAGTAGCCGGCAATGTCGAGCTCGGGAGAAGTTTCAACGTAGTTCCACGAGAC
>JACMOZ010000178.1 GCA_014377785.1 Aeromicrobium sp.
CCTTGCGAAAGCAAGGCGGGACTTTTGGGTTTCGCAGCCCAGCGGCGGTGAGTGAGCGTCCGGCGCCCTGAATGAGGTGGACGCTAACTCACCGGCGCTTTCTGACGGTGGATGTTTGCGAATGGTTGTCAATGGCGTCCATTTGGAGAGTTTTCGGTTGGCCGGTGTGAGCGTCTAACGGCTAATCTCGTAGGCATGGGACATGACCATAGCCACGGAAACGGTGTCCAGCACCGCTCACGGCTTGTCGTTGTCCTCGGGCTGGCGTTGACCGTCCTCGTCGTCGAGGCCGTCGCCGCCTGGATCACCGGGAGTCTTGCGCTTCTTGCCGATGCCGGACACATGTTGGGCGATGCTTTCGGGGTCGCCATGGCATTGGCAGCCATCAGCGTGGCGCAAGTCGGCGGCCGGCCCGGCTCGCGACGTTCGTTCGGTTATCACCGCACAGAGGTTCTCGCGGCGGCCCTCAACGGGCTGATCCTGCTGGCACTGTCCATCTGGGTTGCGGTCAGCGCCGTTCAGCGTTTCGGCGCCGCTCCCAAGATCGACGGCGGCTTCATGATGGCCGCCGGCATCGTCGGTCTCGTCATCAACACGATCGGAATCCGGCTGCTGCGCGCGGGTGCCAAAGAGAGCCTCAACGTGCGGGGCGCCTACCTCGAAGTGGTGGGAGACGCCCTCGGCTCGGTGGCAGTTATCGCTGCCGCCATCTTGATCACAACGATGGGCTGGTATCTCGCCGACCCGATTGCTTCCCTGCTCATCGCAGCGATGATCGTTCCACGGGCCGTCTCGCTGCTGCGTGATGTAGCCGAGGTATTGCTCGAATCCACTCCCAAAGACGTCGACCTCGAGGAACTTCGCGCCCATATGAGAGCCATGGACGGAGTTAAGGACGTTCACGACCTCCACGTATGGACGATCACGTCAGGGATGCCGGTCATGAGCGCTCACGTCGTCGTCGAGGATTCGGTTACGCACATGGGGCAGGCCGAAGTCGTCCTCGAACGTTTACGTTGTTGTCTGGCCGATCACTTCGATGTCGAGCACAGTACTTTTCAGATTGAACCGGCCGGACACTTCGACAAGGAACAGCATCTTCACCACTGAGCAGGTCGTGTCTGGCTGGTGTGACCGTCGTTCGCACGTGTAACCCGCGTTCGGATAGGGTTTGATCCGTGACCGATCGCGATGAAATCCCGCGCAGTCAACCCCCCAGCGGGTCGAGTATTCGCCGTTGGCGACGTTACCTCGCAAACGAACGCGCCGAAGCCGCTGCTTATCACGATCTCGCGAGTCGCCGGGCCGGGGAAGAGCGCGAAATTCTTCTCGCCCTCGCCGAGGCCGAGACCCGACACGAACAGCATTGGTTGTCATTGCTCGGCGACGATCCGGGCAAGCCGCGCCGCGGGGACCTGCGTACGCGGCTGATCGGCTTCCTGGCCAGGCGCTTCGGCTCGGTCTTCGTCCTGGCTCTCGCACAACGCCGTGAGTCGCTGTCGCCGTATGAATCCGATGCCGACGCAACCGACGCTATGGCCGCTGACGAGCAGATCCACGAAGAGGTCGTACGGGGACTGGCTATCCGTGGCCGTAACAGACTCTCGGGCACGTTCCGTGCCGCTGTGTTCGGCGCCAACGACGGTCTCGTCAGCAACCTTTCCCTTGTCGTCGGCATCAGTGCGAGCGGAGTGTCCAACCGCATCGTGTTGTTCACGGGGCTCGCCGGCCTGCTGGCCGGCGCGCTCTCGATGGGCGCCGGTGAATTCGTCTCGGTTCACTCGCAGCGCGAACTCCTGGAAGCCTCGGCCCCGGACCCCAAGACGCAGTTCATCCTGCAGCATCTCAACGTCGACGCCAACGAGCTTGCTCTCGTCTACCGAGCGCGGGGGATGACGGCAACCGAGGCTTCCGCCAAAGCCAGGGGCGTGTTGAAGTCGCTCGCACAGGGCGGGCAGACCGAAGACACTGCGGAGGAAATTGACGATCATTTTGCGATCGGGACGGGGCTGGGCGCGGCCGTGTCGAGTTTCTGTTTTTTCGCTTCTGGCGCGGTGTTGCCGATACTGCCCTTCCTGTTCGGCCTTGAAGGGACCATCGCCGTCATTGTCGCCGCCGTGATTGTGGGCTTTGCCTTGTTGGCAACCGGAACCGTTGTGGGGCTTCTCACCGGTGGTCGCCCCCTCGTTTGTGCCTTACGGCAACTGGCAATCGGTTTCGGCGCGGCTGCAGTGACCTACTTGCTCGGGCTTGCTTTCGGGACCAGCGCCATTTAGACCCGAAGACCACTTCGGCGTGGCGCAAGGCACGTTGAGCCGATTTGTGTTTGGGTGCCGACTTCTGACACACTTATTCGGTTGCTCCGGCTCGATCGCTGGGGTGCCGCAGAAAAGCTCGTCCGGCCCGCCGTTCAAGGCATTTAGGCTGATTGCGAGGCACAGCGGTGCCGAACCTGAGATCTGGCTTGACCCGTGAAGGATGCGGGTCCAACTACCTAACTCGACAAATGTGTGAAGTTCCGTGCCTCGGCGCGAGCGCGACACGCCCGACCTCGGGGGTCGGTGAGGGGGCGGCCGTTTTCTCCTTAACCCGAGGCGAAATCGAACAAGCGGAACGAAGAGAAGGACAAACGAGAGCATGGCGGGACAAAAGATCCGCATCAGGCTCAAGGCCTATGACCACGAGGTGATTGATTCCTCGGCGCGCAAGATCGTTGACACGGTCACGCGTACTGGTGCAAAGGTCGCCGGCCCGGTGCCACTGCCCACGGAAAAGAACGTGTTCTGCGTTATCCGTTCGCCGCACAAATACAAAGACAGCCGCGAACACTTCGAGATGCGCACCCACAAACGTCTTATCGACATCATTGATCCCACGCCAAAGACAGTTGATTCGCTTATGCGTCTTGACCTGCCTGCCGGCGTCGATATCGAAATCAAGCTCTGAGGGGTATAGCGACCAATGAGCAATATTGTTAAAGAAAACGTGCGCGGCCTCCTCGGTCGCAAGCTCGGCATGACCCAGGTGTGGGACGCCGACAACAAGATAGTTCCCGTGACCGTGATCGCTGCCGACACCAACGTCGTGACGCAGATTCGTACCCGCGAGACCGACGGCTACTCGGCCGTGCAGATCGGTTTCGGCGACATTGCCGGCCGCAAAGTCAACAAGCCCGCCACCGGACACTTCGACAAGGCCGGCGTGACACCGCGTCGCCATATGGTCGAGATCCGCACCGAGGCCATCACCGACTACATCCTCGGCCAGGAAATCACTCCTGACATCTTTGCCGCCGGAGACGAAGTTGATGTCACCGGCACCAGCAAGGGCAAGGGCTTCGCCGGTGTCATGAAACGCCACGGTTTCCACGGTGTCGGCGCCTCGCACGGCGCGCATCGCAACCATCGCAAGCCCGGCTCGATTGGCGCCTGCGCCACTCCCGGCCGCGTTTTCCGCGGTATGCGGATGGCCGGCCACATGGGAACCGACCGCATCACGACGCAGAACCTCACGGTTCACGCCGTCGACATGGACAAGGGCATCATCCTGATCAAGGGTGCTGTACCCGGGCCCAAGGGTGCGCTCATTGTCATCCGATCCGCTGAGAAGGGGGCATAACCGATGGCGCCGATCTCCACTAAGGGCAGTATTGACGTCGAGTTGCCCGTTGACATCTTCGATGTCCAGGTCAACATTCCGTTGATTCACCAGGTTGTTGTCGCCCAGCTCGCTGCGGCGCGCCAGGGCACGCACAGCACCAAGAACCGCGGCGAGGTTGCCGGCGGTGGCCGCAAGCCTTATCGCCAGAAGGGCACAGGCCGGGCTCGTCAGGGCTCGATCCGTGCACCTCAGTTCAATGGCGGTGGCACGGTTCACGGACCGAAGCCGCGCGACTACTCCCAGCGAACGCCCAAAAAGATGATTGCTGCCGCTCTTCGTGGCGCGTTGTCCGATCGCGTACGCAGTGGACGTGTCCACGTTGTCGAGTTCCTCGTCGATGGCGAAAAGCCCTCGACAAAAGGCGCTCTCGCGGCACTGTCGCAGCTCACCCAGCGTCCCCGCATCCTCGTGGTCATCGACCGCGCAGACACGGTCACGCCGATGAGTTTGCGCAACATCCACGACTTGGTGTTGTTGCCGTTCGATCAGCTCAACACCTACGACGTGCTCCTCAGCGATGACGTCGTCTTCACCAAGGCTGCGTATGACGGCTTCGTCGCTGCGCGCTCTGCCGAAGGCGCCGACACCATCAAGCTGAGCAAGGCCGCCACCGAAGTAGTCGAAAAGGGTGCCGCGAGGTCCGCCGCCAAGAAGGCGCCAGCCAAGAGGGCGACTGCCAAGACAGCGGCTGCGAAGAAGGCGCCGGCCAAGACAGCGGCCGCCAAGAAGGCAGTTGTTGCTGACAAGCCCACCGCTAAAAAGGCACCTGCTGCCAAGAAGGCAACCGCTAAAAAGGCATCTGCTGCCAAGAAGGCAACGGCTAAAAAGGCTCCGGCGGCCAAAAAGGCTCCAGCCAAGAAGAGCGCGGCCAAGGAGGAGGGCAAGTGAGCATTATTCACAAGGACCATCGCGACGTCCTGATCGCACCCGTTGTCAGTGAGAAGAGCTACGGCTTGCTCGACGACAACAAATACACGTTCGTGGTGCACCCGGACTCCAACAAGACCGAGATCAAGATCGCCGTGGAGAAAATCTTCGGCGTCAAGGTCACTTCGGTCAACACGATCAACCGCAAGGGCAAGGTTCGCCGGACCCGTACGGGCGAAGGTAAGCGCAAAGACACCAAGCGCGCCATCGTGAGTGTTGCAGCCGGTCAGACCATCGACATCTTCTCGAGCCCGAGCGCCTGAGACGAGGACTGAATAAACTATGGCAATTCGCAAATACAAGCCGACAACCCCGGGCCGTCGTGGCTCCTCTGTTGCCGACTTCGCCGAGATCACGCGTACGACGTCGGAGAAGTCCCTGACACGTCCCCTCCCCAAAAAGGGTGGACGCAACAACCAGGGCCGAATCACCACACGTCACCAGGGCGGTGGACACAAACGTGCCTACCGCATCATCGACTTCCGTCGCTGGGATAAGGACGGCGTGCCTGCGAAGGTCGCTCACATCGAGTACGACCCCAACCGCACCGCACGCATCGCTCTTCTGCACTATGCCGATGGCGAGAAGCGCTACATCATCGCTCCTGAGGGTCTGAAGCAAGGCATGAGCGTCGAGGCCGGTCCGGCCGCCGACATCAAGCCCGGCAACAACCTGCCGTTGCGGAACATCCCGGTGGGCACGCTGCTCCACGGGATTGAACTCCGCCCCGGAGGCGGCGCCAAGATGGGCCGATCTGCCGGAGCCAAGGTTCAGCTCGTCGCCAAAGAGGGCAACAAGGCGCAATTGCGTCTGCCTTCGGGCGAAATGCGCTATGTCGACGTCCGCTGCCGCGCAAGCATCGGCGAGGTCGGCAACGCCGAACAGTCCAATATCAACTGGGGCAAGGCCGGCCGTAACCGCTGGAAGGGCATCCGCCCGAGCGTCCGCGGTGTCGCCATGAACCCCGTCGACCACCCGCACGGTGGTGGCGAGGGCAAGACCTCCGGTGGACGTCACCCGGTCTCGCCGTGGGGCCAGCCCGAAGGTCGTACGCGCAAGCGCAAGGCCAGCGACCAGATGATCGTCCGCCGCCGCAAGTCCGGCAAGCGCTGAGAAGGGGCCTGAATAATGCCACGCAGTTTGAAAAAGGGACCGTTCGTCGACGGCCATCTGGAAAAGAAGGTCGACGTACAAAACGCAGCGGAAACCCACACCGTGATCAAGACCTGGTCCCGTCGCTCGATGATCTTGCCGTCCTTCATCGGACACACGATCGCCGTGCACGACGGACGCAAGCACGTACCGGTCTACATCACCGACTCGATGGTCGGTCACAAGTTGGGCGAATTCGCTCCCACTCGTACCTTCCGCGGTCACGAGAAGGACGACCGAAAGGCTAAGAGACGATGAGTGCCCAGGAACGACAGGGCGTCAGTGCCCGCCGCGAAAGCCTCCTGGGTGATCAACCCGGAGCATTCGCCGTGGCTCGCTTTGTCCGCATTACGCCGCAGAAGGCTCGACGCGTTGTCGACCTGGTTCGCGGACTCGATGTCGACGAAGCGCTTGCGTTGCTCCAGTTCGCCCCGCAAGCGGCAGCTGAGAACGTATACAAACTCGTTGACAGCGCCGCTGCCAACGCCGAGACGACCGAAGGCTTGGACCGCTCCACGCTGGTCATCAGCAAGGTTCAGGTTGACGAAGGCCCGACTATGAAGCGTTGGCGCCCGCGCGCCAAGGGTGCGGCCAACCGCATCCTCAAGCGCAGCAGCCACATCACTGTGGTTGTACAGCCGGCCGCCGCCGTCACCAAGACTACGAAGAAGGGTGGGAACCGCTAGTGGGACAGAAAATCAACCCCCATGGGTTCCGATTGGGCATCTCCACGGATCACAAGAGCCGTTGGTATGCCGACAAGCTCTACAAGAGCTACGTCGGTGAAGACGTGCAGATCCGCAAGATGCTCACCAAGGGCATGGACCGCGCCGGCATCAGCCGCGTGGAGATCGAACGTACGCGTGACCGCGTGCGCGTCGACATCCACACCGCTCGACCTGGCATCGTGATCGGCCGCCGTGGAGCAGAGGCAGACCGCATCCGCGGCGACCTCGAAAAGCTCACCAGCAAGCAGGTCCAGCTCAATATCCTCGAGGTCAAAAACCCCGAAGTCGACGCACAACTCGTCGCGCAGGGCGTCGCCGAGCAGCTTTCGGGCCGCGTGCAATTCCGCCGTGCGATGCGCAAGGCCATGCAGACCACGATGCGCAGCGGTGCCAAAGGCATCCGTATTCAGTGCTCGGGTCGTCTTGGTGGCGCCGAAATGTCTCGCTCGGAGTTTTACCGCGAAGGTCGTGTGCCACTTCACACGCTCCGCGCCGATGTGGATTACGGCTTCTATGAAGCCAAGACCACCTTCGGTCGCATCGGCGTGAAGGTGTGGATCTACAAGGGCGAAGTCGCTCGCACCCGTGCCGAGCGTGAAATCGAAGCCGCCAAGCGTGCAGCTGCGCCTGGTCGTGCACGTCCCGCACGCGGTGGCCGCGATGGTGCACGTCGTCCTGAGCGTCCCGCTCGTGAAGAGACGACAGCCGCTCCGGCAGCTGTGGTCGAGGCTCCTGCAACGGAAACACCGGTTGCATCAGCACCTTTGATAGAGGCACCTGTGGCAGCAGCGCCAACGAAGACTGGGGAGGACAGCTGATGCTTATCCCTCGCAGGGTCAAGCACCGTAAGCAGCACCACCCCAGGCGCCGAGGCGCCGCCAAGGGTGGCACCGATCTGGCCTTCGGCGACTTTGGCGTCCAGGCCGTTGATGGCGCTTATGTCACCAACCGTCAGATCGAGTCCGCTCGTATCGCCATGACGCGTCACATGAAGCGTGGCGGCAAGGTGTGGATTAACATCTACCCTGACCGCCCGCTGACCAAGAAGCCTGCCGAAACCCGCATGGGTTCGGGCAAGGGTTCGCCGGAGTGGTGGATTGCCAATGTCAGGCCCGGCCGTGTGATGTTCGAGCTTTCGGGCGTGACGGAGACTGTGGCGCGCGAATCGGCACGCTTGGCTATCCACAAGCTTCCGATGAAGGCACGATTCATTACTCGCGAAAATGGTGATTTCTGATGGCTACCATCACCACCGCCGCCGAATTGCGCGCACTTACTGCCGATGATTTGGCAGAGAAGTTGCGCGAAGCGAAGGAAGAGCTGTTCAACCTGCGTTTCCAGAACGCCACGGGTCAGCTCGAGAATAATGCGCGACTGCGCACGGTTCGCCGCGACATCGCCAGGATCTACACGGTCTTGCGCGAGCGCGAACTCGGCATCATCGAAGTCGAAGGTGTTGACGCATGAGCAAGACGACCAAGAAGGACGAAGAAGTGACCGAACAGCCCACCGCGGCAGTGGCCGATTCCAGGTCGTCACGCAAGACCCGCGAAGGTCTCGTCGTGAGCGACAAGATGGAAAAGACCGTAGTCGTCAACGTGGAAGAACGCGTCAAGCACCCGCTCTACGGCAAGGTTCTTCGGC
The DNA here is from genome assembly GCA_014377785.1 of Aeromicrobium sp. Taxonomy (GTDB): domain Bacteria; phylum Actinomycetota; class Actinomycetes; order Propionibacteriales; family Nocardioidaceae; genus JACMOZ01. Next base: position 8,112 of record JACMOZ010000178.1, read on the forward strand.
GCAACGTCAAGTTCAAGGCGCATGACGAAGCCAACGAGGCCGGCATCGGCGACCGGGTCCTGATCATGGAGACCCGCCCGTTGTCGGCGACCAAGCGCTGGCGCGTCATCGAAATTCTCGAGAAAGCCAAGTAGGAGATACTCGATGATTCAGCAGGAGTCGCGACTCAAGGTCGCCGACAACACCGGTGCGAAGGAAATCCTTTGCATCCGCGTGCTCGGCGGATCTGGTCGACGCTACGCGGGAATCGGCGACACGATCGTCGCCACCGTGAAAGATGCCATCCCCGGCGGAAACGTCAAAAAGGGTGAAGTCGTCCGGGCTGTCGTCGTTCGAACAGTGAAGGAACGCCGTCGTCCCGACGGTTCCTACATCAAGTTCGACGAAAACGCAGCCGTAATCCTCAAGGCCGACGGAGACCCGCGCGGAACGCGCATCTTCGGCCCGGTCGGCCGTGAACTTCGCGACAAGAAGTTCATGCGCATTATTTCGCTTGCACCGGAGGTGCTTTGAGATATGCCAAAAAAATCAGGCACAGTCTCGATCAAAAAAGGTGATCAGGTCCGCGTCATCGCTGGCAAGGACAAAGGCGTCGAGGGCAAGGTCATCGAAGTGGTGACCGATGCCGATCGCGTGATCGTCGAAGGTGTGAACCGCATCAAGCGTCACATCAAGGCCGGCCAGACCGGCGGCTCGAACACCGGCGGCATCATCACGAGCGAGGCGTCCATTCACGTGTCGAACGTGGCGCTCATCGTCGAGGTCAAGGGCAAGAAGGTCACGACCCGCATCGGCTTCCGCCGTGACGAGGTCACCAAGACCCGTCCCGACGGATCAACGTACAAGGCATACCGCAGTGTGCGCATCGCAAAGAAAACCGGAGAGGAGATCTAATGGCAGACACAACGACGCGTGAAGTGCCGCGCCTCAAGACGCGCTACCGCGAGGAGATCCTTCCGGCTCTGCGCGAAGAGTTCGCTTACGAAAACGTCATGCAGGTTCCCGGCCTGACCAAGATCGTCGTCAACATGGGCGTCGGCGAGGCAGCTCGCGACGGCAAGTTGATTGAGGGCGCGCTCCGCGACCTCACCGCGATCACGGGCCAGAAGCCGCAAGTGACCAAGGCGCGAAAGTCGATCGCACAGTTCAAGCTTCGCGAGGGTATGCCGATCGGCGCCCACGTGACGCTTCGCGGCGATCGTATGTGGGAATTCCTCGACCGGCTCCTGTCGCTCGCGCTTCCCCGCATTCGCGACTTCCGTGGATTGTCACCCAGGCAGTTCGATGGTCGTGGCAACTACACGTTCGGCCTTACCGAACAGGTGATGTTCCACGAAATCAATCAGGACGACGTCGATCGTCAGCGTGGCATGGATATCACCATCGTGACCACGGCGACGAATGATATAGAGGGACGCGCGTTCCTCAAACAACTCGGCTTCCCGTTTAAGGAGAACTGACCATGGCAAAAACTGGTCTGAAGGTCAAGGCAGCTCGTAAGCCTAAGTTCGCTGTACGCGGTTACACGCGTTGCCAGCGTTGCGGCCGGCCCAAGAGCGTCTATCGCAAGTTCGGTCTTTGCCGTATCTGCCTTCGTGAGATGGCTCACCGCGGTGAATTACCCGGCGTCACGAAAAGTTCCTGGTAACCAAGAACCTGCAACCCAACAACGCGACAGGTCGACTCACGCCGTGAGCGCGAAACCGTCGCAGGAAAGTGCCTAAAAAACTATGACAATGACTGATCCGATCGCAGACATGCTGACGCGTGTCCGCAACGGCAACCAGGCTTATCACGACAGTGTGTCGATGCCGTACTCAAAACTGAAGGCCGGCGTTGCCGTGATCCTGAAGCAAGAGGGCTACATCACGAGCTTCGACGTGGCAGAGCCGAAAGAAGGCGAAGTCAGCAAGACACTGACGATCACCTTGAAGTACGGCACGCACCGCGAACGCTCGATTGCCGGCATCCGCCGCATCAGCAAGCCCGGCCTGCGTGTCTATGCAAAGTCCAGCAACCTGCCCAAGGTGCTCGGCGGACTTGGCGTGGCGATTATTTCGACCAGCCAGGGACTCCTCACCGACCGTCAGGCCAATAACAAGGGTGTAGGCGGAGAAGTCCTCGCCTACATCTGGTAACGGGAGGTACGACAATGTCTCGCATTGGCAAAGTCCCCGTCACCATTCCCGGCGGCGTAGAGGTCACCATCGACGGACAACACGTTCTGGTCAAGGGGCCCAAGGGCGAACTCGGCCACATGGTTGCCGAACCCATCACAGTGAAGAAGGGCGAAGACGGCGTACTCGCTGTCGAGCGTCCCAATGACGAGCGTATGAGCAAAGCTCTTCATGGTCTGTCACGCACCTTGATCAGCAACATGGTCGTCGGTGTAACCGAAGGTTATGAAAAGAAACTCGAACTCGTCGGAGTCGGCTACCGTGTTCTGGCCAAGGGCCCTTCGGCCCTCGAATTGAGCCTCGGATTCAGCCACTCGGTGCCCGTGCAGGCACCCGATGGCATCACGTTCTCGGTCGAGTCTCCAACGAAGTTTGCCGTTCACGGGATCGACAAACAGCAGGTCGGCGAAGTTGCCGCCAATATTCGCAAACTGCGTAAGCCGGAGCCTTACAAAGGCAAGGGCGTGCGCTACGTCGGCGAACATGTCCGCCGCAAGGTCGGAAAGGCCGGTAAGTAAGCCATGGGTATTTCACTGAGGCACAACAAGCACACGGCGGCTCGCACCGCATCGCGACTTCGTCGCCAGGTGCGCGGTCGCAAGAAGATCGAAGGCTCGGCTGAACGCCCCCGCCTGGTCGTGACTCGCTCGAGCAAGCACATGGTTGCTCAAGTGGTCAATGACCTCGAGGGCCGCACGCTCGTCTCGGCGTCGACGATGGAAGCGGATCTGCGCAGCCTCGACGGCGACAAGACTGCCAAGGCACGCAAGGTCGGCGAACTTCTTGCCGATCGTGCGAAGGCTGCAGGCGTCGACACCGTCGTCTTCGACCGAGCCGGCAACAAGTACGCCGGACGCGTCGCCGCCCTCGCTGAGGGCGCTCGCGAAAGCGGGTTGACGTTCTGATGACGACCAGACTGATGATGATTACCGATATGAGGAGTTCCAAATGAGCGGAACCCAGCGTCGTGGTGGCGGCGGGGAGCGTCGTGGTGGCCGTGACGGAGGTCGTGGCGCGGCGGACAAGACCGCCTACGTCGAAAAGGTCGTCACGATCAACCGAGTCTCCAAGGTCGTCAAGGGTGGTCGTCGCTTCAGCTTCACCGCCCTGGTGATCGTCGGTGACGGAGATGGCCAGGTTGGCGTCGGCTACGGCAAGGCCAAAGAAGTTCCCACGGCTATTGCCAAGGGCGTAGAGGAAGCGAAAAAATCCTTCTTCCGCGTCCCCCGCATCCAGGGCACCATCCCGCACCCCGTACAGGGTGAAAAGGCTGCCGGTGTCGTCTTCCTTCGTCCTGCCGCACCCGGTACCGGTGTTATCGCCGGTGGTCCGGTGCGCGCCGTACTCGAGGCCGCCGGCATCCACGACGTGCTGAGCAAGTCGCTCGGTTCGTCCAACGCCATCAACATCGTGCACGCCACCGTCGCGGCACTCCGTTCACTGGAGTCGCCCGAAATGGTCGCGGCGCGCCGTGGCTTGACCGTGGAGGAAGTGGCTCCGGCTGCTCTCATCCGTGCGGGCAAGCTCGGCATTGCCGAGGCCGAAGCTGCGAAAGCCGGGGTGAAGGCATAATGGCGCAACTCCAGGTTCGTCAGACGCACTCGCCGATTGGCCGTAAGCCCAATCAGCGCCAGACCTTGCGTTCGCTCGGTCTCAAGCGCATAGGCGACGTCGTCGTCAAAGAGGACCGTCCCGAAATCCGTGGGATGATCTCGACGGTTACTCACCTTGTTGAATTCGAGGAGGTCAACTAATGGCGCTCAAACTGCATCACTTGCGTCCCGCACCGGGAGCCAAGACCGCCAAGACCCGCGTGGGTCGTGGTGAAGCTTCCAAGGGCAAGACCGCTGGTCGCGGTACCAAGGGCACCAAGGCCCGTTACCAGGTCCCCGTCGGTTTCGAGGGTGGCCAGGTTCCGATCCACATGCGTCTTCCCAAGCTGAAGGGCTTTAAAAACCCCTTCCGCGAGGAATTCCAGGTCGTCAACCTCGACCGTATCGAAGAGCTCTTCCCCAAGGGTGGAGCGATTGACATTGCGGCCTTGGTAGACAACGGTGCCGTCCGCAAGGGCCGTCCCGTCAAGGTCCTCGGTCAAGGCGAAATCACCGTTAAGGTGCAGATCGCGGCGAACAAGTTCTCCGGATCGGCCAAGACCAAAATCGAAGCAGCCGGCGGCAGCATCACCGAGGTTTAGTTCATCGCCAAGGCGGGCCGCGAGCGGCCTGCCTTGGCCACCTTTCTGGGTGTCAGAGCGTCGGCTGTTAGGGTCACAGGGGCGTCAAGACGATTCCGCTGGCGGACGCCAAGCCCGCATATCCCGGTTATCAGACATACCGCACCATAGGTGCACAGAGGAGAACGCAAGTGTTCAGCGCCGCCGCTAACGTGTTCAAAACGCCGGACTTGCGCCGCAAGATTTTTTTCGTCCTCTTTGTCATCGTGTTGTTCCGATTGGGCTCGACGACGCCTGCCCCCGGCATCAACGTCGCCAACGTCAAAGAGTGTCTCGCGGTCGCCTCGGCGGGTGAGAACGGCAGCCTCTTCGCGCTGATCAACGTCTTCTCCGGCGGCGCTCTTCTACAACTCACGGTTTTCGCGCTGGGCATTATGCCCTACATCACCGCGAGCATCATTTTGCAATTGCTTGTCGTCGTCATTCCTCGCCTCGAGGCCCTCAAAAAAGAGGGACAGGCCGGCCAGACGAAGATCACCCAGTACACGCGTTATCTGACGCTCGGGCTCGCAGTCCTGCAGGCGACCGGCATCGTTGGTCTGGCCCGCAGCGGCCAACTCTTCGGCAACGCCGATTGTGGCGACTTGCTTTACCGTAACGACAGTATTCCGGCGTTCCTTCTCATCGTCCTTGTGATGGTGTCGGGCACTGCGGTCATCATGTGGCTCGGCGAGCTCATCACCGATCGTGGTGTCGGCAACGGCATGTCGATCCTCATCTTCGCCCAGGTCATCGCGACCTTCCCCGGTGCACTGTGGGCAATCAAGCAGCAAAAGGGCTTGACAGTCTTCATCATTGTGGTGATCCTCGGACTCGGTGTGGTCGCCGGCGTCATCTTCATGGAGCAGGCTCAACGTCGCATCCCCGTCCACTACGCCAAGCGCATGGTCGGCCGCAAGCAGTTCGGCGGTTCGTCCACCTACATTCCGCTCAAGGTCAACCAGGCTGGTGTCATCCCGGTCATCTTCGCCTCGAGCCTCATGTATCTCCCGGCGCTGGCGGCGCAGTTCAACCCGACTGCGCCATGGGCTGCGTGGGTCCGTGACACCCTCGTAGTCGGTGACCATCCGCTCTACATGATCAGCTTCTTCCTGTTGATCGTGTTCTTCACCTACTTCTACGTGGCCATCACCTTCGACACAGTCGAAATTGCCGACAATATGAAGAAGTACGGCGGCTTCATACCCGGCATCCGTGCCGGTAGACCGACACAGGAGTATCTTTCCTACGTGTTGAGCCGCGTGACCGCTCCTGGCGCGCTCTACCTCGGTCTGATTTCGTTGATCCCGATGGCGGCGATCGTGCTTCTTAACGCGAATCAGAATTTCCCCTTCGGTGGTGTGACGATCTTGATTTTGGTTGGCGTCGGACTTGACACCGTCAAGCAGATCGAAAGCCAATTACAGCAACGCAATTACGAAGGGTTCCTCCGCTGATGCGATTTCTCATCATGGGCCCTCCCGGTGCAGGTAAAGGCACTCAAGCGGTTCGGCTCGCCGAACGCGCGGGCGCTGCGCACATTTCGACTGGTGACATTTTCCGGTCGAATGTGGCCGAACAGACCGAACTCGGCAAAACGGCTCAGGGGTTCATGGATGCCGGCGAGTATGTTCCCGATGAGGTCACCAACGCCATGGTCAAGGACCGCCTTGCCCAGGACGACGCGCTCAAGGCGTTCATCCTCGACGGCTATCCCCGCACTCTCGATCAGGTCGACAAACTCGACAGCATTCTGGAAGAGCTCGGTTCGGAGCTCAACGGCGTGCTTTCACTCGTAGTCAACAAAGAAGAACTGATTGGCCGGTTGCTCAAGCGAGCCGAAACCAGTGGTCGCGCCGACGACACCGAAGAAGTCATCCGTCATCGCCAAGATGTCTACACGGCCGAGACTGCGCCGCTGATCAAGGTTTATGGCGATCGCGGACTGCTCATCGAGGTCGATGGCATCGGCGATGTCGACGAAGTGTCTGAACGCATCGAAAAGGCACTCCCGCGCTGATGTTGGGCAGCACTGATGTTTGAGCGCGGGATTGAGATCAAGACTCCTGCGCAAATCGAGATCATGCGCCGAGCGGGACTCGTGGTGGGTAAAACCCTCGAGTTGTTGCGCCACAGCGCGGCAGCGGGCATGACTACCGGCGAACTCGATGCGATCGCGCACGACAACATTCGATCGCTGGGCGCGACGTCCAACTTTTTGGGTTACCACGGCTTCACGGGTGTTATTTGCACGTCGGTCAATGACGAAGTTGTCCACGGCATACCGGGTGCCCGCGTCCTCAATGACGGGGACATCATCTCGATCGACTGCGGCGCCATTGTCGATGGTTGGCACGGTGACGCGGCGATTACGGTCGCGATCGGCGAAGTGCCCGCCGAAGTCACCGAACTCATGCGCGTGACCGAAGAGTCGATGTGGCGCGGCATTGCCGCCGCCTCCCTCGGTGGGCGTGTCTCCGACATCAGCCATGCGATCGAGACATACATCGAAGGTGAAGGCGATTACGGCATCGTCGAGGGCTACACCGGTCATGGCATCGGCACCGCGATGCACCAACCGCCCAATGTCCCCAATTACGGGCGACCGGGCCGCGGACCGAAACTCGTCAAGGGACTCGCCCTGGCGGTCGAGCCGATGGTGAGCCTCGGTACTGCCGATTCACGCACTCTTGCCGATGACTGGACAGTCGTCACGGCCGACGGCACGTGGGCTGCGCATTTCGAGCATTCGTTCACACTCACCGACCAAGGCACCTGGATCCTCACGGCGCTCGACGGCGGCGAAGCCAAGCTCGAGGAGCTGGGCATCCCCTTCGGTGGACGTTAGGCAAAGTACCGGCGACGCAGGACGGAAGCACGGGTAGCGGACGAGGCGGATGTTGAAGGATCCCGCCGACAACAGTGATCTTGATAGCCGGCAGCATTAACTCGCAGCTTGGCACGGGTCGAGGACATGAGGACGACCAGGACGAAGCTGCTTGCCACCATCAGCGGGCTCGTTGTCGTCGCCGTCGCGGCGGCAATCGGCCTGAACATGGGATCGGGGCAACAGGGCAGGCCCGCACACAGCAGCCTAAACGTGAAGTTCCAGCGTGCAGCATTTGACGCTGCCGCCGGCCTTGAGTAATTCGCCGAGGTTGACCGGAACCGGGTTGTAGCCCCGGCCGCGCAGTTGCTCACCGAGACCGATCGCAGCAGTAGGCAGGACCACGTGGTGCCCGTCGCTGACGGCGTTGAGGCCGAATGCGAGCGCATCGGCTTCGCTGCAGATGACGGCATTCGGGAACAAGTCACGAAGAGTCCGCTGGCTGTGCGGGCTGAACGCGGCCGGATAATAGGCGATGTCTGCGGGTGCTGCTCCGTTGCCATCGTCGAGAACAGCGAGACAGGTGTCGAGATGATAAAAGCGCGGATCGACGAGTTCGAGGGAGACCACGGGGCGGTCGATCGCTGCCGCCGCTTCGATGTGGGCAGAGATGTTGGTGCGGAATCCGCTGCCTGCGAGAATCATGGCGCCAAGCGTCAGAAAGTCGCCTTCGCCCTCATTGGTCTCGATCGGATCGACCGCATGGATCTCGGCGGCTTTGAGCCAATTGCGGTAGGCCTGACTCTCCCCCTGGCGTTGTTCATAACGGAACTTCGCGCTGTAGGCACGACCGCCGACAACAAGTCCACCGTTGGCGGCAAAAACCATGTCTGGCAGTCCGGGTTCGGGATCGATCAGATCGACGGTGTGTCCCAGGCTCAGGTAGGTGTGGCGCAAGACGTCCCACTGGATTTCTGCAAGATCATGGTTGACCGGGATATCTGGGTTCATCCAGGGGTTGATCGCATAGGTGACGGAAAAGTGGGTCGGCGGACACATCAGATAGTGGCGCAGTCGTGATTTGCGTGCCGTGCGATCGACAGCGACGGTGTCCAGAACAGTCATTTTCCCTCTTCGCTCGTGCCGCCCCTTCAAGCAAGGGTGCAACTATTCAATGCTAGGTGGCAGGAAGAGCCACAACCAAATTCGAAACCGGCCGTATATACGGAGGTTTCTTGCGTATATTGGAGATTGACAGACTATTCTTGCAAGGACGGCGGAAATGGACGATCTGGACCGCAAGCTCATAGGTTGCGTGCTCGATGACGGGCGTGCCAGTTTTGCGACAATCGGCGAAGCGATCGGCTTGTCGGCACCAGCGGTGAAGAGGCGTATGGACCGGCTCCTCCACACCGGGGTCATCCGCGGTTTCACCGCCGTCATCGATCCCGACCACGTTGGCTGGTCAACCGAGGCGTACGTGGAGTTGCACTGCAAGGGCACGGTGTCGCCCGAAGAGCTGCGGCGATGCCTCATCCAGATCCCCGAGGTTCACGCGGCGGCGACGGTGTCGGGCGCAGCCGACGCGATTCTGCAGATCGTCGCCTCGGACGTGCAGCATCTCGAGCGTGCTCTTGAACGTGTGCGGGTCGAAACGACGAACGTCGACCATACCGAGACAGCCATCGTGCTGTCCCGATTGATCGACAGGTATGGTCCTGAGCACAGGCAACTCGAGTTGAACCCCGAGGAAAGCTGAAGTCTGGCCAGTCTGTCGGCCGATTTGAGTCTGACGGCGCTGTAGGCGTAAACTTTCCTGTCGGCCTAATTAGGTTTCGTATTTTTATGCCCTGCGGCTGCCGCGCGAGCGGACTGGGTGTGACTCACGCGAATCGGTCGATGTAACACCCCTGCGATAGAAGTTGAGGTTATGGCGAAAAAAGAAGGCGTCATCGAAATGGAAGGCGCCGTCGTTGAAGCCTTGCCCAATGCGATGTTTCGCGTTGAGTTGGCAAACGGGCACAAAGTTTTGGCCCATATCAGCGGCAAAATGCGCCAGCACTACATCCGCATCCTCCCTGAGGACCGGGTCGTCGTTGAGCTTTCGCCCTACGACCTCTCGCGTGGACGCATCGTCTATCGCTACAAATAACAGCCACAGGATCGCCCAACCCAACAAATGAGAGAGCTCGATGAAGGTCAACCCGAGCGTTAAGAAGATCTGTGACAAATGCAAGGTGATTCGTCGCCACGGTGTTGTCATGGTGATTTGCGAAAACCCGCGCCACAAACAGCGCCAAGGTTAAGCAGAGCCTCTTAACAAGTTAGCGAAAAACATCTGATCGCTCACCTTGTGAAATGCAAGGTGTTTCCCCCGGAGCAATGGCCGGGGCCCGGCAGAGATTCCCCAGTGTTTCTCGAGGCAGCCAGGATGCATCAGGTGACGATACCGTTGCCGAACGAAAGGAATTGCCTCAGATGGCACGCCTCATGGGTGTGGATCTCCCGCGCGATAAGCGCATCGAGGTCGCACTGACATATGTATTCGGAATCGGCCGCACCCGCGCCGAAGCCACTCTCGCCGCTACCGGCATCAGCCCGGACAAGCGCGTATTCGATCTGGTTGACGATGAGCTTGTCTTGCTCCGGGACCACATCGAAGCGAATTATCAGGTCGAGGGTGACCTTCGCCGTAATGTGACCGCCGACATCCGCCGCAAGATGGAAATCGGCAGCTACCAGGGTCGTCGCCACCGCGCAGGTCTTCCTGTCCGCGGTCAGCGCACCAAAACCAACGCCCGTACCCGCAAGGGTCCGAAGCGCACCGTTGCCGGAAAGAAGAAGTGATAGCGGATGCCTCCTAAGACCTCCGGCACCAAGAAGGTGCGTCGTAAAGAGAAGAAGAACGTTGTTCAGGGCGAAGCCCACATCAAGAGCACGTTCAACAACACACACGTCACGATCACGGATCCCGCGGGCGCCGTCATCGCGTGGGCTTCCGGCGGAACCGTCGGATTCAAGGGCTCGCGTAAATCCACACCCTTCGCAGCAGGTATGGCGGCCGAGTCCGCTGGCCGTCAGGCGATGGAGCATGGGATGAAAAAGGTCGATGTTTTCGTGAAGGGCCCGGGTTCGGGCCGCGAAACTGCCATCCGCTCACTCGGCGGAGTCGGCCTTGAAGTCGGAACTATTTCCGACGTGACCCCCAGCCCCCACAACGGATGCCGGCCGCCCAAGCGCCGTCGCGTCTGATCGTCCCCCCTGCTGTTAGCAGCAGAGTGCTTTAAGGAGCAAGACTCATGGCCCGTTATACCGGTCCTCTTACCAAGAAGTCGCGCCGTCTTGGCGTCGACCTCGTTGGTGGTGACGCTGCATTTGAAAAGCGTCCCTACCCCCCAGGAATGCACGGTCGCGGTCGTGTCAAAGAGAGCGAATACCGCAACCAGTTGATCGAAAAGCAGAAGGCGCGCTATACCTATGGTGTGCTGGAGAAGCAGTTCCGCAAATATTACGAACTCGCTTCGCGTCGTCCGGGCAAAACCGGTACGAACCTGCTCCAGATCCTCGAGTGCCGCCTCGACAATGTCGTCTACCGTGCAGGCTTCGCCCGTACGCGTCGTCAAGCACGTCAATTGGTCTCGCACGGACACTTTGTCGTCAACGGCATCAAGACCGACATCCCGTCGTTCCAGGTGTCCAAGCACGACATCATTGACGTCCGTCCGAAGTCGCTCGAGACGACTCCTTTCATCGTGGCTCGCGAAGTCCACGATAGGGACCTCGTTCCCGCATGGCTCGACACGTCACCCGAGCGTGGCCGCATCCTGGTTCACCAGCCCCCCGTACGCGAGCAGATCGTTGTTCCTATCCAGGAACAGCTCATCGTGGAGTACTACTCCAAGATCTGATCGTCCCAAAGAGGCCTTCATATAGAGGTCGGCCTGAAAGGAACAACCTGTGTTAATCGCTCAACGCCCCACCCTGTCCGAAGAGGTCATCGACGACTACCGTTCGCGGTTCGTCATCGAGCCCCTGGAGCCCGGCTTCGGCTACACCCTCGGCAACTCGCTGCGTCGCACGCTGCTGTCGTCGATCCCCGGTGCAGCCGTCACGTCGATCAAGATCGACGGCGTGCTTCATGAATTCTCGACGATCCCGGGAGTGACAGAAGACGTCACCGAGATCATCCTGAACCTGAAGTACCTCGTGGTTTCCTCGGAAAACGATGAGCCTGTCGTTATGTACCTGCGCAAAGACGGCGCCGGTGCGGTCACCGCAGCCGACATCCAGCCCCCGGCTGGTGTCGAGGTCCACAACCCGGACATGCACATCGCGACCCTCAACTCCAAGGGCAAGTTCGAACTCGAACTCGTTGTCGAGCGTGGCCGTGGCTACGTTTCAGCAGTCCAGAACAAGTCCGGCGACGAAGAGATCGGCCGTATGCCGGTCGACTCGATCTACTCGCCCGTGCTCAAGGTGACCTACAAGGTCGAGGCCACTCGTGTCGAGCAGCGTACCGACTTCGACAAGCTCGTCATTGACGTCGAGACCAAGAGGTCGATCTTGCCCCGTGATGCGATCGCATCTGCGGGCAGCACGCTGGTTGAACTGTTCGGACTTGCACGCGAACTCAATGTCGAAGCCGAAGGCATCGACATCGGACCGTCGCCAGTGGACGAGCAGCTTGCCGCTGATCTCGCTCTTCCGGTCGAGGATCTGGCATTCACAGTGCGTTCCTACAACTGCCTCAAGCGCGAGGGCATCCACACCGTGGGTGAACTCATCACGCGCAGCGAGCAGGATCTGCTTGATATCCGTAACTTCGGCTCGAAGTCGATCGACGAAGTCAAGGCCAAGCTGGCCGAGATGGGTCTTGCGCTCAAGGACAGCCCGGCCGGTTTCGACCCGTCGACAGTCATTGACGCTTATGACGACGACGCGAGCTTCGCTGAGGACGAGCAGTACTAAGCCTGCCCGCTTTCTTTGTATGAATCTGGAGATAAGAAATGCCTACCCCCACTAAGGGCCCACGCCTCGGCGGCAGCCCAGCGCACCAACGGCTGATCCTGGCCAACCTCGCACAAAACTTGTTCGAACACCGTCGGATCACCACGACGGAAGCCAAGGCCCGTCGGCTGCGGCCGTACGCCGAATCCCTCATCACCAAGGCCAAGATCGACTCGGTGGCCAACCGCCGCCTCGTCGTCAAGGTCATCCGTGACCAGGGCATTCTGCACACGCTGTTCACCGAGATCGGCCCCGCCATGGCAAGTCGTCCCGGTGGTTACACACGCATCACCAAGATCGCGCCCCGCAAGGGCGACAACGCCCCCATGGCCGTGATCGAGATCGTGGAAGCCAAGGAATTCGCCACACAGGGCGCAGCAGCCTCGCCAGCGGATGCGGAGCAAAAGGCCGTCAAGCCTGCAGCCGTCGAAGCTCCAGTGGAGACCGATGTCATCCCCGGCATGCCAGCCGACGACGCCGAAGCCGAGCCGACCACGTCCGCCGACGTGGAGGCCGCGGCCGAAACGTTGGACGAGGCAGTCGAGGAGACTCCCGAGGCACCTGCCAAGGAAGTCAAGTAGCTCCTTCGGCTCACGTCGAAATGCTTCAACTGAAACGCCCGTTCCCCTCACCGGGGGAGCGGGCGTTTCGCCTTTCCCGAATGTGCCGCCCGAACGTGCCGCGAAGGACGTCAGGCTCTGCTGGGTGACGTGACCACAAGAACCCGGAATCCCTTTTCGCTGATCTGACGTTCGGTTGGCCAACCCTGCTCGATCAGCCACGCCTGCAATGAGTCCGAACCAAGATTCTTGCCGACGACGAGTCGCGCAACTCCGCCCGGTTTGAGCCTTGGGAGCCAGCGCAACAGGAGTTCATGCAGGGCCTGCTTGCCAATACGTATCGGCGGGTTGGTCCAGATCTCGTCGAATGCCAGATGGGCTGGCACCTCGTCGGGAAAGGCGACATGGACGTCGGCATTGAGTCGATGCGCGTTTGCCCGCGTCAGGTCCAGTGCGCGCTCGTTGGTGTCAGTGGCCCAGACAGTGGCCATCGGGTTTTCTGAGGCCAATGCGCAGGCGATGGGCCCCCAACCACAACCGAGGTCGAGCAGGGTCAAACCTCCGGTCGGGGGCGCGCTGTTGCCCAGAAGTACGTCGGTGGCCTTGTCGAGACCTTCGCGGGCGAAGACGCCGCTCGCCGTCGACATGACGTAGTTGTGGTCCCAAATCTTTACTGATACGTCGCGGCGCTTGTCGGCGACCTTGGGTTCGCCGCTGAAATAGTGGTCGTTCACGGCCGCCGCGTCCCGTTCGAAGTCATGGTGTTCATTGTCGCAGGGGAGCCCGTTTAGATCGTACGGACGGTACGCGACACCTGGGCCCGCGCGGCCAGCTCTGCATCCGGCGGGTAGAGCACACTTTCGAGGGTCAATCCGTGCGCCGGCATGACTTCCAGATCGGGCCGGCGGATCTGGGCTTCGAGGACGGAGGCCGCCCAGCGCGGCTCATACTTCGCGGCGCCGATGACCATAATCACTCCCATCAGCGAACGCACCATGGTGTGGCAAAACGCGTCGGCGACCACCGTCGTCTCGATAATCCCGTCGTCTCGGCGGACGCTGGAAAGGTTGAGGAGCGTGCGTATGGTCGTCGCGCCGACCCGCGGCCTGCAGAAAGCGGCGAAATTGTGTTGGCCGAGGAGATGCTGACTCGCATAGTTCATGGCGGTGACATCGAGTCGGCGAAAATGGTGCAGGACAAACCCGCGTGACAATGGGTCGGGGCCGACAGGTTCATCGCAGATCCGGTAGATGTAGTGCCGTTCCAAGGCCGAGAAGCGGGCGTCGAAGCCTTCGGCAGCAGGCTGCACGTCGCGGATCTGGATGTCCTTGGACAGTAGATTGCGCAGTCTCCGACATAAATAACTGGCATCGATGTCATCTGCAAGATCGACGTGGGCGACCTGGCCGCGTGCGTGTACGCCGGTGTCGGTGCGGCCGGCAACGGTAAGGCGCGAAGGCTCCTTGAGTCGCAGGATCGTGCAGAGGGCGTTCTCGATCTCGCCCTGGACGGTGCGCAATTGCGGCTGGACGCCCCAACCGCTGAAGTCGGTGCCGTCATAGGAAATGTCGAGTCGGAAACGCACGCATCAACGGTAAGGCCAGCACAGGCTCGGCCACACAGTGGTCACCAGAAATTGACCTCAGCCCATTGATGTGGCGCACGTCTCGTTGTACTGTGACCTATTGGCATTGACGTCAATGTCAATACAAGAAGGAGTCACCCATGCCCCAACAACGAATGCCCCGGTCGGAGGTGGCGATCCTCGTCGGGATCGCTGTCTACGCATTCGTCATATTTCTGCCCTGGACGCATGACGTCATGGTCGCGAACGTAAGCCTTTTCGCCTGGCTGATGTTTGCGCTGATGGTCCTTGCGCCCGCAACCGGTCTGGTCGTCGCGCTCAAGTCAGATGTGGAGGACTGACCCATGGCAATGGCAATTGTCCTTCTCTACTTCGCCGTCCTCGTCGTGGTCGGCATCATGGCCAGACGCAGAGTCAAGGGGTCGACCGACGAGTTCTTCGTCGCCGGACGTACCCTCGGTACGTTTGCCAACTCCTGGGCGTTCCTCGCGTCGCTGGCCAGCGGCGGCTCGGTCCTCGCCACGGTGGGAACGGGACTGGCGCTCGGGTGGCCCTACGGTTCGGCGCTCCTCGCCGGCGCGCCGGTCGGTTTCGTTGTCGCTTCGATCTTCGTCGCACGTCCGCTTCGCCAACTGGGTCGCTACACCGTGACCGATTATTTCCGCGGACGGTTCGACAGCCGTCTGATGGCCTGGGCGGTGCCGGCTCTCATCGTCATCGCCAGCTCTGCCTACATCGTTGCCCAGCTCAAGGGCGCGAGCATCGTGGCGTCCTATGTCCTCGACGTGGACTACAAGGTGGGCTTGTGGGGAGCCGGCATCGTTTTCGTCACCTATGTGGCGATCGGCGGCTTCCTCTCTGTGACATGGAATGACATCTTCCAGGGCATCCTTATGTTCGCCGCCGTCGTGGGCTTCGCGGTCGCTGCATTCTCTGCACTCGATGGTTATGGCACGGCGTTTTCCCAGGCGACTGACAACTTTCCGGCGTTGGGAACCTTCTCGGCTTTGCCCATCACGTCCTACATCGGCGGATTCGTCACATGGGTTGCCGCGATATCAGTTCTGCCCCACGTCATCATGCGGGTCTACTCGGCTCGCAGCGTTCGCTCGGCCCGTATCTCGCTCAACGTGGCGATGCTGATCTTCGCTGCGATGATGCTGTTGATCGCTTTCGTACTCACCCCGGCGGCGGCAGTTCTACTGACCGACGTCGATCTGACGAACCCCGACGCCATCTTCTTCGCGCTGGCCGAAACCGTCCTGAACCCGTTGATGCAGGGTGTCGTCGCGGCCGCGGTTCTTGCGGCGATCATGTCGACGACGGCGGGTCTTCTCATGGCCTGCAACTCAGCGATCGCGCATGACATCTACTCCACTTTGCTGCGTCCGGATGCGTCGGAGAAGCAGGTCGTTCGGGTGGCAGGCATCGCGACGTGGGTGATCGGTCTGGTTTGTACGACTCTTGCCATGAACCCGCCAGAACTCCTCATCGTTCTGTACACCGCTGCAGTGGGCCTGCTCGCCGCCTCATGCTTCGCACCCATGGTGCTCGGCATCTGGTGGCCACGAACGACGTCGGCGGGAGCCAGCAGCGGGCTGGTCGCGGGTGCCGGGTCCTTCGCGATTGGGTTTCAGATGTTCGACATGCCGGTGTCGTCCGAGGTGCTGGTCGGCCTGCCGGTGTCGATTCTCACCACCGTGATCGTCAGCCTGCTCACGCAGGTGGAGACGCATCAGGAGTCCGTGCGAAGCGCGGCTTCCTGACCAACCCCAAAGGGCCCCCGACCAGGCATGGTCGGGGGCCCTTCGCTCCTGCTGACTACCGTCCGGCCGCAAGGTCGTTGGCGGCCGACGCCAGCTCATGCTTGCGAACCTTGCCGGTGTCGGTCATCGGAAATGCGTCGACGACCGAGACCCGGGGGACCTTGTAGATCGCCATGTTGTCTCGCGCCCACGCCTCGAGCTCAGCGGACTCGAGATCGCCGTTGTTCTTGGCGATAACGAAGGCGACAGGCATCTGGCCACGTTCGGCGTCATCGGCGGGAACGACGGCAACGGAACTGACCTTAGGGTGCTGGCTCAGCAGCATCTCGATCTCGGCTGGGAACACGCTCATGCCCTTCACCTTGATCATCTCTTTCTCCCGGCCCAAGTAGTGCAGACAGCCCAGTTCGTCGATTCGGCCGTTGTCACCGGTGTGGATCCAACCGTCACGCAGTTGCGCATCGGTCGCGCTCTGATTGCGCCAGTAGCCGGTGGTCACCGAAGGACTCCTGACGATGATCTCGCCAACCTCGCCGAGCGGCAGAGGCTCACCGGACTCGAACGACACGACCGCGACATCGGTCCCGGGAACAGGTAGCCCGCAGAAGACTGGTTCGGCCAGGAGGTCGTGATCTCCCTGTGCGAAGCCGTAGGGCACGCAATCCATGGTGTGCGTCTCGGTCATGCCGTAGGCCGACTCGCGCAACTGTGGGCCGGGCGCGACTTCGGACCACTGGCGGCGAACCTCCGGGGTCATCTTGCGGACGAACGACACGGCCTGAGGATCGGTGAGCGAACTCAAGTCACGCGATGCCACGCCGGGCAGCTCCATCAATTCGAGGTAGTTCTCGACCGTGCCGACCATCAACGTGACTCGGTGTTGCTCGATCGCATCGATGACGAGCGGGGCGTTCCAGCGCGGCATCAGGACGGTGGTGCCGCCGAGGACCAGCGGGAACAGGATGCCCAAGTCCTCGCCGGCGATCCAGAAGATTGGCAGGTAGCACAGACCCACGAAGTGTCCATCCGGTTCGATCGCGCTGGCTCCCGTCGAGCTCGCCACGGTGTAGAGCATGTGCCGTTGAGAGTGACAGCAGCCCTTCGGCAGTCCGGTCGTGCCGCCGGTGTAGTTGAGCGCAGCAAGGGCATCGAGGTCGTCGGCGCAGTCGACGTACGCGTCATGGGACAGCGCTGTTGCCCATTCATCGGAGCCGATGATCAACCGGGCAACAGGGCCGAAGTGATCGGCGGCATTGTCGAGGATCCCAGCCAGCGAATCCGAGGTGATGATGAGGCTGGGTTCGGCATCGGTGATCTCATGGGCCAGCTCCGCGGCCTGGAACATCGGATTGACCGGCACATGGACGGCCCCGACCCGCAGGATCGCGAGGAAGGCGACGACGAACTCGATGGAGTTCGACAGGTGGACGGCAACGCGGTCGCCGGATTCCACGCCTTGGGCGGAGAGCCAACCGGCGAGGCGTCGATGTTGCTGATCCAGCTCGGCGTACGTGACCGTCCGGTCCTCGAAGACGATCGCCTTTCGCTCGGGGTTGGTGGCGGCCCAGTGCTCCACGTGGCGCGGAATCGTGATCTCGCCGAGCGGGTAGGTGACCTCCGAAGGTGTGCCGGCAGGTCGTGAACGGTTCTGCAGCTCTCGAAGCTGGTCGGCGTACGTCGTCAAGTCCATGAATTCTCCTTGATGCAGTTCGGCTGGTGGGTCGGACTCACCAGGTGTCTATGTAGTTGTGAACCGGTGCCTCGGGAGTACGGGGGCTGCTCATCGTGGTCGTGATCCAGGTGCGGGTCTCGGCGGGGTCGATGACGTCGTCGAGCTCGAATGTCATGGCGGCGTTGATGGCCTTGCCGGACTCGTAGTGCTGCGCAACGAGTTCGTTGAAGCGCATCGTACGTTCGGCGTCGTCGGCAATCGCTGCAAGCTCCTTGGCATAGCCAAGTGTCACGGCGCCCTCGAGACCCATCGGTCCGATCTCGCCGGTCGGCCACGCAATCGTCGCGATGGTCTCCCGAAAGCCACCGGCCGCCATGGCTTGTGCCCCGAGTCCGTAGCCCTTGCGCAGCACGACGGTGATCATCGGGACGGAGAGGTGGGCGCCGATCACGAAGAGTCGGCTGAAGTGACGGACTGTCGCCGACTTCTCGGCATCGGGCCCGACCATGAATCCCGGCGTGTCGCACAAGGAAATGACAGGGAGGCCATGGGCGTTGCACAGCTGGAGGAAGCGAGCCATCTTGTCGGCCGCATCGGTATCGATCGCCCCGCCGAGGTGTGCCGGGTTGTTCGCCACGACGCCCATGGCGCGCCCTTCGATCCTGACCAGCGCCGTGATCGCGCCGGCGGCGAAGTCCTTGCGAAGCTCCATCACGGAGTTATCATCTGCGAGCTTTTCGATGACGACTCGGATGTCATAGACCCGCAATCGGTTCTCGGGAATGACGTGGCGAAGATGGCGCTGATCATCGGCCGTCCAGGTCGGCTGAGTGCCCTGGAAGTACGAGAGGTACTTCTTGGCGGCTTGTACGGCCTCCTCATCGGATTCCACGAGAATGTCCACGACGCCATTGGGCGCCTGCACCGACATCGGGCCAACCTCTTCGGGGGTGTAGGAGCCAAGCCCGCCGCCTTCGATCATGGCCGGGCCCGCCATTCCCAAGGTCGAATCACGGGTTCCGATGATGACGTCACAGCAACCGAGGAGGGCGGCATTGCCGGCGAAACACCGGCCGGTCAGGACGCCGACGGTCGGGACGAGGCCGCTCAGAGCACCCATGATGCCGAAGGTGGGCGTGTCCAGGGCGGCGGCAATCAGATCGGAGGTGTCGCTGTCGCCGGGGCGCCCTCCGCCGCCTTCGGCAAAGAACAAGACGGGGACCTTCTTCTTCGCGGCGAGGCGCAGCATGCGATCGGTCTTCTTGTGATTGAAGTAGCCCTGTGTTCCTGCCAACACCATGTAGTCGTAGGCAAGGACGACGCACTCGCTCTGATCAGGGTGATCGTCGCCGTTGACGCGTGCGAGTCCGGTGACGATTCCGTCGGCAGGCGTGTTCGCCAGGAGATCGTCGATGCCACGCCTGCTGCGTTGAGCCGCGACTGGCAGGGCCCCATACTCGATGAAGGAGCCGGCATCGCACAGATCGTCGAGATTCTCTCGCGCAGTTCGATGACCCGAGGCGTGGCGCTTCGCGACCGCATGGGGCCGCGCCTTGTCGAGGGTCTTGTCATGGCGATCGATCATGTCGGCGAGATCGGCACGCATGTGGTCGAGGTCGGTGCTCTCGACGATCTCGGCGGACGCATCTTCTCCGGTCGGGCTCATGTGGATCAGGGTCTGGCCCTCGCCGACGGTGTCGCCGAGGGCGACGTCGACCCGGTCGACGACGCCGGGCACGCGCGCGGAAATCGTGTGCTCCATCTTCATCGCCTCGATCACGAGGAGGGTCGATCGTGCCGGCACGGTGTCACCGGCAGCGCACTCGACGCTGACCACGGTTCCGGCGAGTGGTGAGGAGAGGACCTCCGACATCTCGGTGCGGGGGTTGTCGACCGTCCCGATGAGGGCGTCGAGATTGTCGGTCAGGAAGGTTGTCGTGACCTCGCCGGATATGAATTCGGGTCGTGCCAGCACGCTGCGGACGAGGTCGACCGACGTCTTCACTCCCTCGATCTCGAAGCCGGCCAATGCGGTATCGGCTGCCTGGGCTGCCTCTGCGAAGGTCGGGGCCGTGGTGATGACCTTGGCCAGCAGGGAGTCGAAGCTCCCATCGACGACCATGCCGGTGCGGCCGTGGGTTTCCACACGAACGCCAGGGCCCGTGGGTGCGGCAAAGGCCGTCAGGGATCCCGACGTCGAATAGGCGATCCCCTCGGGGCCGACCGTTTCGGTATTGACCCGGCACTGGATCGAGAACGAATCGGGCGTTCCGATGGTTGCTTGGGTGAGGCCGAGATCGTCGAAGGTGGCTCCGGCGGCGATCTCGAGCTGCCGACTGGCGAGGTCGATGCCGAAGGTCTGCTCCGTCACAGTGTGCTCGACCTGGATACGCGGGTTGACCTCGATGAAGACGTAGTCGAGCTCGGGTCGGGTCAGACTATCGGCGTTGACGAGGAACTCAACGGTCGCCAGTCCGGAATAGCCGATGGACTGCGTGAGCCGCACGGCAGACTCGGTCAGGACCTGGCGCTGGGCATCGTCGAGCACGGGGCTGGGCGCCCATTCGATCAGCTTCTGGTTCTGTCGCTGGATGCTGCACTCGCGCTCGCCGACGTGGACGACTTGCCCCGTGCCGTCGCCGATGATTTGCACTTCGACGTGCTTTGCCCGGGGCATCAACGCCTCAAGAAACACCTCATCGCGGCCGAAGGCTCGCAACGCCTCGGAACGGCAACGCTGGTAGGCATTGTCGAGTTCGAGCGGATCGGTCACCGCCCGCATGCCCCGGCCACCGCCGCCGGACACAGCCTTGACCATGACCCCGGACCGGCTGCGGGCGAAGAACTCACGTGCTGCTTCGAGCGAGGTCGGTGCGATGGTCGCGTCCAGGACCGGGACGCCGCACTCGCGTGCCCAGGTATGGGCCCGGTACTTGTCGCCGAAGAGCTCGAGAACCGACGGCGAAGGCCCCACGAAGATGAGCCCGGCATCGGCGCAGGCCTGGGCGAAATCAGGGTTCTCGCTGAGGAATCCATATCCGGGATGCACGAGATCGCTGGCCGATTCGCGTGCGATCCGGATCATGGCCTCGATGTCGAGATAGCCCTGAACACCCGAGCCCGGGAGGAGAAAGTCTTCATCGCAGGCCTCGATGTGCGCCGAGCCGGCATCCTGCTCGACGTAGACCGCAACCGTCTCCCAGCCCAGGGAGGCTGCGGCGCGATGGACGCGCAGGGCGATTTCTCCGCGGTTGGCGATGAGCAGCTTCATGAGGCCTCCAGGCGGGCATTGACAGTGGCGTCAATAGCGTACACGCGTTGGCACGAGTGTCAATCACTATGCTGGGGGCATGGAGACCAAGGGATGGGCCGTACGCGAGACCGTCGATCGCGCCGACACGGAGCGTCGCCGGCAATTGCTCGTCGCCGCCAGAACAGTGTTCGAGCGCAAGGGCTTCGGTACCGCAACGATCAGCGAAATTACGCGCGAGGCAGACGTCAGTCGGGCCACCTTCTACGTCTATTTCGCTTCGAAGACCCAGGTGTTCGCCGTCTTGGCCGAACAGGTGCGCGTCGACTATCTCCGGGCCCAGGAGCTCGGCGATATCGATGATGATGCCGTCTTGGAGGTGCTGCGGGCAACGATCGGCGCGACCTTGGACGTGACGGTCAACAACCTTGCCCTCATGACGGTCCTCGACCATCAGGCGATCGCCGACAAGGACATCAATCAGCTGTGGCGAGGCATACGTCGCCAGACCGTCCTGAGAACCGCGCGTTACCTCGAGCGCTGTGCCGATCGAGGACTTGCCAGCCTGGATGCGTCGGCCGAGACGGTCGCCATGATGGGTGCCGGGATGAACGACAGGTTCGCCCCTCATGTCGCTGAGGGTGTCGTTGAGCGTGACTATGCCGTCGAGCAGATGCTCAAGGTCTTTCTCCAGGTTATTGGGCGGACCGCCGACTGATCGACGGCGACATCAGTTTCTCGTCGCGCAGCCGGGGCCAGTGTCGCGCTGGGGGAGCACGATGAGGGCCATGAAAACAAGCGGGTCGGCGAAGTCCTGTAGTAGTTCACGATCACCAAGAATTTCGCCGGCCTCAAGACCGTCGTCGACTGACTACTTACTTCCAGCGCTCGGAAGCCGGCACGAAGGTGAGTTGACGGTCGCCGGTGTAGATCTGCTTCGGGCGAGCGATCTTCTGGTCCTTGTCGTCAACGAGTTCGCGCCACTGTGCAAGCCAACCGGCCGTGCGAGGAATCGCGAACAACACGGTAAACATCTCCGGCGGAAACTTCAGCGCTTCATAGATGAGGCCCGAATAGAAGTCGACGTTGGGATAGAGCTTGCGGGAAATGAAGTAATCGTCTGCGAGCGCGATCGCTTCGAGTTCCTGGGCGATCTCGAGCAGCGGGCTCACACCCGTGACCTCGAAGACGTCGTCGCAGGCCTTCTTGATGATCGTGGCGCGCGGGTCGAAGTTCTTGTAGACCCGGTGGCCGAAGCCCATGAGCTTCTCGTTGCCGGCCTTGACGCCTTCGATGAACGCCGGGATCTTGTCCTTGGTGCCAATGCGCCTCAGCATTTTGAGTACGGCTTCGTTGGCGCCGCCGTGGAGCGGGCCATACAAGGCGGCGATGCCGGCGCTGACCGAGGAATAGGGATCGACCTGGCTCGAACCGACCGATCGCACTGCGTTGGTGGAGCAATTCTGCTCATGATCGGCATGCAAAATGAACAGCACCTCGAGGGCCTTGACCAGTCGCGGATCGGCGTTGTACTTCTGCTCACTCATCTTGAACAGCATCGAGAGGAAGTTCTCGGTATAGGACAGTTCGTTGTCCGGATAGACATAGGGCTTGCCTTGCCCATGCCGGAACGCCCATGCTCCGAGCGTCGGCATCTTGGCGATCATGCGCACGATCTGGTCGTGCCGGATGTCCTCATCGGCAATGTTGCGCGCCTCGGGATAAAACGTCGACAACGCACCCACGGATGACATGAGCATGCCCATCGGATGCGCGTCGTAACGGAAGCCCTGCATAAGTGACCGGAGGTTTTCATGCACGAAGGTGTGGAAGGTGATCTCGTGGACCCACTTCTCGTGCTGCTCCTCGGTGGGCAGTTCGCCGTAGATCAGGAGGTAAGCGACCTCGAGGAATGTTGAGTTCTCCGCAAGCTGTTCGATCGGGTATCCCCGGTATTCTAGGATGCCCTTGTCGCCGTCGATGAAGGTGACTGCGCTGCGGCACGAAGCGGTATTGGTGAAACCGGGGTCGTAAACTGCGACGCCGGGATTCTCCTCGCCGGTGCCGATCCTCGAGAGGTCTTTGGCACTGATGGTGCCGTCGGTGATGGGGAGTTCGTACTCTTCGCCGGTCCGATTGTCACGAACTGTGAGAGTTTCTTGTGAATTAGTCACGCTGTTTCTCCTGTGACGAGCTGAGGGTCTCGCGGGTTGCGCGGGGGCTTACAACGGTAGGTGCTGTGGTGATATCTCGCACAACTGGGTCAGGGAACCCTTCTCGTTTTGACCCGGGAAGGCCTTGGCGGTTATCGTTATGAGTCGTTGTGCCCCTGCGAAATGCGAGCGCCGACGACAAGCAAGAAGCCCACAGACAAAGCGAGAAGGTTACGCCGTGCGCACGTACAGCCCGAAGCCTGCTGATATCAACCATCAGTGGCACATCATCGACGCGGAAGACGTCGTACTTGGACGCCTGGCCGTCCAGGTTGCGACGTTGCTTCGCGGCAAGCACAAGGCAACTTTCGCGCCGCATATGGACGGTGGCGACTTCGTCATCGTCGTCAACGCCGAAAAGGTGGCACTGTCGGGCAATAAGCGCACCGACAAGCTCGCCTATCGCCACAGCGGTTACCCGGGCGGACTGAAGTCGATCGCCATGGGCGATCTGCTTGAGAAGGATGCCCGCAAGGCCATCGAGAAGGCTGTCTGGGGCATGATCCCCAAGAACCGCCTTGGCCGACAGATGATCAAGAAGCTCAAGGTCTATTCAGGCCCTGCGCATCCGCACGCAGCACAGATGCCCCAGCCGTTCGAGATCACGCAGATCTCCCAGTAAGAAGAGAAGCAGGATTATCGTGGCTGAGCCCACCACCGACAATGTCGAATTCGAAACCAACGCCGAAGGCGTCGCCTACAGCTCGGAGAGCTCGCCCTCGGCTGACGCTCCGCTGAAGGCCGCGACGATCATTCCCGCGGCAGCCACCGGCCGCCGCAAGGAAGCCATCGCCCGCGTGCGCATCTTTCCTGGCACTGGCCTCTGGACCGTCAACGGCAAGCCGCTTGAGGAATACCTCCCCAACAAGTTGCATCAGCAGATCGCCAAAGAGGCCTTCGTCAATGTCGGACTTGATGGCCGTTTTGATGTCATTGCACGCGTCACCGGTGGCGGTATGACCGGTCAGGCCGGTGCCTTGCGCCTTGGTGTTGCTCGCTCGCTCAACGAGATTGACGAAGAAGCCAACCGGCCTTCGCTGAAGAAGGCCGGACTCCTGACGCGCGATTCGCGCATCAAGGAGCGTAAGAAGGCTGGACTCAAGAAGGCCCGTAAGGCTCCGCAGTACAGCAAGCGCTGATCACCTCGTGGGCCGAATTTTTGGCACCGATGGCGTTCGCGGACTCGCGAACCGCGATCTGACCGCCGAACTCGCTGTCGATCTGGCAGTGGCGGCGGCCCACATCCTCGGTGAAGCGGGAGCTTTCGCCGATCGGCGTCCCACAGCAGTAGTAGCCCGCGATCCCCGCGCTTCAGGAGAATTCCTGGAGGCAGCGGTGGTCGCGGGTCTTGCATCTGCGGGGGTCGACGTGCACCTGCTCGGCGTCATCCCCACGCCCGGCGCCGCCTACCTCACCTCTTTCCTCGCCGCCGATATGGGCGTCATGATCTCGGCAAGCCACAATGCAATGCCCGACAACGGCATCAAGTTCCTTGCTCGCGGCGGACTCAAACTCGACGACGACATCGAACGGGCGATAGAAAATCGGCTCGAAGAACCCTGGCAACGCCCGACCGGCGCCGGCGTCGGTCGCATCGGGGACAGCAGTTCCGGTGTTGGAAGTTACGTCAAGCATCTCGTCGGCACCGCGCCCGTCCGACTTGACGGGCTCACCATCGTTCTGGACTGTGCCAACGGCGCTGCCTTCCGGGTCGGACCCGAAGTCTTCGCAGCCCTTGGCGCCAATGTCGTGGCAATTCATGCCGAGCCCGATGGGCTCAACATCAACGAGAACTGCGGTTCGACTCATCTCGAAGACCTGCAGAAGGCTGTCGTCGAACATGGCGCCGTGGCCGGTTTCGCCTTCGACGGCGATGCCGATCGCTGCCTTGCGGTCGATGCTCAAGGCAATGTCGTCGACGGCGACCACATACTGGCCATTCTCGCCCTCGCCGCGCGCGACGAAGGCCGCCTGCACAACAACACGGTCGTAGCCACCGTCATGAGCAACCTTGGTTTCGTCCTGGCACTGGAAAAGGCCGGCATCACCGTCGTGCAGACTGCCGTCGGCGACCGCTATGTCCTCGAGGCGATGCGAGCCGGTGCCTTCACGTTGGGTGGCGAACAATCCGGCCACGTCATCATGAGCGACTTTGCGACGACCGGCGACGGGGTCCTCACGGCGGTGCACCTTGCAGCCCGTCTGGCGTCATCGGGCAAGTCCCTCGCCGAACTTGCGACCGTCATGTCACGCCTGCCGCAAGTCCTGATCAATGTCCCCGATGTCGACAAGTCCCGCGCAGACACCGATCCTGTGCTTCAGGGCGAAGTCTCCGCGGCTGCGGTGCGACTCGGTGCCACCGGTCGTGTGCTGTTGCGCCAATCGGGCACCGAGCCCCTCGTCCGGGTCATGGTCGAAGCACAATCGCACGACGACGCCCAGTCGGTCGCCGAACATCTCGCCGGTGTCGTGCGAAAGACGCTAGCCCTCTAGCCCTCTCAGGCCCACGGTGGACTTTGATGGCCTGGAGCCGGCTCGATCGTAGAGTGGTCCCGTGACCACCATCGAACGACTTGATCCGACTGACGATGCGCAGTTCGCCGACTATTACGAGGCCTATCGCGCTGCGCATGATCGCGAGTGGGACAGGCCGTACAGCGCGATCGAGAAGCGTGTCGGGCTGCTCGAATCGGGTGTCTATCAGGACAGCATAGGAGTGATTGCCCGTGACGCGTCCGGGCACGCAGTGGGAATCGGCCTCGCTGAAATACCGCTCAAAGACAACCTCCTGACCGGCTTTGTGGGCTTGCGCGTGCTCCTGGCGCATCGTCGGCGTGGCCACGGTTCGGCGTTGCTCGACGCCTTGCTCGACGTTTGCCGCTCTGCGGGCCGCGAAAAGGTAATGGGGGTGACGCACTGGACGCCGGGAGAGTCCAACGTGCCAGGGCGTGCTTTTGCTGATTCTCATGGCTTCGTCCTCGATCAGGTGGATGCGCATCGGGTGCTCGATCTGCCCGCGTCATTGCCTGCGGCGCCAGCCCTGCACGGTTATGTCCTGCAGAGCTGGCGGGGCCCGTGCCCCGAACGTTGGGTCGACGACTATGCGACGTTGCGATCGCTGCTTACGCAAGAGGCGCCCAGCGGAGATCTGGCGCTCGAGGCAGAGTTCTTCGATGCCGAGCGCATCAGGGTCGAAGAAGCGAGTCTGGAAAAGCAGGGACGCATCATGGCGGCGGCAGTCGCGCTCGATCCCACCGGGAAGCCGGTAGGTCATACGCAGCTCGTGTTTCCCGGGTCCGATCCTGAGGACGTCTATCAGTGGGACACACTTGTCTTGAGCCCACATCGCGGTCATGGTCTCGGGCTGTCGCTCAAGGTGCATGCCATGGACTCTGCGCGAGATCTGCTCGTGGGACGAAAACACGTCCACACCTACAACGCTGCCAGCAACGGCCCGATGATCGCCGTGAACGAGCGTATGGGCTTTCGCCTCGTCGCCTACAACGGAGAATTCCTTCGCACTATCTGATTCAGTACGACGCGATCAATCGAGCGGATTGAGGGTGCGGAGGCCCTCGAATCGCCTGAAACCGCGGTCGAGTGTCACGAACGTCGCGCCCTGTTCCAAGGCAATCGAGGCAAGGTAGGCATCGGGAATGTCGTTTCCGCGGAGTCGATGAGTGGTGACGAGTTCGCGAAATATCGACCAGTGTCGTGGCCCGGGACGGACGACCTGGACGGTTGGCGTGGCGAGAAGTGCGTCGGCGAACTCCATACACTCCTGCGGTGTTGCGGGGTCGGTGTAGAGCCGGCCCTGAGTCACGATGCGGGTCATCGACGCAAGGACGGCCTCACTGATCCCGACGCTTTCTCTGCCACCGAGAGCATCGAGAAACCAGTTGCGGACGGCTACCCCGTCGGGCGCCACGCGTGGCCGAATCGCATGCACGAGGATGTTGGCATCGCTAAAAAGCATGGTGTTTGCCGTCGTCCATCAGCTCCTCGATCTGGTCTCTGTCGTAGATATCGACACCGGGCATAAGGCCGCCACGTGAAAAGTCCGGCAGCGTATACGGTTTGTCGCTCGGGCGGGACGTTTGTTCGTCGATCAGTTTGCGCAAACCATCCTCCAGGACCGAGCCGATGGTCCGGTGGGTGCGGGCGGCAATCAGTTTGGCTTCGGCGAGAAGATGCTCATCAATATTGACAGTAGTACGCATGAATGCATCATAACATCATGCCAATAACATCAAGATGCTTCGCGGTTTACCTTCGTCGTCGGCACGTCAGTCGTATGCATTACGTTGGTTCTATGCAGGTGATTTGGTACACCGCCATGTCGATGGATGGTCGCTTGGCCGGTCCAGGTGGTGACCTGAGTTTTCTCCAGTCGATCGATGCCGGACACGAGGATGAGTTCGAAGAGTTCCTGGCTGACATCGATGCCGTTATCGTTGGGGCAAGCACGGTTCGCTGGCTCGAACGCGAAGGACACGGGTCGATGCCGACCGAGGGCAAGCCCGTATGGATCCTCACCCACGACGAAGAACTGGCCGGCCGTATGGCCGAAGGGCCTGATCGGGTTATCCGGCGCGAAGGCGACGTCGGCCCGGTGCTCGATGAGATCGAAATTGCGGGTCATGGACGCGTATGGATTTGCGGTGGCGGCGACGTTGCCGGACAGATCCTGGCTCTCGACCGGGTCGATGAGGTAGTCCTCACGGTGGCTCCAACAGCATTGGGAAGTGGCCCGGCCATGTTCGATTACGCAGGACCGGCCTCGGCGGTGTTCAGCCTCGAGGAGTTGAGTCGATATGGCACCAATGCTGTGCGCATCCGGTGGGTGCGCAAACGCTGAGCAATCACGCCTCAGACCACACACCGAGTTCGTTGCCGCTGGGATCGAGGAAATGGAATCGGCGACCACCGGGGAACTCATAGGGCCCGTCGATCACCTGGCCGCCGGCATCGTTCAAGGCAGCAATGGATTGTTCGAGGTCTTCGGAGAACAGCAACACCAGCGGTCCGCCGGTGCGAGCGTCGGCGTCGACGCGCAGTCCGCCGATTTCGGGCACAGACGGGCCTTGGGCGCTCTGGATGCCCGCATACCCGGCGCCGTAATCGTTGAAGTTCCAGTGGAAGGCGGCGGTATAAAAGCGTTTGGCCTCATCGAGGTCGGACACTGTAAATTCCAGATAGTCGATGGCGTGGTGGCGATGTGTCTCGGTCATACCTGTCATTGTGGCGTAGCTCAGAGTTTTCGCAGGCGCACCCAGGTGACCGAATGATCGGGGCTTTTGCGCAACACAAGGGAGGCCCGCCCGCGGGTTGATTGAATGTTGTCCTTGAGGTTGGGCCAGTTGATCTCGTCCCACAGTTCCTCGGCGCGAGCTGTGGCTTCCTCGTTGCTGAGTTCGCTGTATCGGCGGAAATAGGACGCGGGATTGCGAAAGGCGGTCTTCCGCAGGCTGAGGAAGCGTTCGATGTACCAGCGGCGGATGTCCTTGCTCGAGGCGTCGACATAGATCGAGAAGTCGAAGAAGTCGCTGATTGCGAGTCCGGGGCTGCCATCGCCGCGACTTCGGGCCGGCGCCAGGACGTTGAGCCCCTCGACGATCACGATGTCGGGCTGTTCGACGGTGACGACCTCGTCGGTGATGTCATACGTGAGGTGAGAGTAAACAGGGGCGGTCATGACGTCGACGCCGGACTTCACGTCGATGATGAAACGCAGGAGGGCTTTGCGGTCGTAGGACTCGGGGAAACCCTTGCGCTCGAGCAGCCCGCGACGTTTGAGCTCGGCGTTGGGAAGCAGGAACCCGTCCGTCGTGACGAGGGCGACCCGCGGGTGGGCCGGCGAGTGGGAGAGCAGTTCACGCAGCAAGCGTGCCGTCGTGGATTTGCCGACCGCGACCGACCCGGCGATGCCGATGACAAATGGCGTGCGCTTCGGTTGGGGCTTGCCGAGGAAGTGATCGGTCGCCCGGTACATGTCACCGGCGAAGAGGACGCGCATGCTTATGAGTTCGGTCATCGGCAAGTAGACCTGACGGACTTCTTCGAGGTCGAGCTCGTCGCCGAGCCCGCGGACACGCTCGATTTCCTCGGTGCTCAACGGTTGGGGAGCGTCCCCGGCGAGTTCGGCCCAGGCGGCCCGTTCCAACTCGACGTACGGCGACTCGTCGCGACTCATTGCACCATTGTCCCGGTAGCGGCGCGTCAAGGTGCAACTCGGTACCCTCGCAAGCTCGGGGCAAGCTCAATCGACTCGGCCAGAAACGTGTGCACTCCGAGAGAGGAGAGGGTTGCGCGCCGTAGCACGCGCTCGTGGCTCTCGCCTCAATCGCTTGTACCCTGAACCCTATGTGTGGAATCGTGGGATACGTCGGAGAGCGGTCAGCGTTGGACGTCGTCATGGGCGGTTTGCGACGACTCGAATACCGCGGTTATGACTCCGGTGGCGTGGCGCTCATCAATGACGGCAAGATCACGTCGGCCAAGAAGGCCGGCAAGTTGGTCAATCTCGACAAGGAACTCCAAGCCCATCCGCTGCCCCTGTCGCACACCGGCATCGGTCATACACGGTGGGCAACGCACGGCGCCCCCAACGATCGCAATGCCCACCCGCACCTCGACGCCGACGGCCGCATCGCCGTCGTCCACAACGGCATCATCGAGAACTTCGCCGAACTGCGTGCCAAACTCGAAGCCGCAGGACATGAAATGTTGTCCGACACCGACACCGAGACAGTCGCTCATCTGTTGCACGACGAATTGCTGCACACCCCCGACCTGTCCGACGCCGTGCGTGCCGTCTGTCTTCAGCTCGAAGGCGCCTTCACCCTCGTCATCGCCGACGCCAACCATCCCGACGTGGTCGTCGGCGCACGCCGCAACTCGCCGCTCGTGGTCGGTCGCGGCAAAGGCGAGAATTTTCTCGGCTCCGATGTCTCGGCGTTCATTGACTACACGCGGGACGCGATCGAACTCGGTCAGGACCAGGTCGTCACGATCACGCCCGAAGACATCGTCGTGACCGATTTCCACGGCAATCAAGTCGAAACCAGGGACTATCACGTCGACTGGGATGTCTCGGCTGCCGAAAAGGGCGGTTACGACTGGTTCATGCTCAAGGAGATCGCCGAGCAACCCCAGGCCGTCGCCGACACGCTGCTCGGCCGCTATTCAGCCGAGGGATCACTCCAACTCGATGAGATGCGTCTATCCGATGAAGAGCTTCGCGAAGTCGACAAGATCATAGTTATCGCCTGCGGTACGGCGATGTATGCCGGCCTCGTCGCGAAGTACGCCATCGAGCACTGGACCCGCATCCCGTGCGAAGTCGAGTTGGCTTCGGAGTTCCGCTACCGCGATCCGATCATCGACCGGTCGACGCTCGTGGTCGCCATCAGTCAGTCCGGCGAAACCATGGACACCCTGATGGCTGTCCGTTATGCCCGCGAACAGCATGCCCGGGTGTTGTCGATCTGCAACACCAATGGCTCGACGATCCCCCGTGAATCTGATGCCGTCATATACACGCACGCCGGTCCCGAAGTCGCGGTCGCGTCGACCAAGGGATTTCTGAGCCAGATCGTCGCTTGTTATCTCCTCGGGCTCTACCTTGCGCAGGTTCGCGGCATGAAGTACGGCGACGAAATCGCCCGCATCATGACCCAGCTCGAACAACTTCCCGAAGCGATTCAGCGGATGCTCGACGAGGGAGAACACGTGCGCGAGCTCGCCCGTGAGCTTTCCGCATCTAAGTCGATCCTGTTCCTTGGCCGCCACGCCGGCTATCCGGTGGCGCTGGAAGGCGCACTCAAACTCAAGGAGCTCGCCTACATCCATGCCGAAGGATTCGCCGCCGGTGAGCTCAAACATGGCCCGATCGCTTTGATCGAGGATGGCCTTCCCGTGTTCGTGGTCGTGCCGCCCAAAGGCCGGGATCAGCTCCGCGACAAGGTCGTCAGCAACATTCAGGAAGTCCGGGCGCGCGGAGCCCTGACGATCGTCCTTGCCGAGGACGACGATGAGGAAGTCGCGAAGTACGCTGACCGCCTCATCCGACTGCCGAAGGTTCCGACGCTGTTTCAACCGTTGGTCGCCACCGTCCCGCTACAAATATTCGCTTGCGAATTCGCCGCCGAACTCGGACATGATGTGGACCAACCGAGAAACCTCGCCAAGTCGGTCACGGTCGAATGACTACCCCGATGATCAGCGGCGTCGGGGTCGACGTCGTCGACATCCAGCGATTCGGTGAGTCACTCGAACGCACACCGACTCTTCGCGAGCGGTTGTTCACGACCGCCGAGGGCGAACTCCCGCTCGAGTCGCTCGCCGTCAGATTTGCCGCGAAGGAAGCCTTCGTCAAAGCATTGAAGGGTCCGGCCGGTATGTCGTGGCAAGACATAGAGGTCGTCACCATGTCGAACGGCGCACCGGAATTCTTGTTGCACGGTGCTGCTGCGGCACGGGCGAAGGACCTTGGGATCACCACCATCCACGTGTCGCTGTCTCATGACGGCGGCATGGCGACGGCCTTCGTGGTGGCCGAATGCTGAAGGCACATTCAGTCAGTCAGATCCGCGCGGCCGAAGAGGCCCTCGCGGCGACGCTGCCCCGGGGTTCGCTCATGGCGCTTGCCGCCAAGGGGCTTGCCGGCGCCCTCGACTTCATTCCCGCCGGCGAGGTCGTACTGCTGCTGATCGGTCCGGGCAACAACGGGGGCGATGCGCTGTTCTGCGCTGTGCACCTCCGTGATCGCGGAGTGCGGGTGGACTTGTGCCTCCTCGACCCCGGCACCGTGCATATCGAAGGGCTTGCCGCTGCCCGCGGAGCCGGTGCGCTGGTCATCGACGGCCCCACGTCTCATCGCTTCGTGGTCGATGCGCTGTTCGGCATCGGTACCCGGCCCGGACTCGAAGGTCGCGCGGCCGAATGGGCACGCTGGATCGATACAACCCGTCCCATTGTCGTTTCGGTCGACGTGCCCTCCGGCGTCGATGTCGACGGGGGAACCCTGCCGGCCAGCCACGTGCGGGCCGACACCACAATCACGTTCGGCACCTACAAGGCGGCGCTGCTCGTCAGCCCGGCGGCAACGGCCGCGTCTTCGGTCGCCTTGGTCGACATCGGCCTGGGCGACCACCTCGGGCCTGCCCTTATCGAGGCCATCCAACCCGAAGACGGTCACCTGATTGCCGAATTGTTGCGGCCCATGCTCGACCCGACGGCTTCGGTCCACAAATACACGCGAGGCGTCGTCGGTGTCGCCGCAGGTTCCGATGAGTATGCCGGCGCCGCGCATTTGTGTGTGGCCGGCGCCCAGGCGGGAATCGCCGGAATGGTGCGTTTTCGTGGATCGCCCGCGCTGAGCACGCGCGTTGTCGACCGCGCCCCCGAAGTCGTTGCCGCTCCCGGCCGGGTCCAGGCCTGGGTAGTTGGTCCAGGCGGCGGAGACGGCGCCCGCGAACAGTTGGCCCTCGCCCTCAATGACGGCGTCCCGATGGTCGTGGATGCCGATGCGCTGAGATTCATTCCCGACCGCTTCGACACCCCGGTGCTGCTGACGCCCCATGCCGGCGAACTTGCCGCGATGATGGGCTCAAGCCGCGAAGCCGTCGAAGCCGATCCGCTCGGTCATGTGACCGCCGCCGCCGCTCGGTGGAACGCCACGGTGCTGCTCAAAGGTGCCCGTACGCTCATCGCGCAGGTGAGCAGTCCGACCCGCGTCAATCTGAGCGGTTCGCCCTGGCTGGCAACGGCAGGTGCCGGAGATGTCCTCGCCGGTCTGGCCGGTTCGTTCCTCGCTGCCGGCGCCGATCCGCGCGACGCCGGATCATTGGCGGCCTTTCTCCACGGTGCCGCAAGCGTGCGGGCCAATCGCAGCGGACCCGTCACGGCCTCGATGGTAGCGGCGGCGCTGCCACAAACAATCGCCGACTTCCAGCACTGGCAACTCGAAGAACTCCGCGAGTGGTGGGACTGACATGGCCGGACCTCAGGCCGAGGCCGTCATCGACCTCGACGCTTATCGGCAGAACCTGCACAACCTCGCTGCCTGCGCCCCCGACGCTCAACTCATGGCCGTCGTCAAAGCCAACGCCTACGGCCACGGTATGGCCGCCTGCGCCCGTGCGGCCCGCGAAGCCGGCGCCGACTGGTTGGGGGTGGCGACGATCGCCGAAGCCCGTGCGTTACGCGAAGCCGGCGACACCGGCGATGTCTTGTGCTGGCTCGGGAGCCCGGGCGCCGATTTCGCCGGAGCGATCGACCATGGCATCCAGGTCACGGCCTCCGGTGTTGCCCAGCTCGACGAAATCGTCGCCGCTTCGTCAGCCAAGGCCAAAGTCCAGCTCAAGGTCGACACCGGCCTCTCGCGCAATGGCGCTTATGGGCAGGAGTGGCCCCGACTGCCCGATGCCGCCGTTGCCGCCCAAGCCGCCGGCAAGATCGCCGTGACGGGTGTCTGGTCGCATCTTGCCTGCGCCGACGAACCCGATAGCCCCGCCAACGAAATGCAAGAGCGCGCATTTCGCGATGCGGTTTCTGCCATGGAGGCTGCCGGCCTGGAACCGGGGCTCCGGCACTTGGCCAATTCGGCCGCGACCCTCACCCGGCACAGTTCGCATTTTGACCTGGTCAGGGTCGGCATCGCGTCCTACGGCATCAATCCCGATCCGGCGCTGCGCTACAAAACTGAGTTGACACCCGTCATGACGTTGCGCGGACGCCTTGCAGCGGTCAAACGGGTGGCGGCCGGTTCCGGCGTTTCCTACGGCCATACCTATTTCACCGAGCGCGAAACGACTCTTGGGCTCGTGCCGATGGGCTACGGAGACGGCATCGCCCGCACCGCGTCCGACAAAGCCCAGGTTGCCGTCGCGGGCCGTCGGGTGCCGGTCGCGGGCATCATCTGCATGGACCAGTTTGTTATCGATTTCGGTGACGCCGAGGCCAAGGCCGGCGATGTGGCGACGCTTTTCGGTCCAGGCGCCGATGGAGAACCGTCGGCCGCCGACTGGGCCGAGTCAGCCGGGACGATCGGCTACGAGATCGTTACTAGGCTGGGCGGACGGATCGAGCGCACCTACCGAGGAGTCCGATGAGAAGGACAATGAAACTCGCAACCACGGCCGGAGCCTTTGTGGTCACCGGGATCGCGGCCCAGGCGCTCAACTCCCGTCAGCGCACCCAACGCAAAAGACGTCGGGGTGAGGACGTCGAGTTCGGCTCTGTGCATTCGCCCGCACAGGTCGCCCACGCGTCTGACGGCCTGGCAATCCATGTTGAGGTCGACGACGGCCCCACCGGACCAACCGTGGTTTTTGTCCACGGCTGGGTGTGCACGCTCGACAGCTGGCATTACCAACGACTCGCTTTACGGGGCGAAGCCCGCATGGTGTTCATGGACCAGCGTTCACATGGCAAGTCCGCCCGCTCCTATGATCACAACTCGTCGATCCGCCAACTCGCCGACGACCTGCTGGTTGTTCTCAACGAATTTGCACCGACCGGAGACATCATTCTTGTCGGTCATTCGATGGGCGGCATGACGGTCATGGGCCTCGCCGACGCCCACCCCGAGCTCTTCGGCACCCGGGTCAAGGGTGTCGTGCTCGTGGCGACGAGCGCCGGCAACCTGATGAAGGGCAGCCCGGCGATGCGTTATCTCCGTCCGCTCATCACCCGTACGTCCTTGCTGCTGGACCGTGGCCGTTCTTTCAACAGTTTTTCGATAGTGCGGCGCTGGGCAGTGGGTCCGCACGCGCAGGAACGCCATATCGACATGACCAACGAGATGATCCTGTCGACGCCGACATACGTGATCATCGACTTTTATCAAAACTTCGTGGCACTCGATCTGTACCGATCGCTCGAAGCGATCGGCAAGGCCAAGACCGTCGTCATCGGTGGGACAAAAGACCTCCTGACGCCGTTCCGGCACAGTCGGCGCCTTGCCGCCGACATCCCCGGGGCGACGCTTGTCGGGCTCGAGGATGCCGGTCACATGGTCATTTTCGAACAGCATGACAAGGTCACCGAGGTGATCACGGACATGTATGAGAGTCTCGCGTGACCGCGCTCAATGTGATCGATGCCAAGCCTGAGGATGCGGCTGCCATCGTGGGAGTCATTCACCGGTCCTTCGGTGCAAGAGAGGAGCTGGACCCGCCGTCGACGGCGCTCGACGAGACCGAGGAAAGCATTGCCGAGGTGCTTTCGACGGCCGGCGGGCTGCTGGTCCAGCGTCGCGATTTGCCGATGGCTGCACTCCTCTTCGACGAATCCCGTCCTGGTCTCCTCGGCTTGCGGCGAGTCAGTGTCGATCCCGATATCCAGTCCCGCGGTGTTGCCTCAGCCATGGTCGGCGTCGCCGAGGACACTGCCGAGGAGCGCGGCAAGGACGGTATCTGGCTCCATGTGCGTATCGAACTTCCGGCCACCATCCAGTTCTGGACTCGCCGGTTCTACTACCCGGTGTCCCAACAGGGGTCGACGATCGAACTCGGCAAGACGTTGTGGCTGGCCCGCGAACTTCATACGGCCGAGAAAACCCAGGCGTTCGCCGGCCGCCTGGCGACACTGCTGCGGGCCGGTGACGTGGTGGTGCTGACCGGTGGACTCGGTGCGGGCAAGACGACATTCACTCAGGGGCTCGGTGAGGCGCTCGGGATCCGTGGGCCGGTGACGTCGCCAACCTTCGTCGTCGCGCGGACTCATCCGTCGCTTGTCCAGGGGCCGCCGCTGGTTCATGTTGACGCCTACCGGCTCGGTGCCGCGGCCGAGATCGATGACATCGACCTCGATGCCACGGTCGAAGAATCGGTGACCGTCGTCGAATGGGGCGAAGGCATGGCCGAACAACTCAGCGACAGTTGGCTTGAGATCCGCATCGAGAACCGCCTCGCCAAGTCCACCGACCCGCTCGGCACCGCGGTCGAAGGGTCCGGGGACGAGACGCGCGTTGTCACGGTCAAGCCGCACGGGCCGCGCTGGGTAGGCGTCCCGCTCCGCTCGACGCTGCTCACCTGACCCTCCGACCCCGTCGGCGGTGACTTACGCACCACGCCAGCCTCGCGGCGGTGACTTACGCACCACCCGCCGCGATCCCGTGGTGCCTATGTCACCGCCTAACACGTTGGGGCGGGGCGCGTAGTCTTTTGCCGTGCTTCTGCTCGCTTTCGACACCGCCACCCCGGCTATCACTGTTGCTCTCCA
Source organism: Aeromicrobium sp. (assembly GCA_014377785.1). Lineage (GTDB taxonomy): Bacteria > Actinomycetota > Actinomycetes > Propionibacteriales > Nocardioidaceae > JACMOZ01. Next base: position 44,608 of record JACMOZ010000178.1, read on the forward strand.
CGATGGTGAACGCGTCCTCGCCTCGGTTGCCGGCGAGGGGTCGATGGCCCACGGAGAGTGGCTCGTTCCCTTTATCGCGAAAGCGGTCGACGAGGCCGGTGTGACGATGGCCGATCTCACCGACATTGCCGTCGGCGTGGGCCCGGGTCCGTTCACCGGACTGCGGGTCGGTGTGGTCACTGCCCTGACGCTTGGCTCCACACTTGGCCTCAAGACCCACGGTGTGTGCTCGCTCGACATCATCGCTTCGCAAGTGGACAGCGAGGTCGGTTTCCTCGTGGCCACCGACGCGCGGCGCAAAGAGGTCTATTGGGCCCGCTATCACGCTGACGGCCGTCGCGTCGAGGGACCGGCCGTGCTTAAACCAGCCGATCTCGCCCTCATCCACCCGTCGACGCCCGCGTATGGGCGCGGGGCGACCCAGTATGCCGAAATTCTTGCCGTTGTCGACGGCCCTCAGGATCCCGATGCGGCCGCCCTCGCAGCGGCGGTGATTGCGGGGATTGTCGAAGAGGTTCCGCTCGAACCACTCTATTTGCGCCGCCCCGACGCCGTGCCGCAAGTCCAGCTCAAACGGGCATGATCCGCGCGGCGACGCTCACCGATCTTGCGGTGCTAACCGAAATCGAGGCGGCGTGTTTCGGCGATGATGCCTGGACCTCGTCTCTGGTCGAGGCCGAACTGAGCGTCGCCACAAGAAGTGTTCTGCTCTCTTGCGATGACGCCGCTGTCGTCGGTTACGGCTCGATCATGGTGGTCGACAATGTGGCCGACCTGCAGCGAATCGCCGTCCTTCCCGAAGCGCGCCGACGCTGTTTGGGCCGTGATCTGCTCGAAAGCCTGCTTTCGACCGCCATCGAACGGGGAGCGGCGCGCATACTTCTTGACGTTGCGGCGTCGAATGAGGCGGCGATGGGTCTTTACGCGGGTTTCGGGTTCACGACCATCGCCCGGAGGCGCGGCTATTATGCCAACGGGTCCAGCGCGCTCGTGATGGAAAAGTCTTTGGAGAAAAAGTCATGATCAGTGGGAAAAGGATCAGGTCAGGCGCGCCGTGGGAGGACCGCTTTGGATATTCGCGGGCGGGCTTCGTGCATCCGGATCATCTGTTGGAAGTCGAAATCGACGCGTACAGTCGCACCTGACAGCACTCCATGGCACAGTGGTGTCATGACGAACATGAGCGACGAAGTCCCCGAGGGTTCCGAGCAGTTCGACCAGCTCCAACCCGATGAAACGCTGAACTATCGTGGCGTCGAAGACGTCCTTGACGAGGGTTATTCGCCCCCCGAGGCGTGGTCTGCCGCCGAGAGCTTCGGCAGCACGGCCGAGGAGCAGCGGACCGGCGAATCCCTTGACCGGCGCCTCGCCCAGGAAGTGCCCGAGCGTGATCCCTACAGCGACGAGGGCGACGACGACATCGACGACGGTGAAGTGGGCACTCGTCGGTCCGGCCGGCTGGTCGAACCCAACAGCGGTTCGGGCGAAGACGCCGAGTCCGAACTGCACGGCACCGATGTGGGCATCGACGGTGCCGCCTCGAGCGCCGAGGAAGCTGCTGTCCACGTCATCGACGAAGAAGACTGACGGCCATCACTGATGCGCGACATCACCTATCCCTCGGTCATTCTGACGGCAAAATCGCTGTTCAAAGCCTTGGGCATCAAATTCATGACTTCTGGTACGGAGCACATTCCGAAGACCGGAGGCGCCATTCTCGCGGCGAATCACATCGGCTATGTCGACTTCATCTTCGACGGTTTTGCTGCCCAGCCAAGCAACCGGCTGGTGCGTTTCATGGCCAAGAAGGAAGCCTTTGACAACTCGGTCAGCGGCCCGATCATGCGATCGCTCCACCACATCGCGGTTGACCGATCCGCCGGCGAAGCGTCCTACAACGAGGCTGTCGAGTATGCCCGTGCCGGCGAAATCGTGGGTATTTTCCCGGAGGCGACGATCAGCCGCTCCTTCGAGATCAAAGAACTCAAGACCGGTGCCGTGCGGATGGCCGCCGAAGCCGGTGTGCCGCTGATTCCGATGGTCACGTGGGGCACCCAGTTGCTCAAGACCAAGGACCACGAATCCGACCTGAGGGGTCGCGGCAAGACGATTGCCCTGTATGTCGGCAAGCCGCTTGAGGTCACCGGCGAAGATCCGATCGCCGAAACTGAAAAGTTGCATGCCGCCATGGCACTCCTGCTCGATCGGGCGATTACCGACTATCCAATCTCACCCGAGGGCCAATGGTGGGCACCGGCCCGCCTCGGCGGCACCGCGCCGACCCCCAAGCAAGCCAGGAAACTCGACGACGAAGAAAAGGTCGCACGCGCGGCACACAAAGAAGGTCGAAAGGACACACAATGAAGGCAGTTCTGGGCGACGTCGTCGTCGCCGATTCACCACAGGAAGACCTCGTCAAGATCGAGGGCAACTGGTATTTCCCGCCGGCAAGCGTCAAGGGCGAACTCCTCGAAAAGAGCGATACTCCTTATCACTGTCCCTGGAAGGGCGACTGCCAGTATTTTAATGTCCGCTCCGACACGGGTCTGATCGACGACCTTGCGTGGTCGTATCCAAAGCCGATCCCGGCTTCTTTCGAACGTGTCGGTCACGACTTCACCGACTATGTCGCTTTCGGCAAGGACATCAAGTTCGTCGACTAGGGTGCTTAGTCGCCAGCGGTCCCATCGGCCATTTCCCGCAACAAGTCGAGATGGCCGTTGTGTCGGGCGGTTTCCTCGATCAGGTGAAGGACCACCCAGCGCACATTGGGGTGAAAATCGGGGAACGGCTTGGCGGTCTTCTGCTCGAGGTCGAGTGTCTCGATGACTGCATCGGAATCGTTGATCTGCGCACTGTAGGCGGCGATGACCTCGGACAGAGACATCGTGAGGGCTTCGGTCATCTCGCCGTCGGGATCTTCCTCGGTCCACGGCGCATCGATGTCCTCGCCCAGAACTTTTCGGTGGAGCCAGTCGTGTTCGACCCACCGCAGGTGGTTGAGCAACGTCACAGGCGTCGTCAGTGGCGACGTCAGGATCGGCGCAGCATGGGCGTCGACATCGCTGAGGCCACGGACCTTGAACAGCGCGGTTTCGCGCACGTACGTCAACATGCTGAGAAGCGTTGAGCGTTCATCAGGGGCGGATGGCGTATCGGTTCGACTCATACCAGCACCCTGACATACCAGCACCCTGACACAATAGAGGCGTGACTGAACCCCTGATCCTCGGCATCGAGTCGTCGTGCGACGAAACCGGCGTCGGCATCGTGCGCGGCGCCGAGATGCTAGCCAACGCCGTGGCGTCGAGTGTCGAAGAACACGTGCGTTTCGGCGGTGTTGTCCCCGAAGTCGCCAGCCGCGCTCACCTCGAAGCCATGGTCCCGACGCTGGAGCAGGCGTATGAAGAGGCTGGCATCCGGGTCCAGGACGTCGACGCGATCGCGGTGACTTGCGGCCCCGGACTGACGGGCGCACTGCTGGTCGGGATTGCAGCGGCCAAGGCTCTTGCCCTCGCCCACAACAAGCCGCTTTATGGCATCAACCACCTGGTTGCCCATGTCGCGGTCGACCAACTCGAGCACGGCCGTTTCACCGAACCGGTCGCAGCGCTGTTGGTCAGCGGCGGTCATACGTCCCTGCTCATGGTCAACGACATCACCGATGATGTGCGCCTCATTGGAGAGACCATCGACGACGCGGCCGGCGAGGCGTTCGACAAGGTCGCCCGACTGCTCGGGCTGCCTTATCCGGGCGGACCGCACATCGATCGCATCGCCCACGACGGCGACCCCAAAGCCATTGCCTTCCCGCGCGCACTGACCGGCGGCCGCGACATGGACAAGCACCGTTATGACTTCTCATTCTCCGGGCTCAAGAGTGCTGTTGCGCGTCACGTCCAGCACGAAGACCGGATGAAACGCGAGATTTCCGTGGCCGATGTCGCCGCGTCGTTTCAGGACGCCGTTTGCGATGTTCTGACCAAAAAGACGATGGCCGCCTGCAATGCCGAGGGTGCCAAGACCCTCATCATCGGCGGGGGAGTCGCGGCCAACGGTCGGCTGCGCCACTTCGTCGAGACCGAGGCGCTCAGGCACGGCATCACCGTACGAGTTCCGCGGCCTGGCCTGTGCACCGACAACGGCGCGATGGTCGCCGCGTTGGGCGCCGAACTCGTACGCCGGGGTCGCAAACCGTCAGCGCTTGACCTGCCGGCCGACTCCAGCATGCCCGTGACCCAAGTCTACGCCGCCTGACGACCCGCCAGTCGCGGGTGAGGGGTCAGGAGCTCGGGCCAAGCAACTTGTCGAGGGCTTCGCTCACCAGTTGTGCCTTGCTCACTCCGCGCTCGCTCGCTGCGGCGGCGATGCGGGCATCGAGGGTTGCTTTCACTTCGTCATCAGGGTTGGGGCCATCAGGGTGGGGGCTTTCGGCTTTGGGCTGAATGGGGACAAATTTTTGCAATGCTGCGACTGTCACCGTGCCAAGGGTGTCGAGGATGGCGACAACGCCGAAGATGCGCCAATAGCCGTCACTCATGCCGTTCTGTGTGGCCAGCGAAATGATGATCAGCACGGCGACGACGCCAATGATCGAAAGGGTCGCGAGCAACAGCTGTCGGACGATTGGCGGGGAATCGTAGGCGAGGGCGAGCAGGAGTGAAGCTTGGGCGAGCGAAACTGCAACCGTGATGCCGATGCCGAAGATGCGCCAGAGGTGGTCGCTGTAGCTGTCGTCCCACGTCATCCAGAGCGCGAGGGCGAACGGGACGAGGGACACGGCCCCGCCGACCACTCCGACCAATTGGAACGGTTTATCGGCGGTGGAGAGATAACACAACGCGGCAATGCTGGTGACACCCACGGCGACTGTCGTGAGCAGTATGCGACCTTCGGTATTGCCGAAGGATCCACCGGCAAGGAGGGCGATGATGCCCAAGAGGGCAGCGATCGAGAACGAGCCGATGACGAGCTTGACGACGAGACTGCGCAATTCCTTCATGGCCTGATCGTCGCGGAGCCCGGACCCCGGTGCAATGGGGCGCGCAGCATCCCGACCCCAAAGTTTGGCCGCTGAGGCACCTGGCACAGAGGGATTCGGCCGATTACAGGTGCAAAATCGGCCAAATCTCGGTGAGGAGGTGCGGTTAGAGGGGATTGACGAGGTAAGCACGGCCCTCGTCCTGAACCCTTGTCATCACCACGGTCGCGGTCACCGTCCCCTTGAGCTTGAGTTTTTTGATCAACACTTCAGGTATGACGTCGACCCCCCGCTTTTTTATAGTCAGGGTGCCGATGTCGTGGGCGACGAGTGCCGCTTTCAACGGTTTTTCGCGGAACGGCAATTCGTCGATGACCCGGAATGCGCGGGCGAATGGCGTCGGTACGTGGGCGGCGCTGCTGACCCAGGCGATCTTCGGATCGATAAGCCAGCCGTCGACCTTCGCCGCGACTGCGGTGACAAGCCCAGCGCGTATGGCGGCGTCATCGGGCTCATACAAATATGCCCCTGGCGCCTCGACCAAAGAACACTCGTCATCATCGGAAGTCAATGTCGCGCCGGACGGCAGCATCGTTGCTCGCCTCCGCACTGAGGCAAAGGCCACCCCCCACAAACAGGCCTCGACCAGGTTGCCGTCGACGCTGATCCATTCGGCTTCAACGCCGGCGGGTATGAGCCTGTGGTCGATACCGGGCATGGTCTTGGAGACGCCGCGGCCACCCAACAAAGACGTGACGAAGTCCCACGACGGTACGCAGTTGGTGGGGTCAAAGATCCGTCCTTTGCCGTCTCGCCGGGCCGGATCGACGAATGTCGCCTCGTCCGAAGCGATGGCAACAGTCGTGGCGTCTTCGCAGGAAACGGTCCCGGAAAAGCCGAGTGCGGTCAGGTTGGCCCGTGCGATTGCAGCCCGCACCGGATCGAGTTCGACTCCACGGACCCGCATACCCAGGCGGGCAAAAGCTATAAGGTCCCCGCCGATCCCACAACCGAGGTCGACGACCGCGGAAGCTCCCGACGAGGAAAGCCGTGCCGCCCGGTGTTCGCTCACAGCGGCGCGCGTCGACTGTTCGAGGGCTTCGGGGGTGAAATACATCCGCGCGGCACCGTCGCCGAATTTCGACCTGGCCTTCCCACGCAGATGATTCTGGGTGACGGCCGCGGCGACAAACTCGATGTCGTAGCCCTTGCGCAACCGGGTGCCGGGGGCAAGGTCGGACTCGATCCCGGCCCGCGAAGCGATCTCGGTGAGCAACGACTGTCCCGCGGGGGAGAGCAATCGCTCAAAGGTCGCGAGATCCATAGGAGTGACCATAGCGAGGAGCGAAGCGACGAGAGCACGCCCGACCCAGGTTTTGTGGTGGTGACCATAGCGAGGAGCGAAGCGACGAGAGCCGGCCGCGTGCGAGCGCCAGCGAGCAAGCGGAGTGAGTCCGAAGCGAAGCGAGGACGCCCGGCTAGCACTCTGTTGGGTCGAGTGCCAGAGCGTGCTAGATTCTGATTAGCACTCTCACCATGAGTCTGCTAATTGTGTGTATGACCCCCGCGACGGCATACACACCGAAACGTCCAACTTTCATCACTGTGCTTTGTGAAAACTGCATGGTGAAAACCGTGAAAGGGGAGGTCGACACGTGTCGGTCACCATTACGCCGCTCGAAGATCGAATTGTCATCAAGGCAGTCGAGGCCGAGCAGACCACCGCATCCGGTCTGGTAATTCCAGACACCGCCAAAGAAAAGCCACAAGAGGGCATCGTCACTGCAGTTGGACCGGGTCGTGTAGACGACAACGGCAACCGCGTTCCCCTCGATGTTGCTGTCGGTGACAAGGTCATCTTCAGCAAATACGGCGGCACCGAAGTCAAGTATGACGGCGAGGATCTTCTGATCCTTTCCGCACGCGACATCCTCGCTGTCGTTTCCTGATCTGTCTCCTGGGCCCGGCCAATTCGCGGGGCCCAGGGACACAGTTCCCCATTGTTCCTGCGCCTTTTGAGCGCACGAAAACCTTCGCTTTGTAAGGATCCGCATGCCTAAAATTCTTGAGTTTGACGAGAACGCCCGCCGCGCCCTCGAGCGTGGCGTCGATGCCCTCGCGAACACCGTCAAGGTGACCCTCGGCCCCAAGGGCCGTTATGTCGTCCTCGACAAGAAGTGGGGCGCGCCGACCATCACCAACGACGGTGTCACCGTCGCCCGTGAGGTCGAGCTCGACGACCCCTTCGAAAACCTCGGTGCCCAGCTCGCCAAGGAAGTTGCCACCAAGACCAACGACGTAGCCGGCGACGGCACGACGACGGCCACCGTGCTCGCCCAGGCGATGGTCCACGAAGGACTGCGCGCGGTTGCCGCCGGTTCCAGCCCGGTCGACCTCAAACACGGCATCGAAGCGGCCGTGGAAGCCGTTACCGCCAAGCTGCGCGAAATGGCGCGCGATGTCGATGACAAGAAAGACATGACCGACGTCGCTACGATCTCGGCGCGCGACAGCCACATCGGCGAACTTATAGCCGAGGCCTTCGACAAGGTCGGCAAGGACGGCGTCATCACCGTCGAAGAGTCCAACACACTCGGCACAGACCTCGAATTCACCGAGGGTATGCAGTTCGACAAGGGCTACATCTCGCCCTACATGGTGACCGACACCGAACGTATGGAAACCGTCCTTGACGATCCCTACATTCTCATCAATCAGGGCAAGATCTCGGCGGTCAGCGACTTGCTGCCGATCCTGGAGAAGGTTGTCCAGGCCGGCAAGCCGCTGTTCATCATTGCCGAAGACGTTGACGGTGAAGCGCTGTCGACGATCGTCGTCAACAAGATCCGCGGCACGTTTACGTCGGCCGCCGTCAAGGCTCCTGCCTTCGGTGACCGCCGCAAGGCCATGTTGCAGGACATCGCGAGCCTTACCGGCGCGCAGGTTGTCACTCCCGACGTCGGCCTCAAGCTCGACCAGATCGGCCTCGAGGTGCTCGGCACCGCTCGCCGCGTTGTCATCACCAAGGACAACACGACGATCATCGACGGATCGGGCAACGCTGAGGAAGTCACCGGACGCGTCAACCAGATCAAGGCCGAAATCGAACGCACCGATTCGGACTGGGACCGCGAAAAGCTCCAGGAGCGCCTCGCGAAACTCGCTGGCGGCGTATGCGTGATTCAGGTCGGCGCCGCAACCGAAGTCGAGCTCAAGGAAAAGAAGCACCGCATCGAAGACGCCGTGTCGGCGACACGCGCCGCGATCGAAGAGGGAATCGTCGCCGGTGGCGGCTCGGCCCTCGTCCACGCGGTTGCCGTCCTCGACGATGACCTCGGCAAAACCGGCGACGAAGCCGTCGGTGTCCGTATCGTCCGCATCGGCGCCGATGCTCCGCTGGAATGGATCGCCCGCAACGGTGGCGTCTCCGGTGAAGTCGTCGTCGCCAAGGTGCGCGAAACCGGCAAGGGCTACAACGCGGCCACCGGCGAATACGGTGACCTCGTTGCTCAGGGTGTCCTCGACCCGGTCAAGGTGACGCGTTCGGCGCTCGCCAACGCCGCGTCGATCACGGCCATGCTCCTCACGACCGAGACACTGGTCGTCGAGAAGCCTGCCGAAGTACTCGAAGGCACTCAGGCCGGTCACAACCACTGATAAAGCGGCAACTGATTGAGCTGTAAGCCTGAAAATCCCGTCTCTGCCTTGCGCTGAGGCGGGATTTTCTGTTGCCCGGAGGCGGTGGCGGGGCGTAGCGTCGCTCTATGAAATTCGAGCTCGTCGAGAGCCCGGAGGCGCACGTCTGACGACGGTGCCCAGACCGGTAAGATTGCTCCATGGATGAGAGCTCGACAGGTATACCGGCAAAATTCGGCATGATCGGCCTGACCTATGACGATGTCCTGCTCCTGCCGGGAGAATCCGATGTGATTCCGAGCGAAGTCGACACGACTGCCCGCTTGACGCGTGAGTTGTCCATCAGCATCCCGCTCTTGTCGAGCGCGATGGACACCGTCACCGAATCCCGTATGGCCATCGCCATGGCGCGCGAAGGCGGCATCGGCATCCTGCATCGCAACCTGTCGATCGAAGATCAGGCCTACCAGGTCGATCTCGTCAAACGGACCCAAACCGGCATCATCCCAAACCCGGTCACGATTCACCCCAAGGCGACGCTCGAGGAGCTCGACGAAAAATGTGGCGAATACCGGGTCTCGGGACTCCCGGTCGTCGACGGGGACAACAAACTCCTGGGCATCATCACGAACCGGGACCTGCGATTCGTTCCGCTGGCCGAATGGCCCCAGCGCACGGTCGGCGAGATCATGACGCCGATGCCACTCATCACCGGGCCTGTCGGCATCAGCCGTGACGACGCGGCCGGTCTCCTCCGTGCCCACAAACGCGAGCGTCTCCCAATCGTCGACGACGAGGGTCACCTCGCGGGACTTATCACGGTCAAAGACTTCGTGAAATCCGAGCAGTACCCGCTGGCCAGCAAGGACACAGAGGGCCGCCTGTTGGTCGGTGCCGCGGTCGGCTTCTTCGGCGATGCCTGGGAACGCACCGCGGCTCTCGCCGAGGCCGGCGTCGACGTACTCGTGGTCGACACCGCCAACGGCCACGCCCGACTCATGCTCGACATGGTCCGCAAGCTCAAGTCCGATCCGGCCACCCGCGGTGTCCAGATCATCGGCGGCAACGTCGCGACCCGCGAGGGCGCGCAGGCGCCCGTCGACGCCGGTGTCGACGCGGTGAAGGTCGGCGTCGGACCTGGTTCGATCTGCACCACCCGGGTTGTCGCCGGAGTCGGCGTACCCCAGGTGACTGCGATCTACGAAGCCTCACTTGCCTGCAAACCCGCCGGTGTCCCGCTGATCGGCGACGGAGGCCTGCAATATTCGGGCGACATCGCCAAAGCGTTGGTCGCCGGCGCGGACACCGTCATGGTCGGCTCCCTGCTCGCCGGTTGCGACGAAAGTCCGGGCGATCTGGTCTTCGTCCAAGGCAAACAATTCAAGAACTACCGCGGTATGGGCTCGCTCGGCGCAATGGCCTCGCGCGGCAAGAAGTCCTACTCCAAAGACCGCTACTTCCAGGCCGATGTCGTCAGCGACGACAAGATCGTCCCCGAGGGCATCGAAGGCCAGGTCGCCTACCGCGGTTCGCTTTCGGCCGTGTCCCACCAGCTCATCGGTGGTTTGGCCCAGTCGATGTTCTATGTCGGCGCGCATACGATCCCCGAGCTCCAGGAACGCGGTAAGTTTGTGCGCATCACGCCCGCCGGACTGAAGGAAAGTCATCCCCACGACATCCAGATGACCGTCGAGGCGCCCAACTACAGCAGTCGATGACTCCGGGCCCTTAGCCTCGTGGGGTGACCATCCGCAATGTCGCCGTCTTCATCGACGCCGAGAACCTGTTTAAGGGCTACGGCAAGCTTGAGATCCCGGAAATGTCGATGGCGGACATTCTCCAACAACTCGAGGATGCGGTGTCCCGTGAGGCCGGGGCCGGCAGTATCGCTGTCTCGCGCGCGTTTGCCGATTGGAACACGCTTGGGCTCGAGGACTATCGCAGGGACGTCGAGCGTAGCGGCGTGGAGACCGTGCAGGTCTTCTCGGCCGGCATTGCCCCCAAGAACGCCGCCGACATCGTGCTTGTCGTCGACTGCCTGAGGTCTGCGAGCGACCTCGAGCAACTCGAAGTCTTCATCATCGTGTCCGGTGACGGCGACTTCGTCCCCCTCGTTCGGCGGCTGCACGAGCTCAACAAGTACGTCGTGGGGGCGATGCTTGCCGATCGCGGAGTCAACTCGTTGCTGGAGCATGAGGTGGACCAGTATGTGGAGCTCAAGGTGGCTTCGATGCCACCGCTGGCGGCACTCCGCCCCGTCTTCTCTGCCGGCGGCCAGTCGGGGCCTCTCAAGGCCAAAAGCACTGCCAAGAAGGCGACGAAGAAGGTTGCGAAGAGAGCGACGAAAAGCCAGGAGCCGGCAACCAAGAAGGCACCAGCCGCTGCGCCTCAGCTGAGCAAGTCGTCCGGCCAGCCGAACTGGCACGCGATGGCCAAGGGCATTTCTGTCCTACACGCTGGTCCGGCGACGTCGCCAGCCGATTACAAGGCCGTCATCAAAGCTGTGCTCGCAGATCGCAAGGCCCGCAGCTTCTGCGACCAGTTGGCAATCACGGAGGTACGCTCCCCATCCTGGCGATGGCGATCAAAGCTGCGGCCCCGCGGTTGAGCCCCTCCGATGCGCGTGTGAGCACGCTGTCGCGGGCGCTCAGGTTTGCCCTGGCAGGCACGCAGTACGGCCCTGGCCCGGGAGAGCGACGACGCCCAGCCCGTGCTCGTCCGTCGTAGGGGCGATCCGTCAGGCATCCTGCCCGATCTCTCACTCGACGACATCGAACGAGGCGTCCAGTAAGTCCGACAGCCCCACTAGACTGTTGCCATGGATATCGAGATCGGTATGGCCAAACGCGGCCGTCGCGCCTACTCTTTCGACGACATTGCGATCGTTCCGAGTCGTCGCACCCGCGATCCCGAGGAAGTTTCAGTCGCCTGGCAGATTGACGCTTATCGCTTTGAGCTCCCCATCATCGCCGCCCCGATGGACTCGGTCATGAGTCCCGAGACCGCGATCGCCCTCGGCAAACACGGTGGGCTCGGCGTGCTCGACCTCGAGGGCCTCTGGACGCGTTACGAAAATCCCGAAAAGCTGCTCGACGAGGTGTCCTTCATCGACGGGGCAGTGGCGACCAATCGGCTCCAGGAAATCTACGCCGAGCCGATCAAGGCCGAACTTATAACCGAACGACTCAAGCAGATCCGTGATGCCGGCGTGACCGTTGCCGGTGCATTGTCGCCCCAACGCACCAAGCAATTCGCTCACGCAGTCGTGGATGCCGGTGTTGACCTGTTCGTCATCCGCGGCACGACAGTGTCGGCCGAACACGTCTCGGGACAGACCGAACCGCTCAACCTCAAAGAGTTCATCTACGAACTCGATGTGCCGGTCATTGTCGGCGGTTGCGCCACTCATCAGGCGGCGCTGCATCTGATGCGCACGGGTGCGGCCGGCGTCCTCGTTGGCTTCGGCGGCGGGGCTGCTCATACGACCCGCTCCGTGCTCGGTGTCGCGGTGCCGATGGCTTCGGCCGTCGCCGACGTCGCCGCAGCCCGTCGCGATTACCTCGACGAATCCGGCGGACGTTATGTCCATGTCATCGCCGACGGTTCGATCGGCCGCAGCGGCGACATCGCCAAGGCTGTTGCCTGTGGCGCCGACGCCGTCATGATCGGTTCGCCGTTCGCCCGCGCCGCCGAGGCCCCCGGCCGCGGTTTTCACTGGGGCGCTGAGGCCTGGCACCCCGACCTCCCGCGTGGAGAACGCGTCAACATGGGCACCGTCGGCAACCTCGAATCAGTGTTGTTCGGGCCGTCGACGGTTCCCGACGGCACCATGAACCTCATCGGTGCATTGCGTCGGGCCATGGCCACGACCGGCTACACCGACCTCAAGGAATTCCAGCGCGTCGAGGTCGTCGTCGGTTGACGGTTCACCACGAGGCCTCGGCAAACAGCCATGGCACGCGGGAAACTTCCCGCGGTATGTGGCAGTTTGCCGCGGTGAGTTGAGCAATGAGGTTGATCGGAGTGGCGTTGGACCACCCCGATGCTGTCGTCCTGCGTGACGCGATGGTCGCCGAAGTGGCAGCGCTCTATTCGAGCGATCGCAGTCTCGCGCCGCGTGATGGCAACTCGGGCCTCGATCCGGCGACGATCGTCGTCACCGGCCTCGTCTACGAGGGCGAGACACCGATCGCTCATGTCGCGCTGCGCCGGCTCGGCGAGGATCTCGAGATCAAGCGCATGTTCGTGGCCGTCGAGTGTCGAGGCCGCGGGCTGTCGAAGTATTTGCTCGAGGAAATGGAGCGGGTTGCCCGCGAGGAGGGTGCCAGCCGGATCATTCTGCACACTGGCAATCGGCAAGTCGCCGCCATCGCGTTGTATGAGGCCAATGGCTATACCGAGATCGAGATCTACGAGCCGTACGTCGGCCTGCCGGACTCGCTCTGCTTCGAAAAGGCACTCAGCTGATGCGCGTCGAGGCGATCAACCTCTACCCGGTCAAGGCCACGAAGGGCGTGCCGGTCAGCCAGGCGCAGGTCGAATTGTCCGGACTTCGCCACGATCGGCGCTGGGCCGTCGTAGACCTCTACGGAAAGAGACTCAACGCCACACACCATGACAGCCTGCTGGCGGTCACGGCAACGCCGGACGAAGCCGGCAACCTAATGCTTTTTGCGGAAGGTCGCGAGCCGCAGCCGGTGCCGGTGCCGGTGAGCGGGCAGATGATCCCGATCAATGTGTCGAGGCTTTCGCACGCTGTCGATGCCGGTGACGGCGCCGCCGCATGGTTCAGCGAATAACTCGGAACAGGCGTGCGACTCGTGTGGCAGGCCGACACCGCCGGACGTTCGATGTCGACGAGCCACGGCGGGACCGGCTCGGAGCCGTTGAACCTCGCCGACACCGGCCCGTTGCTGCTGACGAGCTCGGCGTCGCTCGCGCAGCTCAACGCATGGGTCGGCGACGGCGATCTGGTCATGCAGCGGTTCAGGCCCAATGTCGTGCTCGACGGAGTCGATGAGCCTTTCGCCGAGGATCGCTGGCGGCAGATACGCATAGGCAACGTGGACTACCGCTTCGCCGAGCGCTGCGATCGCTGCGTGGTCACCACCATTGACCCCCATACGCTCAAGCACGGTAGGGAGCCGATCCGCACTCTTGCTCGCTACCGCAAGTGGGACGGCAAGACCTGGTTCGGCATCCGCATCGTTCCGCTCTCAGTGGGCGGGCTCGCCCTCGGTGACGCGGTCGATTCAGGCTTAAGCAACACGTCGATGTAGTACTCGCCGACCAAATTTTATGACCATTGCGGATTTTCCCGAATCTTTGGCTCAGGTCGGCTTTTTCGTAAATTCAGCGCCATTGAACGGGACGCGCAGTAGTTTTCTGCACCGCAGGCATACTCGCGGTACGCTTCTCGCTATGCCGATTGCCGTTGAAAGCCCCACGATTGCCGTTGTGCCGGTCTCCGCCGCGCGTATTGCGGAGCTGACGAGTCAGATCCGCACGACCATCCGCGAGTCGCGCACCACTATCTCCCCGTTGAACGGGAAGCCTGTCGCCGATATCCCGGTGTCGAGCGTCGCCGATGTCCAAAGCGCCTTCGACGCCGCGCGCAATGCCCAGATCGCGTGGGCCAGGACGCCGCTGCGTGAACGCAAGAATGCCTTACTCAAACTCCACGACCTCGTGCTCGAGCATCAGGACGAGCTGATGGATCTGATTCAGATCGAGTCTGGCAAGACCCGCGCCCACGCCTTCGACGAGATTGCCCATGTCGCGCTGACTGCCCGTTTTTATGCGCGCCGCCTGCGCAAGCAGATCAAATCCAAGAGTCGTTCGGGAGTCCTGCCCGGCCTCACCCGGGTGCGAGTCAACGTCGTACCCAAGGGCGTCGTGGGCATCATTTCGCCCTGGAACTACCCGTTGACGATGGCCATCTCGGACGGCATCCCCGCCATCGCGGCAGGCAACGCGGTCGTCCACAAACCCGACAGCCAGAGTCCGCTCATCGCCCTCGCCGGCGTCGAACTCCTGCGCAAGGCGGGCATTCCCGCCGATCTCTGGCAAGTCGTCAGCGGTGCGGGCTCGGTCATCGGAACGGCGATCGTCGAACGCGCCGACTACGTCTGTTTCACCGGATCGACGGCAACCGGCAAGATCATCGCCAAGCAGGCGGCCGAACGTCTCATCAGTTGCTCGCTCGAACTCGGCGGCAAAAACCCCATGATCGTCCTCGATAGTGCCCACATCGACAAGGCCGCACAAGGCGCCGTCAACGCCTGCTTTTCCTCGGCCGGCCAACTGTGCGTCTCGATCGAGCGTATGTATGTCGCCGGCGCGATCTACGACGAGTCCAAGGCCGCCTTCGTCAGACGCGTCAAGTCGATGAAGCTGGGCGCGACCCTCGAATGGGGTACTGACATGGGTTCGCTCGTGTCGCAGAGCCAGCTTGAAACGATAGAGAAGCACGTCGCCGACGCCGAAGCCAACGGCGCCACAATCCTCACCGGTGGCAAGGCCCGTCCCGACCTCGGGCCCTTCTTCTTCGAGCCGACAGTGCTCGAAGGAGTCACTCCGGCGGCCGAATGTTTCGCCGAAGAGACCTTCGGACCGCTCGTCTCGCTCTACCGGTTTCAGAGCGAGGACGAGGCCGTCGCACTGGCCAATCAGGGCGAATACGGACTCAACGCAAGCATCTTCGGACATGCAGGACGGGCCCGCGAACTCGCCGGCCGCATCAAGGCCGGCACGGTCAACATCAATGAAGGCTTTGCCGCGACGTTCGGCAGCCTCGACGCGCCGATGGGCGGCATGCGCCAATCGGGTCTGGGCCGCCGCCACGGCGCCGAAGGCATCCTGCGCTACACCGAACCTCAGTCGGTCGCGAGCCAAAGCCTCATACCGGTCTCCGGTCCAACCTTCCTGTCGGCCAAAAGATATGCGGCCATCATGACTTTCGCACTTCGTTTCCTGAGGAGGACACCCCGCGCATGAGTTACGACTACGACGTACTGGTGATTGGTTCGGGCTTCGGCGGCAGCGTTTCGGCGCTTCGCCTGACCGAAAAGGGTTACAAGGTCGGCGTCTTCGAGGCCGGCAAACGGTTTGAGGACAAGGACTTCGCCAAAAACTCCTGGCGACTCCGCAAATTCCTCTGGATGCCGCAGATCGGTTGTTATGGCATTCAGCGCATCGACAAACTCAAGGACGTCCTGATCTTGTCGGGAGCGGGTGTCGGCGGCGGTTCCCTCGTCTATGCCAATACCTTGTATGAACCCCTCGACCCGTTCTACCGGGATCCGTCCTGGGGTCACATCACTGATTGGAAGAGTGAACTCGCTCCCTTTTACGACCAGGCCAAGCGCATGCTCGGCGTCAGCATTTATCCTCAGGTCACCGAAGCGGACCGCGTCATGCGCGAGGTTGCCGAGGAGATGGGTGTCGGCGGCACGTTCCACCACACTCCGGTCGGGGTTTTCTTCGGCGAACCCGGTGACAAGGTCGCCGATCCCTACTTCGGTGGTGCCGGGCCCGAACGCAACGGCTGTCTCAATTGCGGCGAATGCATGACCGGTTGCCGTCACAACGCCAAGAACACCCTCGTCAAGAACTACCTCTACCTCGCCGAAAAGGGCGGCGCCGAGGTTCGAGCACTCACCACGGTGACGTCGGTCAAGCCGTTGCCCGGCGGCGGTTATGAGATCCGAGCCCGACGCACCAACAAGCGGTTCCGCCCGCATCTGCGCTTCACCGCCGAGCAGGTGGTGTTCTCCGCCAGCACGATGGGCACGCAAAAACTGCTGCACAAGATGCGCGACACCCAGAGCCTTCCCGATGTGTCCATGCGGCTCGGACTGCTGACGCGCACGAACTCCGAGGCGCTCCTGGGCGCCATCGCAGACGGCAAAGACATCGATTACAGCAAAGGTGTGGCGATCACCTCGTCGTTCCACCCGGACGAGCACACCCACATCGAACCCTGTCGCTACGGCAAGGGATCCAATGCGATGTCCCTCATGCAGACCGTCCTCACCGACGGCAGCAGCGACACTCCGCGTTGGCGTGTATGGCTCAAGGAGATCTGGAAGCAGAAGTCCAAACTTTTCAAGCTTTATGACCTGCGGCACTGGTCGGAGCGCACCGTCATCGCCCTGGTCATGCAGACCCACGACAACTCGATCACGACCTACACCAAACGCGGCATCAGCGGTCGACGCAAACTGACCTCGAAACAGGGTCATGGTGCCCCCAACCCGTCGTTCATCCCGCCCGCGCACGAAGCGGTGCAGCGGATGGCGAAGATCATGGGCGGCACGGCTGGAGGCACCATCGGCGAACCGTTCAATGTGCCGTTGACGGCCCACTTCATGGGGGGTTGCGCGATCGGCGACAGCGCAGAGACCGGCGTCATCGACCCCTATCAGCGGTTGTATGGCTATGAGGGTCTGCATGTCGTCGACGGTTCGGCGATCAGCGCCAACCTGGGTGTGAACCCTTCGTTGACGATCACGGCTCAGGCCGAACGGGCGATGTCGTTGTGGCCCAATAAGGGTGAGGTCGATCCACGGCCGGCGCTCGGTTCGTCATACTCGCAGATCGTGCCGACGATGCCGAAGTCGCCGATGGTTCCCGCCGACGCCTCGGCAGCGCTTCAGTTGCCGATCGTGGACGTGTCCTAGGCGCTCACTCGCGGGGATCGCTCGGCCTCCGAAAAATCGCGCAGGGCCCGACCGGGAGGGAACTCACGGGTCAGGCCCTGTCGTGCCACGAGGAGCGGGCACTCGAACTAACTGGAGGGAGTTTAGTTAGTTCCATAGATTGAACGATCGCCAGAGGCTCGGGTTACGCCACGTCACGGGAAATTGAAAAAATTTCTGCACCGATAGACTCAGGCCGTGGCTGACACCAAACTACAAGACCATGACCTCGTCCTCGTCGTCGACTTCGGGGCGCAATATGCCCAGCTGATCGCGCGGCGGGTGCGCGAGGCAAAGGTCTATTCAGAAATCGTTCCGCATCACCTGACCGTTGCCGAGATGATGGCCAAAAAACCGGCCGCGATAATCCTGTCCGGCGGCCCCCAATCGGTCTATGCCGAAGGCGCTCCGCAGGTCGACAGCCTGCTTTTCGACCAGAACATACCGGTCTTCGGCATCTGTTACGGCTTTCAGGCGATGGCCCTCGCGCTCGGTGGCGACGTCGAACGGACAGGCTTGTCCGAGTTCGGTCGGACGGTTGTCGAAATTGATGACGCCGGAACCCTTTTTGCTGACATACCCGCTGGTCACCGTGTGTGGATGAGCCATGGCGATGCGGTGTCCAAGCAGCCCGAGGGCTTCTCGGCTCTCGCTCACAGCGCGGGTGCAGCCGTTGCCGCTTTCGAAGACACCGAGCGGCATTTTGCCGGCGTCCAATGGCACCCCGAAGTGCTCCACAGCGAACACGGCCAGGAAGTCCTCACTCGCTTCCTCGTCGACATCGCCGGTTGCCGCCAGACTTGGACCAGCGCCAACATCGTCGATGAACAAGTGGCGCTGATCCGTGCCGCCGTCGGTGACAAACGCGCCATCTGCGGACTGTCGGGCGGGGTGGACTCTGCCGTCGCCGCGGCCCTCGTCCAAAAAGCCATCGGCGACCAATTGACCTGCGTCTTCGTCGACCACGGTTTGCTCCGCAAGGGTGAGGCCGAACAGGTCGAGCGCGATTATGTTGCCGCAACCGGCGTCGATCTCAAGGTGGTGGAAGCCAGCGATCAGTTCCTTGGTTTCCTCAAGAATGTCATCGACCCCGAAGAAAAGCGCAAAATTATCGGCCGTGAGTTCATTCGTGTGTTCGAGGCCGCCGAACGCGAAGTCGTCGCCGCGTCCGAAGGCGGACGGGTCGAATTTCTCGTGCAGGGGACGTTGTATCCCGACGTCGTCGAATCCGGCGGCGGCGAAGGGGCCGCCAACATC
Source organism: Aeromicrobium sp. (assembly GCA_014377785.1). GTDB lineage: Bacteria > Actinomycetota > Actinomycetes > Propionibacteriales > Nocardioidaceae > JACMOZ01. The sequence goes on from JACMOZ010000178.1 coordinate 63,181, forward strand.
AAAAGCCACCACAATGTGGGCGGCCTCCCCGACGACTTGAAGTTCAAACTCATCGAGCCGCTGCGAACGTTGTTCAAGGACGAAGTCCGCCACGTTGGCGAAGAACTCGGTCTGCCCGCCGAAATCGTTTGGCGACATCCGTTTCCCGGCCCGGGACTGGCGATCCGCATTGTCGGCGCGATCGACGCCGAACGCCTGCGTATCCTCCGCGATGCCGACGCGATCGCGCGCGAAGAACTCACCAAGGCTGGCCTCGACCGCGAAATCTGGCAATTCCCGGTGGTGCTGCTTGCCGATGTCCGTTCGGTGGGTGTTCAGGGCGATGCCCGTACTTATGGCCATCCGATAGTGCTCCGCCCCGTCACCAGCGAAGACGCGATGACGGCCGACTGGGGCCGACTGCCCTATGACGTCATGGAGACCATCTCGACGCGCATCACCAACGAGGTGCCCGAGGTAAATCGCGTGGTCGTCGACATCACCAGCAAACCGCCGGGAACAATCGAGTGGGAATGACAGCCCCCACATACGCATGAATTGGCGCGACCGGTCGCGATTGTTTCTGCTCGTGTCATTCCAATCGAGCGGATAGGTGCTTTGTGAGTAACCGCACTGGCGTGCGTGTGCCGTCAAAAGGCTGGCTCATCGCTTTGTTGGCTCTTGTCGTGGTGGCGCTTATCCCACGATCATGCTCAAGACCGCCACGGCGAAGTCGAAGACCACGATCTGCGGCAAGAATTCCTCCGGCGAGGACAACTACACGGTGACCCGGCCCAACGCTGGCGCCACGGTCGACATGGTTGCCGACTACGACCCGGGCCTTGATGCCTTCGTCGCCAAAAAGAACGACGCAACCTACATCCTCGAGGCCTACAACGGCAGCCTCACGGTCAGGAAGAGCGGTTCGACCGACCGCCAGGTCTCGAAGGACTGGCTGTCACTCGACAACGAGCCCGACGGCGATTAGTCGCTGGCACGGTAGACATCGGGAACGCCGTCGTGGTCGTCGTCGATCGCTTCGCGTTGGCAAATCAGACGGTATTTTTTGTTTCGACTCCGCAAGACGATCGTCGCAAACAGAGCGGAAATGAGCGATCCCATCAACACGCCGCCCTTGACGTATTCGTCGGTCACCGAACCGACTCCGTAAGCCAGTTCACCGATTAGCAGCGATACGGTGAAACCGACTCCGGCCAGCATCGACAAGCCCAGGACGTCAAGCCATTCGAGATCCTCGTCGAGATCGGCACGAGTGAATCGTGCCACCAGCCAGGTGCTGCCGAAGACGCCGATCGTCTTGCCGAGAAACAATCCCGCGATGATGCCGAGCGTGATGGGCTCGCTCATTGCGTTGGTGAATCCGTCCCAGCCGTCCAGGGCGACGCCGGCCGAGAAGAAGGCGAAGACCGGTACGGCGAAAACCGACGACACCGGGCGGACCAGATGTTCAAAGCGTTCGGCCATGCCGATGCCGTCACTACCGTCGCGGCGCAGGACGGGTACGGCGAAGCCGAGCAACACTCCCGCGACGGTGGCATGGACGCCGGAGGCATGGACGCAACCCCATGTCGCGGCCGCGAGGGGCAGCAGCAACCACCAGTGCCCGATACGCCGCTGCACCAGAACGGTAAACATTGCGAGTGGAATGAGGGCAATCAAAAGCCACGAGATATCGAGGGTCTTGGTGTAGAAGATCGCGATGATCATGATGGCGAACAGGTCGTCGACTACGGCCAGTGTCAGCAGGAACGTGCGCAGACCGCTCGGCAAATGCGTGCTGATCACGGCAAGGACCGCCAGGGCGAAGGCGATGTCCGTCGCTGTCGGGATAGCCCAGCCTTGCAGTGCACCGTCGGCACCGCCGAGGTTGATGAGGGTGAAGATCAGCGCCGGAACGGCCATACCGCCGAGGGCAGCGGCGATCGGGACGGCTGCCCGGTGCGGATCGCGCAGGTCGCCTGCGACGAATTCGCGTTTGAGTTCGAGCCCGGCGACGAAGAAGAAGATCGCCAGGAGGCCGTCGGCGGCCCAGGTGCCCAGAGACAAGTCGAGGTGGAGCTGGGAGGGACCGATGACGTAGTCGCGCAGCGAGGCGTAGTCGTCGCCACCTGGTGAATTCGCCCAGACGATGGCGGCGAATGCGGCAACTATAAGAAACACGCCGCCAAGGGTTTCCTTGCGCAAAATCTCGCCGATTCGCGAAGCCTCGGGCCACGTACCGCGTCCAAGAACTCTAAGTTTGGCCATGTCCCCAGCCTACGGCCATTCGCAGCCTCCACTGAGCGTGACGTTTGGCGGGCGACACGCCGTAAATACCCTGTCAAACGTCACTCTCAGCGGCGCGGTGCGTCAGTCCCACCGACGACCTGGCTCCCATCGCCACCACCAATCAGGCTTGTCAAGGGTCCAGCGGCGTTCGCATTCGAGCATCGATGCGTGAAGGCGAGCCTTTCCCAATCGGATCCTCAATTGCTTGCGGTCCTTGTGGTCGAACGCGGTCACGCGACTTACGACGAGTCCCAGCCTTTCGAGGCTTTCCTCGCGAACGTTGTCCTTCGAGTGTGGAATTTCGCCGCGATGACCGGCACCATCGGATTCGATGACGAGTCCTACGCCTTCATGCAGCAGGTCGGCGATACCGACGAGTCGCGCTTGCTGATCAAAGATCGGCACATTGACCATCAGGTTGTCGATATTTGCCCCGACCGCAGCCTCGTACCGGGTGCGGGTCTCCCAAGGACTGGCCGAACGAGATGAGGCCAGGGCGACGGCACGACGGGCCTGACTTATGCCGCGGGTCTTCTTGTGCCGGGACAGAAGATCTTCAATGTTCGAAAGAGTGGTGCGCGACTGGCGTATGACCGTTGTCGTGCACATGTCCAGAGCGACAAGCGCTTCGCAGACATTCGGAGCGTCCAATGCCATGTCGTAGGCGGCGCGAGCGAGGGTGGTCATAGGAACATCGTCAACGACAATGATTTCGTTACGATGAATGCGCCGCCTTGTCGGGGTAATTCCCGGTCTCGGCCGCAGCTGACCTTGCTCGTGACACGCGATCACAATCGGTTGTATTCGACCTACCCGATCGATTCCGTCGAGCATTAGAACACCTTGCCGATGAGCCGACGCCCAACCGGTCAAGACAGCGCCTCGAGTGAGGAGCGCGATGGCGTCGTCGATCCGGTCATGTGCATCGCGGGGGTCTCCTATTCCGTGTCTGACGACACCGCGGTAGGGATGATCCCACTGCTCGCCTGTGAGCTCCCACCGGCTGAATCCGTGATTGATCGCCACGCCCGTGCGTAAAGGCTTTGCCAAGTCCATTAGCCGACTATGACTGGGTGGAAGCGCCTCTTCCAGACCCAATTCCGCCCGTTGTGGGTAACTCTGAGAATCCACATCCGCTGGGAGTGACGTTTGGCGGACGACACGCCGTAAATACCCTGCCAAACGTCACGCTCAGGGGAGAGGTGATCGAGGGATAGCCTTCGGGTATGCCTGACGTCGCCATCGCCGCGCCCAACGAGGCCTCGGCCGATGCCGGCGAACTTGTCGCCGCAGCCGGAGGCAACGCCATTGACGCCGCCCTCGCAGCTTCCCTTGTCACGATGGTCAACGAGGTCGGCCTCGTCTCGTTGAGTTCGGGCGGGTTCATCACGGTTCAGCCGCCCGACGGATCAGCTCCGCAAACAGTCGACGGCTGGATGGACATGCCGGGCCGCTCTCAATCTCTCGGGGAAGCTAGCTGGGATGTCGTGACCGAATACGGCGGTGGAGTCACCATCACGATCGGTCCGGGCTCGGTCGCCGCACACGGGTCAATCAGGGCCTTCGGCGAGGCCCACCGCCGCTGGGGCAGCATCCCTTGGCGCGAACTCATTGCCCCGGCGATCGAGGTGGCGCGTTCGGGTTTCCGACTGAGTGCCGCCTCGCGCTATTACCTCGAATACGTCCATGACGACATTTTCGGCTGGGATGAGGCGAGCCGGGCCGCCGTCCATGACGCCGAGGGCGACATCACGACCGAACTCATAGTCGTTCCCCACCTCGTCGAAACGCTCGGACAGATCGCTCAATATGGACCCTCGGCGATGTACACCGGTGACCTCGGACACCTGATCAGCGACGACGTCCTCGCCCGCGGCGGCATCGTGGGTCGCGACGACCTGGCCGCGTATGCCGCTGTCACCCGGCCTTCGCTCATCACCAAGGTCGGTGACTGGACGTTGGGGACGAATCCGCCGCCCTCGGTCGGCGGCGTGTGCGTCGCCGCGATGCTGCGGCTCCTGGCCGGCCGGCCGAAAGGCGAATGGGCTCCCGATGATGTGCGCCACCTCATCGAGGTGCAACGCGCGGTCCTGGGACACCGCCTCGCGGTCTTCGACACGACCGATGATCTCAAGGCCGAGGCCGAGGCTTATCTCGCCCTCATCGACAACGACCATCTCGCGGTGCTCGAATCGGGTTCGACGGCCCACGTCTCGGCAACCGACAGCGACGGCGGGGCGTGCTCGGTGACGGTGTCCTCGGGTTACAGCTCGGGCATGATCGCCAACGGCACCGGTATCTGGCTCAACAACTGCCTGGGAGAGCAGGAACTCAACGCCCGCGGACTTCACGGGCTGGCCCCCGGCACCCGGTTGCTGTCCAACATGGCGCCCACGGTCGGACACCATAAGAATGGAGCGGCGCTGGCGATCGGCTCGCCGGGAGCCGATCGCATCTCGACTGCCATCGTGCAGGCGCTCGCGGGTTTTGCCAGCGGCGGTATGGACCTGCAAAAGGCGATCAATCACCCGCGCGTCCACGTCCATCGGGCCCGGACTGCGGACGAGGAGATCAAGGTCGAGACCGATCTGACAATGTATTACGGCGGTGTCGCTGCGACTCTGCGCGAACCCGGCGGACACATGATCGCCGCAGCCGACCCGCGACGCGAGGGAGCGGTTCGCCACTATCGCTCGCCCGATGCGGTTGACTAGGAGTCATGGCGGCACCTCTTGTCATTGCCCATCGTGGCGTGCCCGGATCGAGACTCGAACACACACGCCCGTCCTATGAACTCGCGATTGTGGAGGGCGCGGACTATATCGAACCCGATGTGGTGAGCACGAAGGACGGAATCCTTGTGGTCCGCCACGAAAACGAGATCGGCGGCACGACCGATGTCGCCAAACACCCCGAATTCGCGGCGCTCAAGACCACCAAGATCGTCGACGGCGTGCCGCTGACCGGATGGTTCACCGAGGACTTGGCCCTCGAAGAGATCAAGACTCTGCGGGTACGCGAGCGGCTACCAAAATTGCGCCCGCAAAATATCGGGCTGGGGGGTCAGCAGCAGATCCTGACGTTCGATGAAGTCCTCGACATCGCCGAGGAGGCCAATCGCACCCGCGACGTGCCGGTGGGGGTCTATGTCGAGACCAAACATCCGAGCTACTTCAATGATCTCGGCATCGATCTCAACGACTTGGTCATCGACAATCTCGAACGTCGCGGCGCCAATCACTCCGCATCCAAGGTCATCATCCAGTCGATGGAGACAGGCAATCTGCGGCGGCTGCGCTCTCGCACTCCGCTGACCCTGATCCAGCTCATGGACCGCAAGGGCGCTCCGTACGATCTGATTGCTGCTCAGGATCGGAGGACTTACGCCAATCTGACGTCGACCGCCGAGCTGGCGACGATCGCGGAGTATGCCGATGGCATCGGGCCGAACAAGAGCCAGGTCATCTCGCGTGACAAGAGGGCCAACCTCAAGGCCGATACCGGTCTTGTGGGCCGGGCGCACGATCTGGATTTGCTCGTCCATATCTGGACGATGCGCAATGAGAACAACTTTCTGCCGGCGAACCTGCGCATCGGCCTCGACAAAGCGGCTCCGGGCGACGCGCTGGCCGAATACTTTGAGTTCTTCGACGTGGGCGTCGATGGGGTCTTTTCCGACTACACCGGCACCGCCGTCGAAGCGCGGCTCAAATGGCTGGCGTCTAAGGGTTGAGTTGTCATGCAATTCGGCGTGAATCGCTCGAATTGGTGAACGATCCCGCGCTTCGCCGTCGCGATCCAATCGGACGACCTTATCCTTTCCACCCTGCTTGTGGCCCCCACCTCGCGTTCTGCGCAACCGCGCATCTTCAGGCCAACGATCCTCATCGCGAAAGAACCGACCCAGGTACTTGTCGAGCAGGCGACCGCCGTCGCCCCGGAACGCCTGGGCAAGCTCGTCGGCCACGTCAGCGAGCCCGAGCCTGGCCGGCGCACACAGTGATCGACCCCGATCGATCTAGTTGTCGTACACAGCAGATCGGTGGCCGACGCCGACGGCAATGATAACGAGGCGGTCGTCATGCATGGCGGCAAGAAGCCGGTAGTCGCCCAAACGATGGCGCCAGTATCCCGAGAGGTTTCCGGTCAGTCCGCGACCTCGTGAGCGCGGGTCTTCCAACTCGCCGAGATCATCGATAGCTTTGGCGATTCTCTGCCGAACGGGCTTATCGAGCTTTTTGAGTGTGGTGTCGAACTCAGCTGTTGTTTCCAGTCGCCGGATTCTCACAAGTCAAGTTCAGCCTTGACCTCAGCCCATGGCCGGGTCTTCCTATCAGATGATTCGTATCGAACAACGACTTCGTCAGCCCAGAATCGTTGCTCGAGTTCGTTGAGGTGCAGTTCGATGGCTTCCTTGACGTAAAACGACCGGGTTCGCCCCGTACGGGCAGCAAGAGCATCAAGTCGCTTTTGCAACTCTTCAGACAACCGTACGGCGACAGTCGTGGCGAACTCCTCACAAGATGTTTACGGGTAAACTTTACTCTCCGTTGTTGCGGAAAGAAAGCGCTCAGCGACAAGCATGATTAACCCGTAGGGCTTGATTGATCACCGAAAACGCCGGGCGTCGACTCCTCGCGCGGGACGAGCACCCAGGCGACGAGGTAGAGGAGCGCCAGCGAACCGGCGCCGAGGAGGGTGACGACGGCCACAATGATGCGGATGATGTTGGCGTCGATGCCCGAATAGTTGGCGAGTCCTCCGCAGACACCGCCGATCCATTTGTCGTCGCGGCTACGGGTGAGGCGCTTAACTGATTTGCTCATTGTTTCTCCAGATACTGGCGATGATTCCGATGATACCGAGCACGATCAAGGCGATCGGCACGGCCACGCTGAGTTGTCCGAGCGTGAAGACGTCTTGCTCGTTGGCAATCCAGCTGCCGACAAAGACGAGGAAGAGGATGCCGAAGGCGCAACTCGCCCAGGCGAAGGCGTGTCTGTTCATGGGTGAACCACCTGAATCTGTCCAACGGATTGAATGATGCGCAACGTGAGATGACTTTGGGAGTCGGAACGATAGTCGAGTCGGTTGACGGTCCCGCTGTTTTCGCGGTCGAAGATCCGGATGCGTCCGGCGCGCACATAGGCGTCGACCGCGACATCAAGGTCTCTGGGGACGATGATCCGTGTCAGCCCCGCTCCCCTGCGGACTGTGACGGTTCGACCGAGTAGTGCGCTGGGGTCATCGATGCCGGTCAGATCGAGGTCGACCCGGCCGATGCCCAGGCGGTAGGTGGTTGACACATCGGAGGAGGCCGTCGGTTCGAAAAGGTTGTCACCAATGCTCGGACTCGGCAGCAGGGTGCTCGCGGCCAGCACGGCGGCCACCAGTGCGCCGATGACGATGAGGGGTCCGCCATTGCCCCAGAACGTTCCGACCAGCAGTCCGATCGCGATGACGCTCAGCGTGGCAAGGGCATACGTCGTCCAGGGAAGCGCGTCATGCGCGCTTGCATACAGCGCCACACCGCCCACGGCTATGACGGCAGTCGAGAGGGTGACGAGAGTGAGTATGGGGGACCAAGGCGTCTTCGGCCCCGCCGAGAGTTGCTGGGTCGCGATCGTTTGATGAGGGGTCTCGCCGTCGGCGGGCGCAGGCAGGGTCAACGTCTGTGCGGCCCGTTCCTTGCGACGTTGCGAAGGCCGGATGATCCAAAAATAGATGGCCGCCAACGATATGAGTGCGAACAACGGGAACGAGGCATCCCAGTTTCCACCGAAAGAGCCGGTGCCTGCCGTGATGGCAACGACGCCGGCGACAATCAGCCCGACAACCCGGAACTGCTTCTCGTTGTCGTCGAGCTTGAACAACCGGGCGGCAATGCTTTTGTCCTCGTTGTCGGCAGGCAAAAGGAGCCACCCGGCGACATAGAGGATGGCGCCGGCGAATCCGACAAACGTCAGGGCGGCAAGGATCACCCGCAGGATGACGGGGTCGATGTTGAGGTATCTGGCCACACCCGAGCAGACGCCGGCGACCATACGGTCGTCGGAGGATCGCTTGACGTCGGCGATACCACGTACTTTGTGCGGATCGAAGCCAGATTCAACCTCTGGGGGAGTTGTATTCATGACTCCATCATGAGTTGCGCCGGGCACCGATGCTATGGGGGACATCCCTGATTCTGCGACCAGCAACGGTCCAAGGTCTCAGGGTCGGTTCGGGGTCCCTCCCGGTGGCGCGCGCACCCGCATACGTGTGACGATCAGCAGTATGAGGAGAACAGCGTGACCGAATACCGCCGCGCCTACAGGCCGGCCGAAAGCCGCCTCATCGGCGGGGTCGCGGCCGGCCTGGCCGAGCATCTCGGTGTTGGGGTCATGTACGTCCGGCTCGCCTTCGTTGTCGCCACATTGCTGAATGGGGCCGGAGTCATTGCCTATCTGCTCTTGTGGCGTTTCCTCCCGCTGTGCGAACCCGAGCTTCCTCCGGGTTTGGAGAGTGCCACCCGTAACGGACTGCGCCCGCAATCGCGACTCACTCCCAAACGGACAACGGTGGAGGTGCTTCAGACTGCGGCGGTATGTGCCATCGGTCTCGGCCTCTTGTTGTTGCTTCAGGTCAGCGGGCGCGGCATCAGTTGGCGATTGCTCGGTCCGTTGCTAATCGGCTTGACCGGGTTGTCCCTTATCTGGCGCCAATTCGACGACGCCAATTGGAGTCGGTGGATGCGCCAGACCACGGGTTGGGGATCGGCCGCACGCATTGGCGTCGGTGTCGCCATGGTGGCCATAGCCGTCCTGTATTTCCTGGGCCAGAATCGGGGTTGGGGCGCAATCGCCGACATCGCCTCGGCGACCGGCGTAGCGGCCATCGGGATCGGACTCATCCTCGGCCCGTGGATCTTCAAGCTCACCTCGGACCTGAGCGCCGAGCGACGCGAACGCATGCGTTCGCAAGAACGCGCCGACGTCGCTGCGCACCTCCACGATTCGGTGTTGCAAACGCTTGCCCTGCTGCAGAAGAATTCGACCGATCCGGCAACCGTGGCAACCCTTGCGAGGCGTCAGGAACGGGAGTTGCGGGCGTGGCTTTACGGCGATGAAAACGAGGGCGGTGAATCGCTCGTCGCGATGTTGCGGGCGCTCGCCGCCGACGTCGAGACGACCCACCTCACGCTGGTGGAGGTGATCGCCGTGGGCGATATTGCCCTTGATGCCGATGTCGCAGCACTGGCCAAGGCGGCGCGTGAGGCCATGGTCAACGCTGCCAAGCATGCGCATGTCGATCGGATCGACGTCTACGCCGAGGTAGGGGAGCGCCGCGCGGAGGTGTTTGTGCGCGACCGGGGCGTCGGCTTCGACACTGACATGATCGCCGAAGACCGGATGGGCGTACGCGGATCCATCATCGGTCGGATCGAACGCCACGGCGGCGCGGCCTCCATCAAGAGTGCCCCAGGGGAGGGCACCGAAGTCCGGATGTCCATACCGTTGCGAACGGCAGATGCTCCCGCCCAGGATTTGAACGACTTCGGCTCGGCCGCCCAATTGGGGGAGAATGCCTCATGACTAAGTTGCGCGTCGCAATCGTCGATGACCACGTGATGTTCCGCGCCGGAGTCCGTTCGGAGATCCGGGACACTGTCGACATCGTCGCCGAAGCCGAGGACGTCGAGTCTGCCGTCCTCGCCATCGCCGAACACAAACCCGATGTTGTGCTGCTCGACGTTCATATGCCCGGCGGCGGCGGTATGGAGGTCATCCGCAGGCTCCACGATCGCCAACCGGAGACGAAGTTCCTGGCCTTGTCGGTCAGCGATGCTGTCGACGACGTCATTGGCATCATTCGGGCCGGCGCGCGCGGTTATGTCACCAAAAATATTTCGGGGCCGGAGTTGCTGGCCGCGATCGCGCGGGTAGCCGCCGGAGACGCCGTGTTCTCGCCCCGACTGGCGGGGTTCGTGCTCGACGCCTTCGCGGGCACCATCGAGATCGCCCAGGTCGATGAAGACCTTGACCGGCTCACAGAGCGCGAGCGCGAAGTCATGCGCCTCATCGCCCGCGGTTATGCCTACAAGGAAGTCGCCAAGGAACTCTTCATCTCGGTCAAAACGGTCGAGACCCATGTCTCCAGCGTGCTGCGCAAGCTCCAGTTGTCGAGCCGTCACGAGTTGACCCGCTGGGCCAACGAGCGAAGGCTTATCTGAGCAATCCCGCTATTCCTCGTCTTTCGGTTCGGGATCGGCTTGGAGGAACTTGTGGCCCGGAAGTTCTGGCGGCGGCAAGTGGGAATTGTCCTTGCTGCCATAGCCCGTAAGCACGACGCCCATGAGGATCAACGCCGCGATAAAGGCCAGAGCAATAAACAGGGTCGGATTCATCGCGGCTACTTCTTTTCTGGAGTCTGTTTGTGGAGTCTCCGCGAACCTAACACCGTCGACCAAGCGCGCCGGAACGCGGTCTGATTAGCACGTATGCGAGCCGTATGGCAGTCGTCTCAGCCGGTGAACTGCCGGCGCCGAGGCCTCGAAATGCCCAAGGATGGACGAGCCACGAGAGGTGGCCAGACTAATCGGAGGAATGATGACAGTAGAGACAAACGTACGTCTCAACGGCGTGGATCTCGATGCAGTAGGTTCACTTGTCGGCGCGGTGCAGGCCGATCCGGCCGCCGCGCAAACAACTTGGGCGGCACAGGTGAACTGGAAGGGCGGCTTCCAATCCGAATCCCGAGTCCGCAATTTCGCACCGGTTGCGTCCGACGAACCGTCCACAATTGGCGGCACCGACACAGCCCCCAACCCGGTCGAGCAGTTGCTCGCCGCCCTCGGCAATTGCCTCGCGGTGGGTTATGCGGCCAATGCGAGCGTGGCGGGCATCGCCATTGAGAGTTTGAGCATCGGTCTCAAGGGCGATCTGAACCTCAAGACCTTCCTGGGGCTGGAGGCCGGTCACGCCGGGTTCGACTCGATCACGGCCAAGGTCAATCTGATTTCCGATGCTCCCCGTGAAGACATCGAGGCGCTGCACGCCAAGGTCCGTGCTTCGTCCCCGGTCGGTCATACCTTGGGAATTGCTATCCCTGTTTCGATCGGCCCCGCAGGCTGATGTGATGGTCGAACGAACGCTGCCCGCCACCCGATTCCCCGTCGAATTCGGCTGTCAGTGGTCCCCGCTAGCGTGGAACTATGTTCGAGAATGTGGCCGTCGAGGAGCTCCTGGGGACGCTCTCTGCCCACGATTTCGACGTGTCCGACGATCGAATCGGTGCCGAGGACGTTGACGGCATTCGGGCTTATGAATTGGTGATTCGTGCCGCTCAGGCCGGCCAAACGCGGCTCATCGGACTTCTGGACACGCAGCGTGCAGAGAAGATGACGCTCGGTCGCGGAGACCATTCTCCCTAAGTCATAGGTGCGGTGTCATAGGCGAGGTCGCGATTGCTCGCAATATTTCGCCCTCGGCGGCCGGCAATCAATATGGTTTCGCGGTCGGATTGCGCCGACTGCCTCGGGTGGCTACGGCGTTCGCCGCTGGAAACAATTCTGAGCCCGCCGCGCGGGCCGTCGTTCGTGAGGCGACTGGGCCGAGGCCAATCGCCGCGACAGCTTTGTGTCGCTGTTTCCCGATCGCGATGGTGTTGCTGTTCTCCAGGTGCGGGGACGGGCGGAACAAATGCTCGCCGCCTCTGAGCGAAGAATCGACCTGACGCCCGCATGCCGACCCTCAGGTCGATTCTTCCGTCACACCGCAGCCGGGGGTGTCCTCGGGAACTGCGGAATGCTCGTCCAAGCCGCCTGACCCACCATCTACTTTCGTATTAAGAAGGCCAGTCCTTCTCCACCAATCGATTGGCCTCATCAAGAGACAGTCCCTGACGCCTGGCGGCCTGGGCGTAGGTTTGCGCTGCCGCGTTCACATCGGATTTCCCGAGTTTCGAACTCGCGATGAAGGTTCCCTTGCGGCCATGGGTTTCGATGACACCGTCGGTCTCCAACTCGCGGTAGGCCCGCGCCACCGTGTTGTTGGCA
>JACMOZ010000179.1 GCA_014377785.1 Aeromicrobium sp.
CGATGCCGGGATCGCTGCCGACTCCGTGGTCCTCCTTGCCAACATCCTGCGGCGGGTCGACCAAGAGTTCTAAGGCTGCTCGGCAAGCTTCGGCAACCCGCTCTATCTCAGGACGCCCCCGATGCGGGAGTCAATGCCCCTTGCGTCATTCTGGGTGGAATGGGCGTATCTGCGAACGGAAAAGATGTCCCGGTCAGGGATCGTTTCCGGGACGCCGCAGGCATGATCCTCAGCGGCGGTACTCCCGCGTATGTCGAGGTCACATCGTTGTCGGCAGACCGAAGGGCGCGTCCCGGATGCTCCGATGACGGCACCGTTTGACCGTCTCGAGCCTGCCCTGATCGGTCGAGCCTGCAGGGCCGTTTCGCGGAGATCGAGGCTCAGGTGTGCGGCGGTGCGGCCCTGCGGCGGCCGACTGGATGCGCTACGGGCGGACTCAGAGGCACAACGTGATTCGTGGGGCCGGGAGCAAGCAGGACAGCAAACGCCGTGGTGATCGGTACGGCCAGCACCAGCCCGATTGCTCCCACCAACGTTCGCACCACTTCCTGGGCGATCTGCTCGGTCGTGGCCATCTCGGCCAGTCCCCGCTGGTAGGCCACGATCAGCAACAAGATCGTCATGGCCGATCCCGCATAGGCGAAGACCAACGTGTAGACGCTGGACGCAATGTGGTCACGACCGATCCGCATCGCTGAGGCGAAGATCTCCCATATATCCGCGGCCGGTTTCGCAGCCCGTAGCTCCCACACCGCACTTGCCTGGGTGACCGTCACATCATTGAGAACACCGAGGCCGGCAACTACCATCGCAGCGGCAACTACCCCGGACAGGTCGACCGAGGGCGCGACTGCGACGAGGATTTGGTCGTCCTCTGATCCGACCCCCGTCAGGTTCGTCCAGCCGGTCGCAGCAAGGCCTAGACCGGCGGTGATCGCCAGGCCGGCCAAAGTGCCGAACAAGGCGGATGTGGTGCGGATTGAGATCCCGTGGGCCAGATACAGCACCACCAGCATTATTCCGGTCGAACCGACGATCGCGACTGGCAGCGGGTTCTCGCCGGCGAGGAATGCCGGGAGCATGAATTTGGTCAGCGCTACGAGCGTGACCGCGATTCCGACCATCGCCAATAACCCGCGCCACCTGGCTACCGCGACCACCAGGACCGCGAACACCAGAGTCAGCAGTACCAAGGGCACGCCTCGTTGAAAGTCATAGAATTGATACGAGGTGGGTTGGCCCTTCCGAACGATGCGGACGACTTGAATCTTGTCCCCGGCCTTGATCCCGGCCTTGGCACGAGCTGCGTCCAGAGTGAAAGTGGCGTTTCCGACCTTCGTGGTCGCCGACACCTTCGCGCATTTGCCAGCCACTTCGGGCAGACCATCAGGGCCTTGTCCCCCGCTCCCACATTCCAATGGAGTGGCCGCCTTGACTGTCGCGTCGATGATGCTGACGCCCGGATTGTTGTACGGGTTCTGATCGTGCGGGACGGCTTTGGAGTTCGGCCACAGCACCACGACCCCAATCGCAGTGGCGACGGCGATCGTGCCGACCACCACGGCTAGGACCGCCGCCAAACGTCGACGGGGCGGGTCTTGACTGGACGGACCGAATGTATGTGTATGTCCCATGAGGTTCCTCGGTATTCGTTCGTGGAGAAAGGCGTGGCCGTTACGGCCAGGGGTTCGCTTCGCAACTTTGCAAGCCGAGCGATTGCTGGAGCATCACCGGTGCCTTCGCGCCGGCTCGGGGACAGGGCACATGCCCAAGACCGAGGCTGTGACCGACCTCGTGGTTGATGACGTACTGCCGATACTTGGCGAGCTCACCCTTGTACGAATCAGCTCCATCAACCCAGCGGCGGGCATTGATCACCACGTCGTTGCCGCTGCGGCATGACAACGTGCCTCGCGTCTGCAACGGCGCACACAATCGATCGGTCGTCGATGGAGTCGCCAGCACCACGCGAAGCGCTGCTGAGTCTGTACGTTGGAATGCGTAAGACCCGGTCTTGGTCCACCCGCGCGGATCGGTGAGCGTGGCATCGACGGCTTCCGCAAAATCGGCCGCACGGAATGCCAGGTCTTTCTCCGCCTCCACCCGGTAAGTCACCAGTCGGCCGGCCCCCACCTTGCCGGTGCCGCCAGAGGCGAGACCAAACGCCCCACTCCCCCGGGCCGGGACTACCACCGAGGGGGTCGGCTTCGGTTTCGTCGGTGTTGCCTTCGTCGGTAGCGCGGACGGTGTGCTGAGCGTGGGCCCAATCACTTCGGCGACCATTCCAGCGGGACTTTGAGGGTCGTCATCGTCACCGAGGGTAAACAACGCCACCGGCACCGTGATCAGCGCCGCCGCAGTGCTGATCATGGTCAGGAGCCACCACCGTCCCCGGTGCCCCCTGTGGTGACGCCGCGCAGGACTGCTCATGGGCGTCTACTCAACAGAAGCGACCACGAACGCCCCTCATCAACCGATTGGTAGATCCCGGTGCTCGTCGCAGCCAACCAGGTATTGGCACGGACACTGATGGATTCTGGTTGGCCGGGGAGCTGCTGGCGGGTGCTCCAGGTCTTGCCGTCGGGGTCGGAGGTGAAGACCTGTCCGGAAGGGTCGACGCCGACCAGTTCGCTCCTGGAGGTTCGGTCGATGAACACCAGTGGCGGTGCGGACGTGACAGGTCGCGGCTTCTCGCCAACATCCCAGGTGATGACCCGGCCGTCCCCCGTGGTGGCTACGAGACGGGTGGACCGCTGCGGGTCGACCGCGAAATCGATCAGCGCCGCCCGTAGGACCGGCTTCCACGACGTCCGGTCCCGACTCATCATCACTTCGCCCGCAGCGCCGTACGCATAGACAAGTCCACCGGCGGAGTCGATCGAGTGCAGGTCATCCTTGCCACCAAGTGACTGCGTCTGCCAAGTTCGGGCGCCGTCGGTGGATCTGATGAGCCCCAACGGGTTCGGGGTTTCACTTGCCGGATCTGGGTGCCCGCTGGCCAGGAAATCGTTGGGTCCGGCGATGGTGAAGCCCATGGTGTCCTGGCGGCGGTTGGCGATCAGTACCCCTTTGCCGTCGACGATCGCGAAGACACCGTTGTGTGAGGCGACATAGACGGAGTTGTCAGCCGGGTTGAGCCCGATGCCGTGGATGTGCCCAAAGTCAGTTGCACTCGGTTTGGAGGGTGCTTCGTTGTTGCTCGAGCACGACGAAACGAGCAATGCCGCGACCAGAAGAGCCATGGCGGTCGGATGCGCGCGGGCCGCGCGGAAGATGAGGTGACGCATGAGTCCTTCTTGGAGTGGTTGTCAGACTGGCCCGGGCGCGCGACGATCGTTGTCGCGCGCCCGGGGTCAGGTCAGGACTTGAGCAACGACTCCATCGTGACTATTTCGGCGGCCTGTTCTTTCTGGATCTTCTTGGCCAACGTGACCGCACGGTTGTACTCGCCGGAAGACTCTTCCGTAGCGGCCATCTCGATTGCGCCCTTGTGATGCGCCATCATCATGGTCAGGAACATCTGGTCGAAAGTGGGGCCCGTTGACGCCTCGAGCGACGACATCTGATCGTCGCTCATCATGCCTGGCATGCTCGACGATCCATGGTCCATCCCCGCCATTCCGCCAGAACCGGAACCAGCGGGGACTTTTTTGTCCCACGACTTGAGCCATCCGCTCATGGTGTCGATTTCTGGCTGCTGGGCGGCGGTGATCTGGGAC
>JACMOZ010000180.1 GCA_014377785.1 Aeromicrobium sp.
ATCTCTGGTGCGTGGTACCGTAAAAAGGCCATTTTCTCAGGCACTTCCACGTCATAACAATGTTATCTAAAAGTATTGCCGACAACGTACCCGTTGTTTGTTTAAGAGCGGATGCGCATCCATTCATGCCGCGCGTGCGCTGTAGCTTACGGGCTTAGTGCGGCGAGTGGGCTTCGAGAAACTCGTACACCTCGGTCTGGTCGACGCCGGGAAAGGTTCCGGTGGGCAGCGCCGCGAGCAGGCTCGTCGGGGTTCGTGCGGCAGGCCAGGACTGCCCGGCCCAGCGCCCGGCGAGGTTGTCGGGAGCCCGGCGGCAGCAGGACTCATCGGGGCACTTGGAGACGGCGCGGTTTGCCGTCTCGCGGCCGCGGAACCACTTCACGTGTGCGAACGGCACCCCAACGCTCACCGAGTACTCGCCCTCCTTGGCCTTTTCAATGCGGGAGGTGCACCAGAAGCTGCCGGCCGGCATATCCGTGTACTGGTACCAGGCGCTGAAGCGGTCTTCGACGTCGAACACGGTGCGGGCAGTCCAGCTGCGGCAGACCGTGGTGCCCTCGACCGCACCGAGAGCGTCGCTCGGAAAGCGAACATTGTCGTTTTCGTAGGCTTTGATAATCGTGCCGGACTCGTGCACCTTCATGAAGTGCACCGGAATGTCCAGGCGGGCGGTAGCGAGGTTGGTGAATCGGTGCGCGGCCGTCTCATAGGAGACCGCGAAGGCGTCCCGCAGATCTTCCATCGAGATGCGCCGCAGGGTCTTCGCCTCGGTCAGCATGCGCACTGCATCTCGCTCCGGCAGCAGGATCGCCGCGGTGAGATAGTTGGTTTCCACCCGCTGGCGCAGAAATTCGGCATAATTTTTCGGCTCTTCGTGCGCGCACAGATGGCTCGCGAAGGCCTGCACGATCGGCGAGCGGGAATCCCGCGAGGCCGAACGCTCGGTCGGCAGGTAGATACGTCCGTTGCGCTTGTCGGTGACCGACCGGGTGGAGTGCGGCAGGTCATTCACATAGTGCAGCGAAAACCCCAGGTGGGTGGCCATGTCGGCGACGAGCTGCTGCGACACCGGGCCACCGGAGTGACCGACCGCGGTGAGCAACTCGAGGGCCTGCGCCTCCAGCTCGGGAAAATAGTTGTCCTGCTGCCGCATGATCTGGCGCAGCGCGGAGTTGGCCCGACGGGCTTCCTCCGGAGTCGCTGCGCGCTCCCGGTTGAGCCGGTCGATTTCATTGTGCAGGCTGAGGATGGTCTGCAGGGTGTCGTCGCTCTGGCCTTTGCTCACCCGGATGCGGGGGAGTCCGAGGGCCTGGAACACCGGCCCGCGCTGGGCACGTTCCACCGAGATTTCCAGGGCGGCACGCTCCGAGGGAGCATCCGTTCGCATCAGGTCTTCGACGGTAGTGCCGAGCGCCAGGGCGATCGTGCGCAGCATGGAGAGGCGTGGCTCGCGTTTGCCGTTCTCCATCATCGACACCTGGGAGGGCGCGCGGTCGATCGCGGCGGCGAGGGCGTCGAGCGTCATGCGGCGGTTGGTGCGCAGTTCCCGGATACGGCGGCCGAGGGTGAGCGCGTCAAGCTCCGGCTCATCGAGGCTGAGCGAAGACAGTGCGGCGAGGGCTTCTGCGGGGACCATGGCCTTAGTGTCGCAGATCACAAAAGTTTCCACAATCAGAAAAACAGGGTTTCTTCTGTGCATGGATTGTGGTTTGGCCGTGCCTAGACCCGGCAGAGTGGAGGCACAGGCAAGCACCGACTTTCGCAAGGAGCCAGACCATGAACACCCCCAAACCGACCCTCGATCAGACGGTCAACTCCGAGACGGTGAAAACGACCACCGGCAGCTTCGCCACCATTCGCCCGCACCTCGAGGTCACCGGCCCGCTCGGCGATCGGTATGACGAGATCCTCACCCCAGATGCCCTCGAATTTCTCGCCGAACTGCACGAGCGTTTCGCCGGCACCCGGCACGACCTGCTGGCGGCCCGGCTGCAGACCCGAGTGGATGCCGCCAACGGTCGCGACCCCAAGTTTCTCAGCGTTACCGAGAGCATCCGTCTCGATCCCACCTGGAGCGTTGCGGGAGCCGGACCCGGCCTCGAAGACCGCCGTGTGGAGATCACCGGCCCGACCGACCGCAAGATGGCCATCAACGCCCTGAACTCCGGCGCCAAGGTATGGCTCGCCGACCAGGAGGACGCCACGAGCCCCACCTGGGGCAACGTGATCGAGGGCCAGATCACCCTGATGGACGCCGTGCGCAACCAGCTGAGCTACACGAGCCCCGAGGGCAAGGAATACACGGTGGGCGACGAGACACCCACGATCGTGATGCGTCCCCGTGGCTGGCACCTGGTCGAGAAGCACGTGACCTTCGTGGACCGGGCCAACCGCCGCATGAAGGCCTCGGGCAGCCTGATCGACTTCGGCCTCTACTTCTTTCACAACGCGCAGAAGCTGATCGAAACGGGCAGTGGCCCGTACTTCTACCTGCCGAAGCTGGAAAGCCACAAGGAGGCGCGCCTGTGGAATGACATCTTCAGCTACGCGGAAGACCGTCTCGGCATTGCCCACGGAACGATTCGGGCCACCGTTCTCATCGAGACCATTCAGGCCGCATTCGAAATGGATGAGGTTCTGTACGAACTGCGCGACCACTGCGCCGGGCTGAACGCCGGACGCTGGGACTACATCTTCAGCATCATCAAGACGTTCCGCGCTCGCGGCCGCCGCTTTGTCTTCCCCGACCGCAAGCAGATCACGATGACGGTGCCGTGCATGCGCGCCTACACGGAGCTGCTGGTGGCCACCTGCCACCGGCGCGGAGCATATGCCATTGGCGGCATGAGCGCATTCATCCCCAACCGTCGCGACCCCGAGGTGACCGAGCGGGCATTCACCCAGGTGACCGCGGATAAGCAGCGCGAGGCCACTGACGGATTCGACGGCACGTGGGTGGCGCACCCCGACCTTATTGTTCTGGCACAAGCCGAGTTCGATGCGGTTCTCGGCGAGAACGCGCATCAGCTGGAACGCACGCGCCCCGAGGTTGAGGTCACGGCCGCGCAGCTGCTCGACGTGAGCTCGATTGGCGGCACCATCACCGAAGACGGCGTGCGCAGTAACCTGCTGGTCTCCTTGCGCTACACCGAGTCCTGGCTGCGGGGCGTGGGTGCTGCCGCCATCGACAACCTGATGGAGGACCCCGCAACCGCCGAGATTTCCCGGTCACAGCTCTGGCAGTGGATCCACGAGAACTCGGTCACCGCCGAGGGCCGTCGCATCGACTCCGCGTGGGTGGAGGAACTGCTCGCCGAGACCGTTTCCGGTCTGGAGCGCGGCCCGGGTAACCGCTTTGACGACGCCCTCACTGTGCTGCGCAGCGCGGCACTGGAGCCCGAGTTCCCGAGCTTCCTCACGGTGGGTGCCTACGCCCGCTTCTTCTAGGCCTCTTCCGGCCAAAACAGCAGTCGAGAGCGCAACAATTGCCCCTTCAACAACAGCGAAGGGGCCATTGTTGCCCCCCCGCGCCGGTCACTCCCGAGTAAGCCCGCGCCTAGTGTGGACCTGTGAGTACAATTCGAGTCGCCACCACAGCGGATGCCCCGGCGCTGGCCGAGCTGGCCGCCGCTACGTTCCCCTTGGCCTGTCCACCGGCCACCACAGCGATGGCTATCGCGGAGTTTCTGCGCGATGTGCTCTCGGAGGATAACTTTCGTACCTATCTCGAGGACGCCAACCGACTCACCCTGGTGGCGGAATTCGACGGGCAGCTCCTCGGCTACACCGTGCTGGTGTTCGGCGACCCCACCGATGCTGCCGTGCAGGCCGCGGTGAGCATGCATCCCACCGCCGAGGTGAGCAAATGTTACGTGCGCGCCGACAGTCACGGTGGCGGCCTCGCGTCCGCCCTGATGGCAGCCACCCTGCATGCCGCCCGGGACCGCGGCGTGCGTGGAGCGTGGCTGGGTGTTAACGAGTTGAACGCGCGCGCCATCCGCTTCTATGAGAAGCAGGGTTTTGCTCAGGTGGGCCGCAAGACTTTCGCGCTGGGCGGCGTCCTGGAGAACGACTTCGTGCTGGAGCGCGCGCTCTAGCCCGTCACCGTGGGGCTGGCCGACCCCACCGGGGCACGTGCGCCCTTCACATATTCGTAGGCGGCGAGGGCCGCGCGACGCGTTTCGCCGAGGTCCACGATGGGTGGGGGGTAGGCATCCGTTGCCCACTCGGCAATGTTGGCGCGAACGTAGGCCTCTTTCGGATCGAATTTGGCAAACTGCAGTTGCGGGTTAAAGACCCGAAAGTATGGGGAGGCGTCGGCTCCCGAACCGGCAACCCACTGCCAGCTGGCCGGGTTGCTCGCAGGGTCGGCGTCAACGAGGGTGTCCCAGAACCAGCGCTCGCCCTCGCGCCAGTCGATGAGCAGGTTCTTGGTGAGGAACGATGCTGTCACCATGCGCACCCGGTTGTGCATCGTGCCGGT
Organism: Aeromicrobium sp.; assembly: GCA_014377785.1. Lineage (GTDB taxonomy): Bacteria > Actinomycetota > Actinomycetes > Propionibacteriales > Nocardioidaceae > JACMOZ01. Next base: position 4,484 of record JACMOZ010000180.1, read on the forward strand.
GCGCCAGAGCTCACGCAT
>JACMOZ010000181.1 GCA_014377785.1 Aeromicrobium sp.
ACAGGAATGCCCATCAGCTGACGATTCCGCTTCGCCTTGTCGTCGTCGATGAGCCCGACCGGGAGGAAGGTTGACCTGTTGTCCGTCAGCATTCGCCGCACGAGCACCGCACCGAGGTGGCCTGCCCCGTAGATCAGCACTCGTTGGGCGTCATTCCTCGGCTTTACAGCGCGATCGACGTATAGCCGCCTGATATACCGAACGCCCCCCATTAAGACGAACGCAAGCGGAAACGCGATGAGAACGGTGCTTCGCGGAATCTCGATTACCAGACCGAAGGCCAATACGAGGACGGCAGCAATCGCCGCAGTCACGACAACGGTGAAGAGAAGCGCACGCGCCTCCTCGAAACTGCCGTAACTATGTCGGCCGCGGTACAGCCAGAAGATCCACCCGAACGCAAGCTGAAGCAGGGCTGCCGCAAGGCAGAGCAGAAGGAGAGGTGACCAGGTAACGCGATACTCAGCAAAGTCGAATCGAAAGAGCACGGCAAGTATGAGTGCCACGGTCCAGGCGGCGACATCGATCAGGTATTGCGATCCAAATCGCACAAACAACGACTCCCCACGCTTGGCCGTCTCGTTGTGGACTTGCTCATTCCATAGCCGGCTCATCATTCGCGCAGGTCCAGCATTGTTGTGTGGCTCATTCTTGTCTTCATGTCTCTCCTGGAATCGCCCGCGAAGTCCAACCGGGGCGAAATACCGCGCACCATGCGGGAGGAGCAAAGGCATGGTGGTACTACACAATTTTTACGTGTATTTCACATTACACGTGTAATCATCAGATATTTGGTAGCTCGTGCGAGGCGATGAGGCGTGGACATGATCCCTCGCTACGCCTTAGCCAGGCCCAATTGCTGACGTCCACGTGAAGCGCGAGCTGGCGCCGAAACCCCAACAAACTGCGAGACGACATTGCTATCGAACCCGCGGACACAACTGATAAACATGCCTGTGTTGTTCGGTAATCGCTCGATACGGTGAAGCGTCAAACCCCGGTGAGCACGCGGCCGGATGCCCGTGAGCTGACGACTCCGACGTTTTCCGAGTCCTCGCTCACCGAGAAGGCAGCGGCCCGGGGAATGCGGAAGAGCTCGCCGTCTGACAAGGTGCCGTAGGACGCGTGCACGAAATACTCGCCCTCGCCAAGCGGGAGAGAATCCAGAGTGAAGCGGAATACCGCTTTACCGTCGATCTGCTCGGTCACCACGTCTAGGCGTTCCGAGTTGGTGCCGAACACGACCTGACCGACGGACGTTTCGATCCCCATCCCGACGATCCAGTTATCGACGGGTGCCGCGAGCGCAAGGGCGACCTCCACAGTCAGACCGTCTCCGGACTCGATGACGTCCACCGCGGTTGTTCCGTCGAGAGTCTTGAGCGCAACCCCAACTATCTGCGGGCCGACGGCCTCTTCCTCTGAAGCGTTCGCGGCGGCATCCTTCATGCGGATGACCTCGAAGTCCTTGCGAAGGGTCTGGATCGCTCGACCTGGCGCGCCGTCGAACACCATCCGACCGCCCTCGAGCACGATCGCCCGATCGCAGAACTCGGCGACTTGGTCAAGGGAATGGGTGACGAGCACAATGGTCTTGCCCTGACGCTGAAGGTCGCGTATGCGGTCCATGCATTTACGCTGGAACGGCTCATCGCCGACCGCGAGCACCTCGTCGACAATGAGGATATCCGGGTCGACATGCACCGCGACTGCGAAGGCTAGTCGCACGTACATCCCGCTCGAGTAAAACTTCACCTGAGTGTCGATGAATTGGCCAATCCCAGAAAATTCAAGGATCTCTGCAAAATTCTGCTCGGTTGCTGCCGTGGAGATCCCAAGGATCGCCGCGTTGAGGAACACATTCTCCCGACCTGTAAGGTCCGGATGGAACCCGGCACCCAGCTCGAGAAGTGCCGCAACGCGTCCTCGGTGTTGCACGAATCCAGTTGTCGGCTGGATAATTCCTCCGATGGTCTTCAGTAGGGTGCTCTTTCCCGAACCGTTCGGTCCAATGAGCCCGACGGTCGTGCCGGCCTCAATATCGACCGTGACATTGCTGAGAGCAAAGAAGTCTTCCTTATGGAGGTTCGAGCGACCGAAGTTGACCAGACGCTCTTTGAGCGACTTCTCCTTGCGGATGACGAACCGCTTTGACACGTCGGAAACACGAATTGCGACAACGGGATCATTCAACGCGGGTTTTCTCCGGACTCTGCTGTTGGGCGGCGTCAGATAGACTTTGCCACCCCATTTAGATTACTGTGAAATGGTGTGCCACCGGCACTACCGGCCTCCTCGCAGGATGTGACGGCACCATCCGAAGGGTCTCTGCTATATGACAACCACTGTCTCAGATGGACTTCCTCCACTCGTGACAGCCGGACCGCCGAATGGCCTTCTAGCAGGAACTTCGTACTCAATCCGGGCAATTTGGGGCAACCGCGAGCTGCTGAACCTACTGGTTCGTCGTGAGATCAAGTCGCGTTATAAGGACAGCTCGCTCGGTCTGCTCTGGAGCCTGTTCCGGCCACTCACGCAGCTGCTCATCTACTACGTTGCCATCGGCAAGTTCCTCAATGCCGAGCGGTCGGTACCGGATTATGCGATTTTTGTTTTTACCGGTCTGACCGTGTGGGCGCTGTTCGCCGAAGTGCTCTCCGGCTCAACGACCTCGATCGTGGCTAATTCCGGCTTGATCAAGAAGGTGTACCTACCGCGCGAGATCTTCCCTCTCGCGAGTGTTGGCTCAGCGCTGTTCAATTTCGCCGTCCAGTTCGCTATCCTGCTCGTCGCGACTGTCGCTCTCAACCGCGCGCCGTGGCACTATCAGATCTTGTACTTGCCGCTTGCGCTCGCAGTCGTGCTGCTCTTCAGCTTCTCGCTCGGCCTGCTTCTGTCGGCGGTGAATGTCTACCTTCGTGACTTCCAGCACCTCGTCGAGGTGCTACTTCTCATCCTGTTCTGGGCTTCGCCGATTGTGTACTCGTACAAGCTCGTTCACCGGGCCCTCAACGGCAGCTGGATCGAACAGATCTACCTTGCGAACCCCGTGACTCTCGTCGTTATGGGTTTTCAGAAAGCGATGTGGCTCGCTGCCGACACTGAGATCTGGCCCCCGAACCTTCCGCTGCGGCTAGTCATCGTGGGTCTGGTCAGCATCGTGCTGCTCTGGGTGGCCCAACGCGTTTTCGCTCGACTCGAGGGCAACTTTGCTCAGGAACTTTAGCCGTTCTTAGCTTCGCTGCCGATGAAGTAGTTCCAGAGGTCACTCGCGTAGTCGTCCCACGGACGAATCACGTAGCCGGCGGCCTCGGCCCGCAGGCGAGCATATAGGTCTTCGTCGGCCAGCATGCTTCGGATGCCGCGCAGGATGTCGTCGTCGTCGCGGGGGTCGACGACGATCGCGCCTCCAGCGGCGACGATCTGTTTCATGCTGCCATGGTTCGATGTGATGACCGGCGTCCCGGATGCGAGCGATTCGGCGACTGGCAAACCGAACCCTTCGTTGATCGAGGTAAAAATCGTGAATCGCGAGAGCCGATAGCCTGCCCAGAGCAGACGGTCGGGGAGCGCCGAAACCGAGTCGACCGAGCGCGAGTTCCGCTTGAGGGACTCGAGGGTGTCGGTGAAGTCGAGACTGTTCCAGGCGTTCCCGCCGACGAAGATCAGCCTGAATTGCAGCCCCTCTCGCCACGCAAGCTCTGCGGCCTGAAGGACCGCGAGATGGTTCTTGCGCGGTTCGTGGCTACCGACGACGAGTACCAACGGAGTGTCGTCAAGCGCGACGAGCTGTGCGAATTCTCGTTCGTCTTGAGGGGTGGATTTTCCCGGCTCTGCGGCCAGAAGCACGCTGTCCACCAACGGTCCGGGGATTCCCGATGAGGACAGCATCCGTCGCCATCCGGAGTATTCCACTGCAGCGGCATCGGAGATCGCGGCCACCCTGTCCATCTTCGCGACAGCGCTGAGATTGCGGGCAAACGCCCCGGGCATCCCGTCACCCACGGTCTCGGCGGTGGTGAGAGGCACGCAGTCGAATCCGATTACTCCGGTGTTGACCCCCCCGAACTCTGCCATCGCCGCAAGGCGTAGAGTGCGCCACGGTTCCGCAGCGAGCTCGGGTAGCAAGTAAGACCCACCAACCGGAACCACGATGTGCTTGTCGATCGACCCGGTTTTGCCGTGCACCGGCGCTGCGCCGTCGAGGGCAGTCGCGCGCTCGGCGGGGAGCAGCCTGCGCATCGCGAGCCCGTCCGCTGTCCAGGTCACGAGAGTGATGTCGTGGGATTGGGCCCAACGCTTGGACGTCTCGCGAGCGACCCGCTGAATGCCCGTAGCGAGATCAGTTTCGGCGGTGTGGCGCACGTCGACGATTACAGCGTCGTGGAGCAGCTCCACTTGGCGGTGGGCGACCTTCTTGAGCCCTGGCTGCCGCCCCACCTGCGTCAGGAGCGCTTCCGCACCCTCGTTGAGCAGCGTGCGGTGGGCTTCACGCACCTCTGCTTCGCTCGGCAGCCCGCGACCAAGCACCGACAGCACGAGCCAGACGTGATGAAGTGTGTGATCTCGGTCAAGCGCTATCACGAGTCGGTCGGAGGCAAGACGAAGCTCCTGAGCGGAGAGCTTTGCTGTACCACTCCATGATTCGAGGGCCGCAATGATCTCAGCAGTCTCGATCGTGCTCATCGTGTTGGTACGCCTTCGCTGATGGCCGACCAGAGTTCGGCCGAGTAGTCATCCCAAGTGCGTGAGGGTCGAGCGAGAGCCTCGTGCTCGAGTCGATCGAGTTCGATATCGTCAGTCAAGAGCATCCTCATGGCTTCGGCAATACTCTCGTCGTTCCGCGGGTCGACAACCAGGCA
>JACMOZ010000182.1 GCA_014377785.1 Aeromicrobium sp.
CCACCAGAAGAATTCGACCTTCCCATCGATGGCCATGCCTTGGACCGAGCCGTTGATAACGTTCACGAGTTCGATCTTCGCAGCTCCGATATCGCTCGGGGTTATTCGAGCGTGCCAGAATCTCACAATGGTCAAGAAGACCCGCCTCAAGCGACAGACGTTCGCGGAGATCGTTGCGGATGTGGACGCAGCAGCGTTGGTGCCAGCGGTTATGACAGAAATCATGCCTGGGCGGTTCAATGGGGAGCCGCTTTATGACCTCGAGGGGCACGCACTGGTGCGGAGGTTATTGCAACGTATTGGAATGGGTGGACCCTGTTGCTTTGCGCAAGGAGGCTGAACGTTCGGCACCGGTATTCCGCAAGGCCTACGCTGTGAAAATACACACTCTAACCGGCGCGGGCGGCGAGTTACTCCTCGCCAGCGGCGGACTCCGGTGGGGTACCCTCATCCGCTGACAGAAGTCCGTATGACCTTCTCAAGTGACACAGCATCGACGCGCTCCTTCGTTCGAAGGGCGGGCATCAGTTCTGACGCAGTGGAGTTCCGGCTTGCGGATAGTCACCTCGCCCAGTTCAGACTGCCAGCGGTACAAGTGTGGCCGAGTGCGAAAATTACAGCACGCTACTGAACGTCGACCAGCGGATTAGCATTAAGGCTATGAGTCCGAGCGTCAATCGGACGAGTTTCCTGGTTATTGGAATCGTCGGCTGTCTGCTCGTCGTGGCCGATCTTGTGTGACTCATTTTCGATTCTACGAACTTGGTCACCTATTTAAATCTGTTCGTTGGTCTGTGCCTAATCTTTGTGGGCTTCGTGAGCGTCCGCGCGCTTCGACGACAGGATCAAAAGCGCAATTCGAACGAATCGCGAAGTAATGGCAGGGACGCTTCGGTCTGAAGTCCCGTTGACGCTTGGCGGAATGCTCCTTTTGGGCCGTTGGCGCTTTTGCGTATTTTGTGTGAGCACTTGCGTGTGTCGGGCATGACATAGTGACATCCCGTGGCCGCCCTGGGCGCAGACTGGGGCGCATGACATTAGGCACGTTGGTTCCGCGGTTGGTTGGACTGTCGATAATGTCGCTCGGCGTAGCGGTATCCGCAGCAACTTATACGTTGTCGGTGCCGCCGCAAGTCTCGATATCGCAGCTGGTGGCCGTTACGGGAACCCTCCTCGGCGGCATTGTCGTCAATATCGGTCCGAGATTTCTCGCGAAAAGGTTCGGATCGTCACGTTTTCAGATCAGCACACAGAAAAACACCCTATGGACCCTTTTGTGGACCGTGGCCGCCTTAATTGTGTGCACCCTGGCCTTGTTGGGAATCACCCCGTGGGTTCTGATACTGATCTCGACCGCGGGCTTGCTCGCGGCTCTCGCCATCATTCCCGTTCGCATCATGAGCTCACGCGCAACTTCCAGAGGGATAGCTGTCAAGGTTGGTAAGTAGCTCTCGATCAGCCTCGGGACGATTCGGGGAAGTCGACGCACGCAGACGACGCTTAGATCTGATGACGGCGAATTCGCATCATTAGCGTCCTCATTCGAGCTTCCCATGTGACACGAAGCCGGTGACGTTGGCCGACCCTCGGACTCGCTCCAATTCTGTCGCGCTTGGGTCCCTTTCTGGACAAGGGGTGGCAGCGGTAAATCTGTCATTGCGGCGAGTTACGAGCATTGACTGATGCCCTGGCTTTCCACTCATTCCCCTGCCGTCTCAATTTCTTGCAGGCTGACGAGTTCGGAGGCACCGAAGTAGCGGCTGATTATCTTCGAACAGTCGACCGAGATGACCGAGGGATCCCCATACGAGTCGACCGTATCGTAAGTGAACCTGACGCCGATCCGGACGCATCCGAAGACATCGGTGAGGCGCGAGTTGAACCCGCTGCCCGCGGATCCTTGACCGGGAATCGCATAGTCCACGTTCACAAGCGTCACGTCCGAGGCAGGATGAGAGGTCGAGACAGCGAAAGAGACGCCAGCCCACGTCGGTAGGGTCTCGTCGGACCCTTGATCGGTCGGGACACCGTTGGCGGTGATGGCCGGTTTAGGCCAAGCCACGCCCTTAGTCACCGAATTCGCGTAGTCCGCGGGGCTGAGGCCGACCGCGTCGTGGATTGCGAGAGCCGAGACCCGGGCGAGCGTGATCCGAGCGTTGATTAAGGCCTCGCGGCGAGTATCGGGACCCGCGCAACTGGAGAGCGCACCGGCCAGAACTGCCGCCGCGGTCACAGCCCGTGCCATGCGGATTGTCTGGGCTCTCATGCCACGATCCTGCCTGCAACGACGACCGGGCGACAGCCCTGATTCAGGGGTGACGCCGCTATCTATTCCCTCAACACAATCGCAAACTCTGACCGTTACATCGTCCCGTTCCTCGGCGATGCCCAAGGGTCCGTATTCGAACGGCTTTTTGTCGGCGCCGGTTTCACTCCTATCCCCGACTGGGTTCTACCGACCGACAAGCAGCACACTCGCCCAACTCCTCGCCAGCACTCCGGGTCCCACCCCGCACAGGTTCGGCTTGCGGGCACGTCATGTTGCATCTGAGGCAAGGGCGCCGTTTGAATTGCGTCCGGGAGAGGTTCCGGTCGGGGCATCTACTCATGTACATTTCAAGGCTCAGGATTTACAACAAGTTCATGTCCATTGTCAGCGCCGCGGACGCACGTAACCACTTTTCCGACGTCATCGCTCGTTCGAAGAGCGAAGCGGTGTTCATTGAGCGCCGCGGTCAACGTACCGCGGTGGTTGTCAGTCCTGAGCGCTACGAGCGGATGCTCGGAGCGCTCGAAGACGCCGAAGATATCGGCGCGTTCGACGAAGCAGTGGCAGTGGACGGACCCAATATCCCCTGGGCCCAGGGGAAGGTCGATCTGGGCTGGACATGACCTACCGGGTCGAGTTGCGACCTGCGGCAGTTCGCGCGTTGAAGCAAATTGACCATCAGGATCGCAACCGCATTCGCGGGGCGATCGCGCTCCTCGGGCGTACCCACTTCCCGGACACCTCCGAAGTCCTACTGACGGTTGGGTGAGGGACGTCTCGATACATCACAAATGGCGGCCCAGTTGACCGAAATTGTTTGGCCACCGTTTGCCCATATGTGTGGGCAAACTTCGCAGATCATTCGTCGCTCTATTCACCCGAACCCATTGAATTCTCGGGAATCTGCGACGTTTCGCTGTGATCTCGGGCACCGATCTTAAGGTTCAAATTCCACCGGTTCCGCCACCAAAAATGTTGATTAAAAGTGCTGTCAATAGCAACGTGCTCACATTTTTCCCACATTTGAAATGGCCCCCGTCTCCGTGAGCATGGATGGCCGGAAGCACGATCAGACCTCCTCCATCTGCGATGGGCTCCATGAGTTAGAGCCCGCTTGGATTGCTGACTTCGGCGCCGACTCGCGCGAACTCACGTGGGCCAGTGGGCAGGCGCCGGCTACTTGTGGGATTATCCCGACATGCCTCAATGTGGGGATATCGCCACATTGATTAATGTGGAGTTATTCCCACACGAAGGATGCAATCATGCCCGCTTTGCAGGTGCGAAAGTTTCGCGACATCGGCCCTGTAATCAAGGCCGTGCGCGAAAGCCGCGCCTTGCGTCAGGAAGACTTGGCCGAGCAACTCGCCTTCTCACGCGAGTACCTCATCGACCTCGAAAAGGGCAAGAGCAGTCTCTACATCACGCGGCTGTTCCGGACGCTCAATGAGCTGGGTATTACCGGAACGCTGACGTATCAATAAAGCGATCACGAGGCGAGCAATGGAGACGCTTGATCTCTACCTGCACGACCGAAGAATTGGCGCCGTGCATAGGGACGGTCGAACCAAGCACCGGGTCTCGATCGAGTGGGACCCCGCATACCAAGGCAACGCCCCGACACTCACCGAATCGTTTGGCGTCATCCCTGGACGTGCACCCGATACGGAGCTCGCATCGAATTTCCTCGGCGGATACACGCCAGAGGGCAACCAGCGCACGGCGCTTGCTGCAAAGCGCGATGTTGATATCGATGACCTGTATGGGATCCTGAGCGAATTCGGCGGCTCGATCGCGGGGGCGGTCACGCTCCGCGACTCCGATGAAGCAGTCAACTATCACCCGGCCTACGACGAGCTCGCAGAGCGCACTGTCGCCTCTCGACTCCAACAAGCGATCGATGAGCACGACTTAGGTGCACGCGATGACAGCCGTTCGATGCTGTCGGGGTTCCAGCCGAAACTTCTCGTCGCTCGGTTCGATGACGCATGGCTTGAGCCGCACGGCAGAGCGCACTCGACCCACATTCTCAAACCCCAACTCCAGTCACGTCCCGAGGTGATCTTCAACGAGTTCTACAGCCATGAACTCGCACGCCACGCAGGTCTGTCGCGGTTTCAGAGCGCGATGCGCACGGCAGACACGATGAACTACCTGGCGATTGAACGCTTCGATCGCCACGTTGTCGGTAGCAGTGTCCTGCTCCACCACCAGGAGGATCTCGCGCAGGCTCTCGGTCTTGACTGGCGTAATAGCGACGCAAAGTTTCAAGATCACAGATTGCCATCGAGGAAAGGGCGCCCCTCGGCGCGTCTCATCGGCGAGTTGTTGGGGTCGATCCCGGGCGGTGGACGCGTAGCCGAGGACTGGCTGCGCCAACTCGTGTATCACGTCGCGATCGGCAACAACGATGCGCACGCGAAGAACGTTGCCCTGCTGCATCTCACGACTGGAACGCAACTCACCGAGATTTATGACGCCGTGCCGAACCTCTTCCAAGACGGACGCATTGACTGGAACCTTGCGTTCTCCGTTGGAGGGATCTTCGATCATCGAAAGCTCTCGTTGGAGGCTCTGATAGTTGAAGCGCTGTCTTGGGGCGTGCTTCCCAGACAGCGGACCCCGACGATTATCAACGAGACGTTTGCCGCGATTGAGTCGGCCGTCCGAGAAGTCGCTCCGCCGGACCTCGCCTCGAAGAGAATGCCCGAGAGGATCGAATGGAATGTGAGCCGGCTCCGGTCGGGTGCCGAGATCAGCAGACCTAAGAAGTGACGTGTCGTTCGATGATCTGACGTGAGTACATCCGGGTCCGACTCACCTTCCCCCGGCCGGCCCCGTTGATCGAAATTCTCTGCCCACCCTTTGCCCACATGCGTGGGCAAACATCACAGACCATCCGTCGGTCTATTCACCGAAGACCACTGAGCTCTCAGGGATTCTTGGATCTTCCTGCTGAAACATGGGGCGCAAGTTCGGGTTCAAATCCCACCGGTTCCGCCAAGATAATATCTATGAGAAGCCTATTTGTGCTTCCGGAACTCGGTGAAAATCCGCACTAACGTCGGAGTGCTCGAATACCCGTGGACATTTGCTTTAGCACCACGATGATTTTGTCGGTTGAGCAAACTCAGCTGCGC
>JACMOZ010000183.1 GCA_014377785.1 Aeromicrobium sp.
CCGCATCACTCCGTCGACGCCGCTATCGACCCCGTACTCGACGGCTTTCTTGACGTAGGGGGTGAGCGCGGTGATCGCACCGTCAATAACCGCTTCGGCCGCCTGCTGCCGAAAATCCGCTCGCCCTGTGGGCCGGTCGTGCGAGCGCAACGCCTCATCAATACTCGCGGGACGTGATTCGGTCGGCCCGAGCAGGTTGCCGGAACCGTCGCGCAGTAGGTCGCGCTCGTAGCCCGGCGTCCTCATCGAGCGCGACCGCCGCGCTCCGTCAGGCACTCTCTCCCAGCGCAGCTCCTCGTGGAACCCGCCGCTCGCACTCTCGCCGCGCTCAGTCATGGTCAAAGTCTATGAGCGAGCGCCGACCTCCTGTCTGCGGATCCAGCACTGGCACGGTGCCCGAAAGGGGCTGGCGGATTCAGTCGGTCGTTCTTTGCCGGCAAAGTGTCTCGTAACCAAAGCATCTCGTAACCGATGGGATGCAAGACGCTGACCCCGCTCTGGACATGCACGCGCCATCGGCTGGGTGCGCCGGATAGCAATTACAGAACGTCGCCAAGGAGGGTCGAATTCATAGCCTGGGTGATCTGACTCTCCTGTCTCGGGTGAGAGCCGGCGGGAACATAAGCGCCACGAGTCCAGTTCGCAGTCAGGTTCGTTCCAGAGCGGCGTACAGGACTTCCCGGGCTCGACGGTACCGCCCGCGCACTGTCGCTGCGGGAACCTCTTGCAGGCGAGCGATTTCGACGAGGGTGAAGCCTTCCCAATGGGCGAGAGTGATCACTTCTGCAAGTTCCATGGGCAGGGTGTCAACGAGCTGTCGAATTGCCAGTGCATCTGTGGAATCGTCTTGGTGCGGCCGCGGAGTTTCACGGCGCAGCGCGTCTGCAAGGGAGTGGCGTCTCCGCTCGCCGCGCTGGTAGTTGGCCAGGACATTACGGGCAATTCCGAACATCCACATTCGTGCGTTCTCACCGGCGATAGGTAGGTCGCGGCGTCGACGCCAGGTGGTGAGCATTGTTTCTGCGACGAGATCGGCTGAGTCTTGGTCGACACGGCGCTGGAAGTAGCGGAGAAGGTCAGGGCCAACGTCTGTTGCGATAGCGACGAATCGCGCCTGATCCCGATCCTTCTGTTGCCTCATCGCTGCTCTCCGTGGCACTGTTCTTGGCTTTGGAAGCTGAGGCCGGTCGTGGGGACCCCGAGGGATTGGACGTGATCGGTTACCGCCTGCAACACGGCGTCTTTCATCGCGATGTTGTACTCAACGTCGGCATTGTAGTTGGGGGTGCCTTTCCCGAATGGCACCGACTTACCGTCGTCGTCCCTGGCCGAGTTTTCGGCTGTGGCGCGAAGTTTTGCGATTGCCGCGTCGATGTTGACGTGCTGCGCCACGTCATTGGTTCGGAGAAAGTCGCGTGCGGTGCTCTCTGCACGAGGGTCGGCCATCACGTCGGCGGGACGGTTGGGATCGGGGTTGTAGCTCACCTTACCGATCCGCATCTCGCACGTTCCGCCACCGGGAAGGGTATACGTCAGCACTGCATCTGGTTCGTTGGCCCAAGCTGCCCACTCAGGGGCGTTGAACCAAAACTGGCCCCAATTAATCGTCGATGCCGCATATGCGGCTCCAGCGGTACCCAGTAGGAGCGTTGGGGCGAGGATGGCTGCGATGATCGCGGCTCGACGTTTTCTTGGCTGTCTGTCCTGTTCGACAACGGTGCGCGCCATCAGGGCCACGTGGCTACGTATGACGTCGTTTGATGTCGTAGTGGGCTGCTCGGCCCCGGCCAGGAGGTCACCCAGCCGGATATCTTTTTCATCGTTCAGGTTCTCGTTCACGACACTCTCTTTCCGCAGCAGCCCTCA
>JACMOZ010000184.1 GCA_014377785.1 Aeromicrobium sp.
CCACGTCGATCAGGTGGACGCATGCTCACCGCCGCGTACCGGAGGTGGACGCATACTCACCGCCCAAGCGGAGGTCACACGGCGAGGATGGCGCTGACCTGGAGGCCTTCGGCTGTCTCGTCGGGGATGAGCGTCACCGGGCCGACGACGCGTCCGGCTGCCTTCACATCATCAATTGCTCGTTCGAGAAGATCGAGTTGCGCTTGCCCGGCTCGCACCTCGAGGGCAGCCACTTCGGTCTTCATACCTACCTTGGCAACCGACTTGGCACCACGTATGCCGGCAAGAGCGGCAGCCGCCGTCGTCAGCACGGCAGGATTGTCGGGGACCGTCGCCAAATCGATCTCAACCTCGGGCCAGCTGGCACGGTGGATCGAGCCCTCTTGCCACCAGGACCAGACTTCCTCGGTGACAAAGGGCAGGAATGGCGCAAGCAGACGCAATTGCACCGACAACGCGAGTGCGAAGGCCGCTTTGGCGGAATCGCCGGAAGCATCGTCCTGGCGAACGCGTTCCTTGACGAGTTCGAGGTAGTCGTCGCAGAAGTCCCAGAAGAACTTCTCGGTGACTTCGAGCGCGGTCGCGTAGTCGAACGCTTCGAAAGACTCGGTGGCCGATTCGACGACTTGTCGAAGGCGGCGAAGCATGGCCAGATCGAGTGGCGCGGTCACGCGCGAAGCGTCGAGGAAAGAGGCGTCGGCGCCGATGCCGTATGCCTGAGGTGCAGCCAACACGAACTTGCTGGCGTTGAGAACTTTCATGGCCAGACGGCGGCCGACCTTCATCTGCTGCTCGTCGAAGGGCGAATCCGCACCCGGTCGGGCGCCGGCGGCGCGCCAGCGTACGGCGTCGGAACCGTAGGTGGCGAGAATCTCATCAGGCACGACGACATTGCCTTTGGACTTACTCATCTTTTTGCGGTCCGGGTCGACCACAAAGCCAGAGATCAGGGCGTTCTTCCACGGGGCAACACCGTTCTCGAGATGCGCGCGAACGACACGGGAGAACAGCCAGGTGCGGATGATGTCGTGGGCGTGTGTGCACAGATCCATCGGGAAGGTGCGCTCGAACAAGTCGTTGTCGCGTTCCCAGCCAGTGGCGATCTGGGGAGTCAGCGAGGACGTGGCCCAGGTGTCGAGGACGTCCGGGTCGGCGACGAATCCGCCGGGCTTGCCGCGCTGCGTTTCGTCGTAACCTGCGGGTGGCTGCGAGGCCGGGTCGACCGGCAATTCGTCTTCTTCGGGCACGAGCGGGTGGTCGTATTCGGGTTCGGCCTGGTCGTCGAGGGCATACCAGACTGGGAACGCCACACCGAAGAATCGTTGGCGCGAGACGAGCCAGTCCCCGTTGAGGCCGGCGATCCAGTTGGTGAGGCGGTGCTGCATGTAGTCGGGATGCCAGGTGATTTCGTTGCCGCGGGCAATGAGCTTTTTGCCCAGCTCGGCATCGCGGCCGCCGTTAGTGAGATACCACTGGCGGGTCGACACGATCTCGAGCGGTTTGTCGCCTTTTTCGAAAAAGTTGGCCATCCGCTGCGTGGCCTTGGGCTCGCCGTCGAGGTCGCCCGACTCACGCAGGGCGCCGACCACGAGCTCACGGGCCGAAAACGTGGTCTTGCCGGCAAGCTCGGCATACAATTCGCGACCGTCGACCGATTCGATCCACTCGGGGATGTCGGCGAGGATGCGGCCGTCGCGGCCGATGATCGTGCGGTTGGGAAATTGCAGTTCGCGCCACCAGATAACGTCGGTCAGGTCTCCGAACGTGCAACACATGGCGATGCCGGCGCCCTTGTCCATCTCGGCCGCGGGGTGCGCAACGACGGGGTCTTCGACACCGAAAAGCGGCGAACGGACAGTGGTGCCGAAGAACGGTTTGTAGCGCTCGTCGTCGGGGTGTGCGATGAGGGCGACGCACGCGGCTATGAGTTCGGGTCGGGTGGTTTCGATGTGGATCGGTCCGTCGGCACCGTCAAAGGCCACGCGGTGATAGTGGCCGGGGTAGTCGCGGGCCTCGAGTTCGGCCTGCGCGACGGCAGTCTGGAACGTCACGTCCCAGAGCGTGGGCGCGTCCTGCTGATAAGCCTCACCGCGGGCAAGGTTGCGCAGAAACGCACGCTGCGAAGCGGCGCGCGAATCGTCGCCGATCGTCGTGTAGGTCTGCTGCCAGTCAACCGACAGGCCAAGAGTGCGCCACAGCGCCTCGAAGACCTTTTCGTCCTCGGCGACGAGTTGCTCGCACAAGCCGATGAAGTTGCGGCGGCTGACAGGGATCTGCCGTGCCTTGGGGTCCGGGTTTTCCGGCGGCGCGAACGCGGAGTCAAAAGGCAGCGAGGGATCGCATCGCACGCCGAAGTAGTTCTGGACCCGTCGTTCGGTCGGTAGGCCGTTGTCGTCCCAGCCCATCGGATAAAAGACTTCTTTCCCGTTCATCCGCTGATAACGCGCAATGAGGTCGGTATGTGTGTAGGAGAACACGTGCCCCACGTGCAGGCTGCCCGAAACGGTCGGCGGCGGTGTGTCGATCGAGAAGACTTCCGCTCGGGTCTTCGACCGGTCGAAGCGGTAGGTACCCTGCTCTTCCCAGCGCGCTGACCAGGTGGCTTCGAGACCTTCGAGAATGGGCTTTTCCGGGACGGTGTTCATGATCACCAATCCTATTGCCCGAAGTCGACGCGTATACCGGTGGCTACTGCCGAGCAGCGGTGGCGGAGGCTGCGACAATAGAAGGGATGAGACCTACGTATGGCGACGTCGAGCGCGCATTGCTCGGTCGTTGGCCCGAAACCAAGCTTGAGCCGTCACTCGACCGGATCCGATCGTTGACGCGATTGCTGGGCGATCCGCAGGCCAGTTATCCCGTCATCCACCTGACCGGCACCAACGGCAAGACGTCGACCAGCAGGATGATCGATGAGTTGCTGCGCGCGATCGGACTGCGCACCGGTCGGTTCACCAGTCCACACCTGGAGTCGATGACCGAACGCATCTGCATCGACGGCGCGCCACTTACGCAGGACCTCTTCATCGACGCTTTCGCCGATATCGCGGCCTTCGCGCAGATTGTCGACGACAGTTCCGAGCATCCGTTGTCGTTCTTCGAAATGCTGGTCGGCATGGCTTTCGCAGCGTTTGCCGATTCGCCGGTCGACGTCGCCATCGTCGAAGTCGGTATGGGCGGTTCGTGGGACGCCACCAATATCGCCGACGGCCAGGTCGCCGTCGTGACTCCGATCGGCGTCGATCACGCCCGCTATCTCGGCGACCAACCCGAGATCATCGCGGTCGAAAAGGCCGGCATCATCAAGGCCGGTTCGCACGTGGTGATCGCCGAGCAGGAGCAAGCGGTCCAGGACGTACTCATCCAACGCGCCAACGAAGTGGGCGCCGCGATCAGCCACGAAGGCACTGATTTTTCGGTCTTGTCGCGCGTGCAGGCCCTCGGCGGCCAGATGATTGAACTCCAGGGCATTTCCGGTCGCTATGCCGAGATCTTCCTTCCGCTTTATGGCGCTCACCAGGCCCACAACGCGGCCTATGCCCTCGCCGCGGTCGAATCGTTCATCGGCGGGACCGAACTCGATGCCGACCTCGTCCGCGAAGCCTTCGCCAATGTGACGTCGCCTGGCCGCCTCGAAGTTGTGCGCACCAGCCCGACCATCGTTCTCGATGCGGCCCACAACCCGCACGGCGCAACGGCGTCGATCGAGGCGGTGCAAGAGGCGTTCAACTTCAGTCCGCTCATCGGCGTCGTCGGCGTGATGGCCGACAAGGACATCGAGGAAATGCTCAGGATCTTCGAGCCGGTGATGGCCCGGATCGTCTGCACCCAAAACAGCTCCGATCGCTCAATGCCGGCCGCCGAACTCGCCGAGTTGGCCGAGGACATCTTCGGTGAAGACCGCGTACACCTGACGTCGCGACTCGATGACGCCCTCGAACTCGCGATCGGCATGGCCGAGTCCGCCGAAGGTTATGAAGAGGCGCTCGGCAGCGGCGGAGTTCTGGTGACCGGTTCGGTCGTCACGGTCGGCGAAGCCCGCGTACTGCTGGGACATGAGCGCTGATGCGAGGCATGTGCGCGGCGATGTTGACGCTTGAGGCGATCATCCTGGCGCTCGCCGTACCGGTCATGATTTCCGTCCAAGGTGTCGACAAGCCGCTCGCCATCGGCCTCGGCGTCGGCCTTGCCGTCCTGTGCGTTCTTACCGCCGGGTCCCTGCGCAAACCGTGGGCCTATGTGCTGGGTCATGCGATTCAGGTCGGCACGATCGCCCTCGGCTTCCTCGTCCCGATCATGTTTTTCATCGGAGCGATGTTCACCGCTCTGTGGCTCGGTGCCTTCTTCCTCGGCCGCCGGATCGAAGCCGACAAGGCAGCCTGGGCCTCGAAGGCCAACTGACACAAAGGCCAACCGACACGAAGGAATGTACCTGAGGGTCGGCGTACGGGCATGAGGTCGAGTCTTCCGGCGGATCCCGAGGATGTCATGAGGCCGACCCGGATGTCGTCATCGTCTTCGACGAGAAGGATTCGCAGCATGGCGAAAGCGTAGCCGTCAGGTCAGCGCATTCGGGCCTCCGCAGAGGTACTGTCTTGGCATGGTGAGGGTGCTGGCCGTGGCCGACGAAGTCGTGGCATCGATTCAGGACGCCCGGGTACGCGAACTCGAACCCGATGTCGTGGTGGCAGCCGGTGACCTGCCCTGAGACTACCTCGAATTCCTGGCTTCATGCCTCGACGTGCCGGTCGTGTTCGTGCCCGGCAACCATGACGCCGCGGTCGTGCCCCCGCGCCCATTGGGCGCCACCAACATCGACGGGATCGTGATCGAGGTGGCAGGTCTGCGCATCGCCGGCCTCGGCGGCTGCGTCCGCTACAACGAGGGTCCCAATCAATACACGCAGCGAGAGTATGTCCGCCGCGCCAAGAGGCTGATGCGCCGCGAGCGCCGAGCGTCCGGCGATGGGATCGACATCCTGCTCACCCACGCCCCGCCGTCGGGTCTCGGCGACGAGGACGACCGGGCGCACCTCGGGATCGAGGCCCTTCGCAGCGTACTTTCCGTGTTCCGGCCGACGTGGCATCTGCACGGCCACGTCCATCCGTACGGCCACCCCAAAGTCGATCGGAAGGTCGGCCGCACGACCATCCGTAACATCATCCCCTGGCAGTTGATCGACATCGTTCCGGCGGGAACAACCGAGATCGAGGAGGCCCATCGTGGTTCGTGACTCGGGCTCTCCGCGGGTCGACGCCGAGAGCGACTTCCTGCGAGCGAGGCGGCACCAGGTGCTGTCCGGACTCGCCGCGCGCCTGCGCAATGACACCGACGACGTCGTTCAGTCGATGTCATTCGATGACGTTGTCGAGGCGCTGGGACGGCGCGCCGAGAACTACCTCGGCACCAAGGTCATCCCACTCGACGCGATCGTCGGGTCGGTCGACAAGGTTCGGGACTTTGATCGTCGGTTCCGGCCCACCTCCGCGCGCAGCCGTCAACGCTGGGAGCGGCTAGCGCGCGCCAGCCGCACCGGCGAGGTGATCCCGCCGATCGACGTCTACCAGGTCGGCGACTACTACTTCGTCAGCGACGGCCACCACCGCGTGTCAGTCGCGCGGAGCATGGGCGTCGACCTGATCGAGGCTCGTGTCACGGCAATAGAGACGTTCCTCGCGCCGGTCGGAATCGGTGCGCGTGCCGATCTCGAGCTCAAGCACTGGCGTCGGCTGATGCTCCAGCGTGTCCCCTTCACGGGCGAGGCGCGGGCCGCCGTGGCCGTCGACAATCCCTTCGACTACGGCGTCATCGCCGAGACCGTCGAGGCGTGGGCCGCGCGCATGATGCACGCCGAGGGTACCTACATGGACAAGGAGACGATGGCGGCCCGCTGGTATGCCGAGGAGTTCGCCCCGGTCCTGGAGCTGATCGAGGAGGCCGGCGTACGCGGCAAGGACGAACGGCCGGCCGAGGCCTACCTGCGGGTCGCCGGCGAGCGCTACCGACTGATCCGGGAGCACGAGTGGGACGCCGAAATCATGGACGCCGTCAAGGGCAAAGGAAAGCGCAAGAAGTAGGGCTCACAGGCGTTTCTCGTCCTTCATCGGTCGCCGGATGGCCCAGACACTGATCACCAGCAGCGCCAGAACCCACGAGACGAGGCAACCTATCGATATGTGACCCCTACAGTCCGACCGTGAGGTTCTCCCCGGTCGACGGGTCGAACAGGTGCATTTTGTCGGTGTCGATGAACAACGTGGCGTCGTCGTCCTCCTTGACCGAGCTGGCCGCGTCCAGCGACACGACAAGCTGCGTGCGCAACGAGTCGCCGTCCGCCTCCCGGGCGAGCTCCTTGAGTTGGTCCTGCACCTTCTTCTCGGCCTCGTAGGGGACGTAGGCGTACTGCTGGTCGCCGAGCCACTCACGGACGTCGATGTGTGCCTCGAATGTCCGCGAAATGTCGACCTTGCCGGACTCGATGACCGAGACGTCCTCGAAATGCTCGGGCCGAATGCCGGCCATCAGCAAACCCTTGCCCGCCGTCTTCGCTGCCTTGTCGGCGGGGATCGGGAACGTGCCGAACGGCAGCGTGATCTGGTCCCCTTCGACCGTCGCCGGGAGGAAGTTCATCGGCGGCGAGCCGATGAAGCCCGCGACGAAGAGGTTGACGGGCTGTTCGTAAAGTTCGCGCGGTGTCGCGAGTTGCTGCAGTATGCCCCGTTTCAGGACGGCGACTCGGTCGCCCAGGGTCATCGCCTCGGTCTGGTCGTGAGTCACGTAGACCGTGGTGATGCCAAGACGCTTCTGGAGCCGGGCGATCTCCGTGCGCATCTGACCGCGGAGCTTGGCGTCCAGGTTGGACAACGGCTCGTCGAACAGGAACGCCCTGGCGTCGCGCACGATGGCTCGGCCCATGGCGACTCGTTGCCGCTGACCACCGGAAAGATTGGCCGGCTTGCGCTGCAGGTGCTCGTCGAGATCGAGGGTTTTACTGGCGTCGCGGACCTTCTCGTCGATCTCCTTCTCGCTCCACTTGGCCAGCCGTAGCGGGAATGCGATGTTCTCATAGACCGTGAGGTGGGGGTAAAGCGCGTAGTTCTGGAACACCATCGAAAGGTTGCGGTCGCGAGGTGCCAGGTCGTTGACCCGGTCACCGCCGATGATCATGTCACCGGAGGTGATGTCTTCCAGTCCGACGATCATCCGCAACAGCGTCGACTTGCCGCATCCCGACGGTCCGACCAAGATCATGAACTCACCGTCAGCGACGTTGATGCTGACGTCGTTGACCGCTGGGAAGCCGTCTCCGTATTTCTTGACGATGTTCTTCATCTCGATCGCTGCCATGAGATCAACCCTTCACTGCGCCGGCGGTCAGGCCGGCGACGATCTTGCGCTGGAAAAACAGGACGAGTACGACAATCGGGACCGTGGCGACCACGGCACCCGCGGCCAGCAGCGATGCCGGCCGGTTGAACGGATCGGCTCCGACGAAGAACGACAGGGCGGCAGGGATGGGTCGCGCATTCTCGGTCGACGTCAGCGAGATGCCGAAGACGAAGTCGTTCCACGCGAAGAAGAAGGTCAGGATCGCCGCGGTGAACACGCCGGGAGCGGCCAGGGGGACGATGACCTTGCGGAACGCCTGCCACGATGTGGCGCCGTCGACCTGGGCTGCCTGCTCCATCTCCCACGGGATCTCGCGGAAGAACGCGGACAGGGTCCAGATCGCCAGCGGCAGGGTGAAGGACATGTAGGGGATGATGAGCCCCGGCCAGGTGTCGTAGATGCCGAGGGTGCGCCACATGTCGAAAAGCGGTCCCACCAGCGAGACGACCGGGAACATCGCGATCACCAGAGCCGTCGTCAGCACAAACTTCTTGCCGGCGAACTCGAGCCGGGCGATGGCGTACGCCGCCAGCGTCGCGAAGATGACCGACAGGACCGTCGCGATCAGGGAGATTCCGATCGAGTTGAAAATCGACCGCCGGAACTGATCATCCTTCAGCACGTCGATGTAGTTCTGCCATCCTGCGCCACCGCCGTTGGAGGGGAAGAACCCTGGGCTGCCGACCGTGACCGCTGCCTGGGACTTGAACGACAGCGAGATGATCCATGCCACCGGCAACAGGCACCAGAGGAGGATCAGCAAGCAGCCGATCGCGGTCCCGATGCGGCTCACGAGTTGCTTGTTCATGTCACCCTTCCTGTCGTGCGTCCGCGAGGTTGACCTTGAACACCTTGACGATCACAAAGGCCACAATCAAAACCGAAGCGAACAGCAACACGGAAAGCGCTGAGCCGATGCCGAGCTGGAATTGCTCGATCACCTGCCTGTAGGTCAGGAACGAAATCGACTCGGTCCCGTTGGCTCCAGCCGTCATGACGAAAATGTTGTCAAAGATCCGGTAGGCGTCGAGGGCGCGAAAGAGAACCGCAACCATGATCGCCGCCCGCATGTTTGGCAGGATGACCTTGTAGAGGCGTTGCCACCACGTCGCACCGTCGACCTTTGCGGCCTCGAGCATGTCTTCGGAGACCTGGGCGAGACCGGCCAGAAGCAGCAACGACATGAAGGGCGTCGTTTTCCAGATCTCCGATGCCATGATCGCCATGATCGATGAGGGGTATTGCGCGAACCAGTTGAAATCGTTACCGACGAACGGCAGCCAACTGTTGACGAACCCGTTGGTGTTGGAGAAGGCGAACTGCCAAGCGAAGCCAGAGACCACGGTAATGACGCCGTAGGGGATCAGGATCGAGGTGCGGATCACCCCGCGGGCGAAAATCACCTTGTGCATGACCATCGCGAAGGCGAAGCCGATCACGAGCTCGACGGCCACAGTGACGATCATGATCATCACGGTGTTGCCGGTGTCGCGCCAGAACAGCGAGTCGGTCAAGGCCGTCGCGTAGTTGGCGAGGCCCACGAACTTGCGGTCATCGGGCGCCGTGAGGGTGTAGTTGAACAGCGAAAGGTAGAGGGCTCGCAGCATCGGGAAGGCCGTGACGAGCAACATCAGCACGAGGGCCGGAGCCACCAGCTTGCCTGCCAGCGCATTCTCTGCCCGCGTCCGGTCGGATTGGGGCGGCTTCGGTGCCTTGGACGGCGACTTCGCCGCGGTATCGACTTGAACGTTCACAGCAACACCTCCGTGTGAAGAATGTGATGGTACGGAGGCGTCGCTGTGATGCCCCGATGGTTCACTCGCTGGCGCTCGCTCACAGCAGTGCCTTTCCGGTCAGGATTGCCTCGAGGAACTCGGCAGACTTGGCTGGTGTGCTGGGGCCTACCGAGGTGGGGGAGTGCCACGTGGACTGCACCGCGCTCGAGATCTGGCTGTAGAACGCGCTCTTGGGCCGTGGTCCTCCCGAGTCGACGCTCTGGCTGTAGAGCGTGAGGAGGTCGGCGGGATAGGCGGCCTTGAGCTCGGCGGAGTCGTATACCGACTGCCGCGATGGCATCAGGCCCTCGTTGACCGCGAGAGCGGTCTGGGCGTCACTGTTGGTCACGCAGATGGCGGCAGCCTGGGCGAAGGCGGGATGCTTGGAGTAGGCGCCGACGCCGATGTCGATGCCGCCGATCGGGGGCTTGGACTCCTCGCCCGCGACCGTCTGGGGATAGCGTGCCCATCCGAGGTCCGCGAACTCCGCCTTGTCCTTGGGGCCGCCCGGCTTGCCGATCAAACCTTCGTAGTTCTTGTAGACGAAGGTCCAATTGGTCATGAATTCGCCCGCGCCCTTCTGGGGGAACATCGCCCCGAGGCTCGTGCCCTCGTTGGAGGTGGAGAAGTCGGGCTGGGTCGCTTTGGAGTCGGCCAGCTTCTTGATGACGGCCGCTGCTTTCTCACCGGCCCTCGAGTTGATCGTCACTTTCGCGTCGCGCCCGGACTCGACCGTCGACGGGTCGAGAATATTCCCTCCCGCTCCCTGAATCAGTGAGTTGATCCACACGACGTAGGCCTCATACTTGTTGGCCTGCACGCCGACGGTTCCGTCGTTCTTGGCCGCCGCATCGATCACTTGGTCCCAAGTGACCGGCATCGTCATGTCGAGGCCGGCGGCCTCGGCGAGCGATTTGCGAAACCAGACCACCTGGGTGTTCGCCCACTGCGGCGCCGCGACCACCTTGTTGTCCCACTTGACGGTGTCGGCGGCGCCCTTGAGGACGTCGTCGTCGAGAATCTTGTCTGCGAGGGCGCCCTTGAACGGGGCGAGCCACTTGGCGTTGGCGAACTCGGGCACGAAGACTGGGTCGAGACTCATGAGGTCCGTCGAGCTGTCTCCGGCAGCCAGACGGCGGGCTAGCTGCGTCCGCTGGTCGGTGGCGCTGGCGGGAAGAAGCTGAACATTGATCTGGTATTTGTCGGTGCTGCAGGTCTTCGCCAACTGG
>JACMOZ010000185.1 GCA_014377785.1 Aeromicrobium sp.
TCTGCAACGATAGGCATTGGCGATGTTCCTTCCTCATTTGGGTGGGACCGGTCGTCAGACCGGTGGCCGGACCCTGAGGAGATCACCGCGCGGCACCACTGTGATGAGTCACAACCCGAGGTTTGGACAGGCTTCTAATCAGGCCAGTGCGATGGGCAGGGCCGGCCACCGCGATAATCGGACGAGTCTCGACAAAGACACCCCAAAGGGGTCAGCGCAGCGATGAGTCACGACCATGACAGCAACAAGCGACCTGCCCTACCAGCCAACCGCAGGTCAGCCAGAAACAACACTCACAGCGCAGCGAGGCAGGGGCTGGCGTACCGGCAACACCTATGGGTAGGTTGAATGAAACTTATTGATCGGGGGATCATGACCATCGCTTTAATTCGCCGAGGCAGCGCCTTGCTTGCCACTGCCGCACTCATCACCACCGCAGCCTTCGTTTTGCCAAGTTCGGCGACGCCAACCAAAGACTCCCAAACGGGATCGCCGCAGGCCACCGCCCGGGGCACCGGAGGCGCAGTCTCGTCGGTTGATGCCAATGCCAGCCGGGTTGGCCGCGAAGTCCTCCGCAAGGGTGGCAACGCCACCGATGCCGCGGTCGCCATGGCATCGACGCTCGGAGTGACCGAGCCCTATAGCGCCGGGATTGGCGGCGGGGGTTATTTCGTCCACTACGACGCCAAGACCGGCAACGTCGAGACCATCGACGGTCGCGAGACTGCTCCGGCGGCAATGCCCAACGACGCCTTCATCGATCCCAACACCGGCAAACCGTTCAAATTCACGCCCGAACTCGTGACGAGTGGCGTCTCGGTCGGAGTACCGGGAACACTCGCGACGTGGCAGGAAGCTTTGAACAAGTGGGGCAGTTTGTCGTTGGACAAGGCGCTCAAGCCTTCGAGCGAACTGGCGCGCAAGGGCTTCGTGGTCGACAAAACCTTCAACGGTCAGACGGCCGACAACGCCAAGCGCTTCGCGGCGTTCCCGAGCACCTCAAAGTTGTACCTCTCGAGCGGCCAGCCAGCCGTGGTGGGCTCGGTGCAGCGCAATCCCGATCTCGCCAACACTCTCGATCTGATTCGCAAGCACGGAACAAAGGCCTTCTATCGGGGCGCCATCGCCGACGAAATCGCCAAGACAGTGCAAGAACCGCCGAAGTCGGCAGACACGACGCTGCCGGTGCCCAAGGGGTTCATGACGGCCAAGGACATAGCCGACTACGCGGTGAAGGACCAGGCAGCCACCAAGGTCAATTACCGTGGCCTCGACGTCTATGGCATGGCGCCGTCGTCGTCGGGCGGCACCACCGTCGGTGAGTCGCTCAACATTCTGGAGAACTACCGGTTGAGCGGCGCCGACATGGCCCGAACGCTCCATCTCTACCTGGAGGCCTCGGCTCTTGCCTTCGCCGACCGCGGTGCGTATGTCGGCGACCCGGCCTACGCCGACGTGCCGACGAAGACGTTGTTGAGCCAGAAGTTCGCGGACTCGCGTGGCTGCAAGATTGATCCGACCAAGGCTTCGACAAAACCTCTGGCGGCGGGCGCTCTCGATGGCGATGGCTGCTCGACGGCGGCGCACGAAGAGAAGCCCGACACCGAGAATGTGTCGACCACCCACTTGTCGGTCGTCGACAAATGGGGCAATGCGGTCGCCTACACGCTGACGATCGAGCAGACCGGTGGATCGGGCATGGTCGTGCCCGGCCGTGGATTCCTCCTGAACAACGAGTTGACCGACTTCACGGCCGTGTACGACGCCAAGGACCCCAACCGCATCCAACCGGGCAAGCGTCCACGTTCGTCGATGTCGCCGACGATCGTGACCAAGGATGGCAAAGTGAAGTTGGTCGTCGGATCACCCGGCGGCTCGACGATCATCACGACGGTCCTGCAAATCCTGGTCAACAGGTTCGACGCGGGTATGAGCCTTCCACAGGCCATTGCCGCGCCGCGTGCCTCGCAACGCAATACGGTCTCGGTTTCGGCCGAACCAGAGTTCATCACGATGTTCAAGGACGCGCTCGCGCCCTACGGTCATACTCTCGTGCCCTCGGGTGACCAATTCACCTCGGCCGCCGAGATCGGCGCCGCGGCCGGTATCGAGGTTGACGCGCAAGGTCGTATGACTGCGGCCGCCGAACCGGTGCGACGTGGCGGCGGCACTGCTGAAGTGGTGTGCCCGATCGACCAGAAACGCAACTGCCGCTGACAAACCACCGTCGATTCTTGCGTCAAAGGTGTGTCGGCTCAACTCTTGTCGGCCGCCGCGTTCTTCTTCAGGGCGCGACGCAGTTGCGCGATCCGGACGGCGCCGGGAACGGCGACCAGCAGCACACCGCTGGCTGCCGCGAAAAGCAACGCCACGGCGACCGAGATTTGGCCGTCGAAGCCGAAGTAGTGAATCGGTGCCTTCTGGGAGTTTTGGGCGATGAAGATCAACAACGCGATTGCCAGAATGGCGGCCACGATGAGTCCTGCCCACCATTCGCCCGCTCGCGTACGGCGCACCTTGCCGCGGCTGTCGAAGCCGGCAGAGGGGCTTCGCCGCTCCTGAACAACTGGGTCGGGAACGGTTGGGGATTTGTCATCGTTGATATGCCCTTCATCGGGCTCGCGGTGACCAGACAGATCTGCGCCACTCGCCGTCGTGTCTGGCTCGCCGTGGGACGCGTTGCCCTTTGATTTTCTCCACATGGGACCGATTCTCTCGTTGGCGGGGGGTGCTTCGAGGGTGTAATCCACCGTACGCGCCGTATTGCTTAACGACCGGCGACACTCTTGCCGCCGGTGCGGGTCCAAACGAGCAGAACAAGTACGGCGCCGATGATCGAGCCAATAATTCCCGAGGGCTGCAGGAAGCCGTTTTGACCGTCTTGGCGGAAGAGCACGTAGGCGAGGAATCCACCGATGAACGAGCCAATGATGCCGACGAGGATGGTCATGGGGATCGAGATTTTCTGCTTGCCGGGAATCAGGAGCCGCGCGATGGCGCCAGCAATGAGTCCGATGATGATGAGGCTGACGATGAAACCGATCATGGTGTGTCCTTAAGCGTTGGGGGCTTTTCGGGGCGGTGGACGGCCGGAAATCGCGCCGGCCGAGCGTGTCTGCCGGCGCGATTCGTTCGGGGATTACTTTCCGAATGCGTCCTTGACGTCTTCGCCGGCAGACTTGAGGTTGCCCTCGGCCTGGTCCTTTTTGCCTTCGGTCTCGAGGGCGGTGTTGTCGGTGTGCTTCCCGACCGTTTCCTTGCCCCGTCCGACCAACTTTTCGGCGGCGTTCTTGGCTTTGTCGACGATGCCCATGGCGGATATCCCTTCGAGTCTTTGCGGACGCTGGGTGCGACTCACAATTCAGCCTTACGTCGTAAGGCTATAACTTGCCATGCCGATCCGCACCCTGAAAGGTTACGGCGTAAGCCAATCAGCGTCAGTCGTGGCCGGATCGCCCTCAGACCAGATAGTCGGCGATGCCGTCGAGCATTTTGTTGAGCCCACGTTCGAACTCTTCGCCGAAATGGTCTTCGGCAAGGCCACGCGCGAGTCGGTGAATCATCGGGTATTCGTGATCGTCGATGTCGTCCTGCGGATCAAGAAGTTCGCCCGCGGTTTCGGCTTCGGCAATTGCTGCGGCCTCTTCGTGGGTCCGCGTCGGTGTGAGCCCGCCGGGGACAGCCTCGGGGCCCGTGTTGTCGCCTTCGGCACTGAACGACCCGTCGCCCCATTGCGGGTTGCGCAACGTTTTTGCCCCAGACTCCATCAGCAGATATCCCAACAGGAAACTGTTGAATGATCGGTAGGCGAACAGCACCTGATTTTCAGTGAACCCCTCTTCCGTGAGGTTGGTGAGCAGTGACTCGATCCAGGCCAGCGATCGTAGGGGAGGGTTCACCCATGGAGCTTCAGCCGGTCTTGTCGCTACCAAGGGGAACGCGTGGGGATGGGCAACGGCATAGCGCCGAACCCCGTACGCCAATCGGGTGAGGTAATCGCGCCATCCCTTGTCAGCGCTGCGATGGACCTCACCGTCGAGATTGAGTTCGTCGACGATGAGGTTGACGACGACGTCGAGCAGTTCGTCGCGGGTCTTGACATGTCTGTAGAGCGACATCGCCTCTACTCCCAGTCGACCGGCGATGGCGCGCATCGAAGCCGCACCTACTCCATCTTCGTCGATCAAGTCCAGGGTCGTCTGTGCGATCAATTCGGTCGACAGCCCGCGACCACGTCGAGGCGGCGTCGGCCCCGCACCCGCTTCTTCACCACTCACATGAGCCATCGTGCCAGCAATCGCCTCGGCAGTTTCGGTGCTTGTCATTCAGACGCCGGTTTTAACGGCAGCGCGACCCGCGTCGTCATGAAAATTCCTACCCAGCCACGAGTCCTCGGGGACGTTGAGTGCGGCCAACCCTGGAGGCGGCTAAACTCGAAGTCATGGCGACCTTCACCGAAACGCAAATCAATGAGCATCTCGCCGGCCTGGAGGGCTGGACCACCGACGGCGTCGCAATCGAGAAGCGATTCGAGTTCGACGATTTCAAGGCGGCCTTCGATTTCATGGCGACGGCGGCACCAAAAATCGATGCGCTCGACCACCACCCCGAGTGGACCAATGTCTACAACCGGGTCGACGTACGCCTGAGCAGCCACGATGTCGGCGGTGTCACCGAACGTGATCTCGAACTTGCAGGAATCCTGGATCGAATAGCTACCGCCCAGTAACTCTGCATCCGCGCGCTCGTTGTGAACTGCGACATCAGTAGTAGTTCTCAAGCCGAGGAGCAAATTCGTGCGACGTGGCGCCGCGGTGCTCATCGTGGCTCGGCGCACCATGGTATGGCTACATCGACAAGGATCTGCGCAAGGCGTCGCCGGCCCGGGGCAGTTGACGTATGACAAGTCGATCGACTTCATCCGTTCGACGACCGCCGGCGTCGTTGGGATACGTCCGATCGACTGGCAAAATCGTCCGGCGTCCCAGCAAGTTGTCGACTATCGTACGCATCGGGCGCGCTGACCGCGACTCCCTTCACCGATCGACCATGAGCGTGAGGCATGCTTGTGCCATGAAATTCCGTTTAGTTGTGGCGCTTACTGCCATTGCCCTGACCCTGACCGCTTGTGGCTCAAAGGATGCGAAGAAAGCCGACCCCAAGGCAAGCGAGCGTGACAGCGCCACACTGGTGGAGCGTTCGCCGCTCACCGGACTGACGTTGAAAAACGGACTTCCGAACAACCCGGTGTTCGTGGTCAAGGTGGAGAACACCGACAACGGCGCCCCTCAATATGGACTCAACAAAGCCGATCTCGTCGTCGAAGAGCTCGTCGAAGGCGGACTCACACGCCTCGCGGCTCTTTACTACTCCAATCTTCCCAGCAAGGTCGGGCATGTGCGTTCGATGCGTTCGACTGATATCGGCATCGCTGGCCCGGTGAACGGCCAGATTGTGGCCTCCGGCGGCGCGAATGGCACCTACAAAAAGGTCCAGTCGGCCGGAATCAAGGTCTTCTCCGAGGATCGTGGCGCTCCCGGCTTCAGCAGCGATCCGTCGAAGGTTCGCCCCTACAACCGGCTCATCAATCTCCAGACCCTGGCCAAGAAGGCGAAAACGACTTCGATCAGGGGCAACTACCTTTCGTGGCGGACCACTGCCGCAAAGGCAACACCGGCACCGAGCGCCGGTGCGGCAACTTCGCCGGCCTCGAAGACAGCCACCAAACTCGACGTCGGCTTCTCGAACTCGACGCATACGCGCTGGGCGCTCAAGGGCGGCGCGTGGCAACGGACCAACGGTCACGCCGCCTCCGGCCAGGACTTCAAAGCCGACACGCTCCTCATCCTGTATGCGAAGGTCGGCAACGCCGGTTATCTCGACCCGGCAGGCAACACCGTGCCCGAAACAATCTTCGAAGGATCGGGCAAGGCGATGGTTCTTCATGGCAAAACCGTGACGGATGCGACTTGGACCAAAGGTTCGCTCAAACAGCAGATCACACTCACCGGCAAGGATGGAAAGCCCATCAGCGTCAATCCGGGCCGCGTCTGGATCGAACTCGTACCTAAGGACGGCGGTTCGGTCAAGATCGGCTGACAGCCGACCGATGGCTTGAGAGCGTTAACCCTCGGCTTCGTCGGGGGCTTGAGAGGCGACGTCGATCGCCGGCAGCAGGCGCAGGCCCGCCAGGATTGCGCTGATCACGGCCTGAACCTTTTCGCTGGCATCCTCGGAGTCCTCGGCGTCGGCAACATAATCGCCGGCCGACTGCAGCGCCCCATAAAAAATATGGGCGAACGTCTCGGACAGCTCCTTCGTGCCACCTATGTCCTTAAGTAAAGCTTCAACGATGCCGGCGACCAGTCCAAAGGAAAATTCCTTTTCGACTTCATGCCAGCGCTCGTGGCCGAGGGCGACGGGCCCTTCCTGGATGCAGATGCGGCGAAATGCCGGTTGCTGACAAAGATCGAGGTAGGTCTGGAGGCCGAGGCGGGCTCGTTCCCAGGGGTCTTTGGATTGACGAAGTGACTTTTCGATCTGCTTTTTTGAGTCTTCCTGGCACTTCATGAATACGTTCTCGAACAACGCGAGCTTGCTCGAGTAGTGGTGGTAAAGGGCGCCTTTGGTCACTCGCGCGGCGGCGACCACCTCGTCGAGCGACGTGCCGGCGTAGCCATGATCGGTGAAGAGTGCGGTTGCGTTGTCCAAAAGCGCACGTTTCGTGCTGGACGAATAGTCCTGCCTGCGGCTCGTCTTACGGGCGGCGCGAAGAACCTTTCCTGCAGGAGTCATAACGTTAAGTCTACGTCTTCGCCCGATTTGTGCCTCGAATCACATACCGAGAGTTTGCATAAAACCTGAGTACCTAACATACTCAGAGTACGTACTGAGGGTACGTTCCCTGAGTAACAGTAGATAAGACGGTAATTGAAAGGAGCACACCATGACCTGGGATGCCTACAACCGTCGTAAGGAAGTCCTTCACGAAGTTCTGGCGATCGCTGATCGTCACCGTGGGAAAAGCACTGCCACCGAATTGCTCGCCGAAGTCACCAGCGCCAACCGTGATCTCGTCAGCGAGTCCGAATTGCTTCTCGATGCTCAACTGATCTGGTATCACGCCCTGAGCAGCCAGATGGACCGAACGGTCTTCCTGAGCGCCGGCACTCTTCAATCCGGGGCGATCGGCGCTTGGCATGAAGTTGCCGCCGAGAACCCGATCATCCGGGGGTTGCTCGACTCCAACGAAGACATGCCTGAACTGCAAAAGGCTTTTGCGAACGAACATGAGTTCCTCGCCCGAGCTGCCGGCGTTCCGGCGAACCAGCCGAATCTCGCGAGCGAAGGCAAACGGATAAAGGAAGCCGCCCGCGACACCATGGTCTACGTCCCGGCCATCCCGGATACTCCGGCCGGAATCTTCTCCAGGATCCACAAGGCTCTCGCCGCGTAGATCCACGCATAACGACCCCGTCCGGCGCCGATTCGCTCCATACCCTTGGCGCCGGGCGGGACTATGTATTGCCGAAGGCGGCCAGTTGTTCGCCGAGTTCGGCATCGATGGAGCGGGCGA
The DNA here is from genome assembly GCA_014377785.1 of Aeromicrobium sp. GTDB lineage: Bacteria > Actinomycetota > Actinomycetes > Propionibacteriales > Nocardioidaceae > JACMOZ01. The sequence continues at coordinate 7,577 of JACMOZ010000185.1, forward strand.
TCTGCTCGCGGAACACCCCGAGCACCGCCTGGCCGGCCACCGGCAAGAGTGTCTCGATGACGTGCAGTATGCGCGGCCAGTCCGCCGCCGGCATACCTTCGTCGGCGAATGGTTGCCAGACCTCATCGCGCACCCGCGACACAAAAGCATCGGCGACCGCGCCCAGATGTTCTTGCAAGAGGGGCAGCAGGCTCAGGACGGTTTCGGGCTTGAGGCCCATTGCGGACGCCGAGACTCCGGCACGGACGATTGTCGGCCGGACCAGCCGGACCCGATCGTTGTCGATCCACTCGACGAGGCCCAGCGCGGCCATCTCTTCGATCAGCGTGTCGTCACGTGAGACGTCAGCCATGGCCGCGAGCGAATCACGCGACATTTCCTCGGGCGTCTCTTCGCTGCCTGGTTGATTCAACACCGTGAGGAGATCCAGTGCATGGCCCGCCGATGCGGTCGGATCGAGCAGCACCGTCTTTTCAACAGCCGCAAGCGTGTAACCACGATCGAGGAGGCTGCGAATCAGTTGGAGCCGCTTCAGGTGTTCCAGGCTGTAATAACCGGTCCGGCCTGCAAGGCGAGGCGCCTCGATGAGCCCTCGACCGGCATATGCACGGACGTTGCGAACTGTCATTTTCGCGCGTGCCGCGAGTTCATCGACGGTGAATTCGTCCAATTCGGGTACTTCGCGAGACATGTGGGCATCATAGAGGCATGGACTCCTTGCGAGGTCGGCTGATCGTGGCGACACCAGCCATTGGCGCGGGACCGTTTTGGCGCAGCGTCGTGTTTCTGCTCGATCACGACAAAGACGGCGCCCTCGGCGTGATCGTCAATCGGCCGCTGGAGTCCGATGTCGATGACGTCCTCCCGGACTGGGCCGATCTGGTAAATGCCCCGGTGTGTCTTTTCGACGGCGGACCGGTGGCGATGGATTCGGCGTTGGCTCTGGGCATACTCCGCGGTGAGGACGTCCCCGTCGGTTGGCGCCGGATGGCGGGCAAGGTTGGACTAGTCGATCTTGATGGCCCGGTGCCCGGATTCGGTGAATTCGCCGGACTGCGGGTCTTTGCCGGTTATGCGGGATGGAGTCCTGATCAACTTGAAGAAGAAATCGAAGAGGGCTCGTGGATCGCCGTTGACGCCGAAGACGCCGACCTCACCTCGCCGCAGCCGGAAAACCTCTGGCGAGACGTTTTGCGACGTCAGAGCGGTGACCTGAGATTTTGGGCGACATTCCCTGACGACCCCAATTGGAACTGATCGACGGAAGGCTAGAATCACGTCGTGGGATTCTTTGGCAGCGGCACGCAGACGGTTCATGACGAACGCACCGAGCAGCGCACCGAGGACGGCGATCACGAGAAGTTTTCGCATTACGTCCCCAAGGACAAACTGACTGAAGCCATGGTGATGGGCACCCCTGTGGTCGCGTTGTGCGGCAAGGTCTGGGTCCCGAGTCGCGATCCACAACGCTATCCGGTTTGCCCCGAATGCAAAGACATCTGGGAAGGCATGAAGGGCGGCGACAAAGGGGATTCATCGGGTGATGCGTAGCCAGTCCCTGCGGGCATGGCAACGTGTTGCGTTCGACCGCTATCAGCGTGCCCAGCCCCGCGATTTTCTCACTGTCGCCACGCCCGGAGCAGGCAAGACGACGTTTGCGTTGACCATCGCGGCTGACTTGCTGCACCGCGGCGTCATCCAACGCATAGTGATAGTGACGCCCACCGAACATCTCAAGGCGCAATGGGCGCACGCGGCCGAACGCATGGGTATTGCGATCGACCCAGCGATGGCCGGCCGCGGCTTGCTCGCCGCCGACTTCCAGGGATTCGCCGTCACGTATGCCGGTCTCGCCGCCAATCCAATCGCTTTCCGGGTCCGGATCGAGCGTTTCCGCACGTTGGTGATCCTCGACGAAGTGCACCACGCGGGCGACGCGCTGGCCTGGGGCGATGCGGTGCAGGAAGCCTGCGAACCGGCGACGCGAAGGCTTGCGTTGACCGGCACGCCGTTCCGCTCTGACGACAACCCGATCCCGTTTGTCACGTATGCGCCGGCCCAGGACGGGACTGTCATCAGCGTCGCCGACTACTCCTACGGTTATGGCGAAGCGCTCAAGGACTCGGTTGTGCGCCCGGTGCTGTTCATGGCGTATTCGGGCGAAATGCGTTGGCGGACCCGGGCCGGCGACGAGATCGCGGCCCGACTCGGTGAGCCGCTGACCAGGGATATCACCGCGCAGGCGCTGCGTACGGCACTCGACCCGGCGGGTGCGTGGATCCCGGCCGTTATGGGCGCCGCCAACACCCGACTCGACGAGGTTAGGCGACACGTCCCCGACGCGGCCGGACTCGTCATCGCGAGCGATCAGGAGACGGCGCGCAAATATGCCGAGTTGCTCGCTCCCATCGCTGGGGAGAAGCCGGTCCTTGTGTTGTCCGACGAACCCGGTTCGAGCGAACGCATCGACAAGTTCGCGGCTGGCAAGGGCAAATGGATGGTCGCGGTCCGGATGGTCAGCGAAGGCGTCGATATTCCGCGACTGTCTGTCGGGGTCTATGCCACGAACACCGCGACGCCCCTCTTTTTCGCGCAGGCCGTTGGTCGTTTCGTCCGTGCCCGGCGTAAAGGCGAAACGGCGTCTATTTTTGTCCCGAGTGTGCCGATGTTGTTGGCGTTGGCAAGCGATCTTGAGCAGCAGCGCGACCACGTCATCGGCCGCGCCGTCAAGGACGAGGATGACTTGTTCGCTGCCGAGGCCGACATGCTCGCCCAGGCCGAACAGTCCGAATCCGCCTCCGACCAATTGGGGGATTTCGAAGCGCTCGGCAGTGACGCCAGGTTCGACCGGGTGCTTTATGACGGCGGCGAATTCGGTCACGAAGGCATCGTGGCGCCTGGCAGCGACGAGGAACTCGACTTTCTCGGTATTCCCGGTCTGCTCGAACCCGATCAGGTCGCCGAGCTCCTGCGCAACGCCCGGTCGAAGAGGGCGTCCAAGTCGTCTAAACCGGTCATCATCGAACCGTCGGCTTTCGAACGCCAAGGCGATCTGCGCCGCGAACTCAATGCCCTCGTCGGTGGCTGGCACCACCGCACCGGTCAGCCGCACGGCGTGACTCACAACCAGTTGCGCAGTGCCTGTGGCGGTCCACCGTCGGGCCAGGCGACGACCGCGCAACTCCAGAAACGCATCGACAAAATCCGTTCCTGGGCCATGAAGGCTTCGGGATAACCGCCGTACGTCATAAGAAATGGGGGTCCTGAGCCGCAATTTTTATGACGTTGCGGGCTTGACGAACCCTTCGGCGACCATAAACGTGCGCAGTTCGAGGACTGATTGCGCGCGGCGGCAGTCTGTCAGTTGCCGGAGATAGCCTGCGGCAATGAGGTTCGTTCGGGCGCTGGTTTTTATGGCACTGATCGCTGCCGGTGCCTCTCTCATGGTGGACAACAGCAAAGTCGAGTCCCTGATGCCAATCGAGTCGGCGCCAGCGATTGTCACAACTCTTCACCAAGCGGTCGGCATGCTTGCGGTCGTCCCCGAGGATCGACACCCCTACGAGCGCAGCCTTTTCGGCGCGGGCTGGGCTGATCTCGACGGTGATTGTCAGGACACGCGGGCCGAGGTTCTTGCCCGTGAGTCGCTCGCGCCCATCGCGAAAGGCTGCACGGTCTTTCGCGGCAAGTGGATTTCTTACTACGACAACGAGATCTGGACCAGGAGTTTCGAGGTGCAGATCGACCACCTTGTGCCGCTTGCCGAGGCGTGGGACTCGGGGGCATACCGGTGGAATGCCGAGGCGCGCCTGCACTATGCGAACGACGTCGGCGATCGTCGTGCGTTGGTGCCGACGACAACCGCCCTCAACTACGCCAAACTCGCCGACGACCCGTCGCGCTTCATCCCTGCGATCAATGCATGCCGCTACATTTTGTCATGGGTCGCAGTCAAGTTGCGTTGGAACCTCACTGTCGACCAGCGTGAATACGAAGCGATTACCATCGTGGCAAAGTCGTGTCCGAATACCAAGATCGTTGTCAGGAAGGCAAACCAGTGAGCCGCAAGGACATGGCATTGCGCACCCGCATCTTCGCCGTCATCATGAAACGTATTTCGCGGCCCGTCGAAGAAGTCGGAGCAGGGGACTTTCCGCAACTACGGGCCAAACGCCAGGCACTTCAGGCCAGTCGGCTGGGCCGGCTCGCGTTCGGTACGGCCGATGGGCGCGCCACCATCGAGGATCGGGTCGTGTCCCTCGACGGCACCGACATCCGGTTGCGAATCTATCGGCCGCACGCGGTTGCTAAGTCGCTCCCGGTCGTCATCAACTTCCACGGCGGAGGTTGGGTCCAAGGCAACCCCGAACAGTCCGAATGGGCGGCAAGTCGCATCGCGGTCGGCGTGGAGGCGGTTGTCGTGTCGGTTGCCTACCGGCTCGCGCCCGAGCACCCGTATCCCGCCGCGGTCAACGATTGCTGGGCGGCGACACTTTGGGTCCATGAACACGCGGCCGAACTCGGCGGCGACCCCGGCCGGATCGCCGTGATGGGGGACAGCGCCGGTGGCAACCTCGCCGCAGTCACCGCCCTCAGGGCCCGCGACGTCGGTTCGCCAATCCTTCGCGCCCAGATCCTCATCTATCCGGGCACCGAGATGTATGACAAATGGCCATCGGAACTCCGCAATGCCGAAGCGCCGGTATTGACCTCCCGCAACATGCACGCCTATGCCCGGATCTATCTCGGGGATGACTATGGCACCGAGGACTTCCGGGCATCGCCCATCCGTGCAGAATCCCACCTCGGTGTGGCGCCCGCACTGATCCAGACCGCTGAATTCGACCCGCTTCTCGACAACGGTGCGCGATATGCGGACACACTGCGAGCCGATGGGGTCGACGTCGCCTACACCGAATACGCGGGCGCAATCCACGGATTTCTGAGCCTTCCCGGAGTCGTTCCCGCTGCCTCGAGAGCCCTCGACGAGATCGTGAAAACGCTGAAGACGGTGTTGAGGGCATTGTGACAGTAACGCTGTCACGATAGGGTCGAGTATGACCCGGATGCGCCGAGACCATTGGCTACGAGAAATCGAGAAACTCGATCCCGAATCTGATTATGAGGAAATCTCACGCATTGTAGGGACCTACGAATTCCCTTGGGACATCCAGCAGTCGCTGAGCCTCGCTTTGTTCCGCACGTATGCCGTGCCCAGCATCGGCCGGCTCCTTTTTGACACCGGCGCGTTCACCGGCAGCGTTCAGAAGCGCCACGACGACACCTTGCTGATCCTGTTCTCCATGGCCATCGACGGCTTGGACTCACCCGACGGCCACGCCGCCGTGCGACGGATGAACCAGATGCACGGTTCCTACGACATCCCCAACGACGACTTGCGTTATGTCTTGTCGGCGTTCGTCGTTACGCCGACCCGGTGGATCGAGAAATTCGGCTGGCGCAAGGGCATGCCGGCGGAAAAACTGGCCGGCGTCCGCTACTACCAGCGACTTGGCAAACTCATGGGCACCACCGGCATTCCAGAGACTTATGAAGAGTTCGAGTTTCTCCTCGACACGTATGAGGCCGACAATTTCGCCTTCAATGAGAAATCCCTTGCCGTAGCAGATTCGACCCTGTCCCTCTTCGAATCTTTTTATCCCCGACCGGCGCGCAAAGCCGTAAATACGCTGCTCCGGTCGCTGATGGACGACCGTCTCCTCAAGGCCTTCCACTATAAAAAACCGTCTGCGCCCGTGGTGTTTCTAGCGCACAGCCTGATGAGGCTTCGCGCCCGCATCGTCGCCCTGAAACCGGTGCGCAAGTCGCCGCAGGGAGTGGCGGACTTCCGTGCGGTCCGGTCCTATCCAGACGGATTTTCCATCGACGAACTCGGGACCTTCCCGGCCGGTTGTCCCATACCTCATGGACAGAGTCCGAGGCAGGAGTCCTCGCGTGTCGGGGACTAGCTGGCAACGCGAATGGTGGCGCAAGAACCGATGGTATGGCCGAGCCCGCAGGCCACTCGCGCGGTTCGCGTTGACTCGCGAACTCGGCAGGCGCAGGGCTTTCGCCCGAGGTGTGATGCACGGCGAAGTTCTCGAGATGTTGCGAGACGGTCGATTGACGATCGGCGAACAGGCGTTTTTCGAAACCGGGGTGTGGCTCACCGGGACCGGCCGGATCTCGATCGGTGCCGGCACCTACCTCAATCTCGGTGTCATGGTCGCGTCCATGGACCGCGTGGAGATCGGTTCCCACTGCATGATCGCGAACGGCTCGCTCATCACCGACGCCAATCACCGCTTCGACGATCTGACCCGACCGTTGACGTGGCAAGGCTATGAATCCAGGGGGCCTACACGCATCGGCGACAACTGCTGGCTGGGCGCCAATGTCGTGGTGACCAGCGGAGTCACGATCGGCGAACGGTGTGTCATCGGCGCCAACGCGGTCGTCACCAAGGACATACCGGCATATTCCGTTGCAGCCGGAAACCCGGCAAGGGTGATCCGCGCGATCGGCTGACCCCAACTTTTGAAGCCTTAACGACAACCAAGGTGGGGGCAACGGCCGTGCATAGGGCTTCAAAAGTTGAGGTGGAGGCAGCGAGGCGGGAAGGATTGGCAGCGCTCGGGCGTTGAAAACCTTGTGAGCCTTTTGAAACTGTCTGTCCTTGACCTTGTCCCCGTGCGCACCGATCAGTCCTCGGGCGATGCCATAGCCGCGACGGTATCCCTCGCGCGGGAAGCCGATCGCGCCGGATACACGCGCTATTGGGTCGCCGAACACCACAACATGGCGGCGGTGGCGGCGACCTCCCCGCCGGTGATGATCGCTCATCTCGCCGCTCATACCGAACGCATCCGGATTGGTTCGGGCGGAGTCATGTTGCCCAACCACGCGCCCCTCGCCGTCGCGGAGCAGTTCGCGATCCTCGAGGCTGCACACCCTGATCGGATCGACCTCGGCATCGGCCGCGCGCCCGGATCCGATCCGGTGACGTCGATGGCCTTGCGCGGGCCGGCCGGTCGCGGCGACGCCGACATCGAAAACTTCCCGCAATACCTCGACGACGTGATGGCGTTGATGGAGCCGCTCGGGGTTCGCGTGGCTTTGCGCAATCAGGACTACAACCTTCGTGCGACGCCTGCCGCTTCAAGTTCACCGCGTATGTGGTTGCTGGGTTCGTCGGAGTATTCGGCGCACCTCGCCGCGGCCAAGGGTCTGCCCTATGTCTTTGCGCACCACTTCTCGGGCCAGGGAACAGCCGAGGCGCTCGCGATTTATCGCCGCGAATTCCAGCCGTCCGAACTCACTCCCGAACCGAAAACCTTCCTGACCATCAACGCCGTGGTGGCCGAAACGGCCGAAGAGGCCGAGGCGCTCGCCTTGCCCAATTTGTTGTTGATGGCGAGGCTCCGTACCGGTCAGCCGCTCGGGCCGATCGACCTCGTAGAGGAAGCCGCTGCCGCGAAAATGGCCCCGCAGCAGGTTGCTCTTATCGAGGCCGGTCTCAAGCAGACGATCACCGGAACTCCCGCGCAGGCCGCCGGGCGTATCACCGATCTTGCCGAGAAATTCGACGTCGATGAGGTCATGGTCAGCCCGGTGGCATCGGCTTATCGCGGCGCCGATCCGCGTCAGGCCGAAGCTCGGAACACCACCCTGGCCCTTCTGGCCAAGGAACTGCTCTAGGGGCCACCCCAAGATTTGGGCATCTTCGGGGGGTCTGCGGACGGTTAAACCCCCGGAAAGTGCCCACATCTCGGGGTTAGACGAGTGTCATGCCAGATTCGTGTAGACGGTATTGATGACGGGTTCGCCGCGCGACAATTGCACCGCGCTGGCCGGCAACTCCGCGAGCGAGGATTTCAACCGCATGCGGGCGTTGTCGAGCGATTCGTTGTAGACGCGCCGGCCCTTGGTCACAAGCGGAATCAGGATTGAGCGGTCGTCGCCGTCGTTGACCGGAGGCTCGCCGATGCCGATAACCTCGGCTTGTGCCGTTCCACCGCGGCTTTTTTGGCGCAGAACATATTTGCGACCGCCGAGGGACACCTTGTCTTTGCTTTTTTTGGCGACCGGCATCATGACGCCGTCGTCGCCGGCGCGGGCCACGAGTTTGTAGACGAAACCGCACGTCGGTGCGCCCGAACCGGTGACGAGTGCCGTTCCGACGCCATAGCTGTCGACCGGCGCCGAGGCGAGCGCAGCGATTGCATACTCATCGAGGTCGCTTGTCACAGTGATGCGTGTCTTTGTGGCACCCAGATCATCAAGCTGTTTGCGGACAGTTTTGGCGAGCGACACCAGGTCGCCCGAGTCCAGTCGTACGCCGCCCAAGTCGGGCCCGGCAAGCTCCACGGCAGTGCGGACTGCCGTGCCAATGTCATACGTGTCGACGAGTAGCGTCGTGCCCTTGCCGAGCGCCTCGATCTGGGCGGCAAAGGCATCGCGCTCGCTGTCATGGAGGAGCGTGAACGAATGGGCGCTGGTTCCCGTGGTAGGGATGCCATAGGTGTCGCCGGCCTGCAGATTCGAGGTCGCCGCGAAGCCGGCAACGTAGGCGGCCCGTGCCGAAGCGACCGCGGCGCCCTCATGAGTGCGCCGCGAACCCATTTCGATGCACGGACGGTCTCCGGCCGCGCTGATCATACGCGCCGCCGCAGACGCGATGGCCGCGTCGTGGTTGAGAACAGACAGGAAAAGTGTTTCGAGGATCACGCATTCGGCGAAACTCCCTTCGACGATCACGACGGGTGAACCGGGGAAATAGATCTCGCCTTCGGGATAGCCCCAGATGCTGCCTGCGAAACGGAAGTCGGCCAGCCAACCGAGGGTGGCTTCGTCCACAACGCCGGCCCGGCGCAAATAGTCGAGGGTTCCTCCGTCGAAGGTGAAGTCCGCGAGCGCGTCGAGGGCCCGGCCGATGCCGGCGACGACACCATAGCGGCGCCCATCGGGCAACCGCCGGGCAAAGAGTTCGAAGACCGATTCGCGTTCGGCGGTCCCGTTGCGCAAGGTTGCCTGCAGCATGGTGAGTTCATAACGGTCGGTGAGCAGCGCGGTCGTTGCCCACGCGGAGGTCTTCGTCACGAGCCAAGACTATGCCGACTATGCGGTGGCCCGTTGGTGTGTGCGGCACACTTGCCGGGTGCCTCAAGCAGAAACCCCTACTCTGCGCCGGGGCCTACGTTTCTCATCCGACGGCCCGGGACACCGCAGGGACATCCAGGGACTGCGCGCCCTCGCGGTCTCCCTCGTCCTGCTTTACCACTTGTGGCCCAATCGGCTGACCGGCGGATATGTCGGTGTCGACGTCTTTTTCGTGATTTCGGGCTTCCTCATCACTTCGCATTTGCTGAACGCCCGGCCGGACAAACCTCGCGATTTGGCGACATTCTGGATGCGCCGGATCCGGCGCCTCCTTCCCGCTGCCCTGCTGGTCCTGGTGGCGACGCTGCTCGCCTCGCGACTGTTCGCCCCCGACAGCCAGTGGAAGGGCACCGCCCACGAAGCCATCGCCGCCGCCCTTTATGGCGAGAACTGGAATCTCGCCGCCAGGGCCGTCGATTATCTCGCGGCCGAGACCGCGCCCTCACCTATCCAGCATTACTGGTCGCTCTCGGTTGAGGAACAGTTCTATGCCGTGTGGCCGATCCTCGTTCTCATCGCCGTGCTCATTGCGCGAAGGCTCGGCCGAAGTGTTTCCTCAACGTTGCTCGTCGGTCTCAGTGCCATAGTCGCGTCATCCCTGTCCTATTCGATCTATGCGACGGCCGCGGAGCCGTCAAGCGCCTACTTCATCACCCCTACACGGGTATGGGAGTTGGGCGTTGGCGGCTTGCTGGCTGTTTTGCTGATCCGATCCGGTTCCCGGGACGACGGATTTACCGATGTCTGGCAATTGCCGCCCTGGGGTCGATCGACTCTCGCCTGGCTCGGATTCGCTGCCATCCTCTGGACGGCATTCACCTTCACCGATGCGACGCCGTTCCCGGGTTATCAGGCCTTGCTGCCGGTCCTCGGCGCAGCTGCGGTGCTGGCGGCGCATGCCCAGTCGGTGGGTTCGCCGGGGCCGTTCCTCGCCTGGTCGCCGATTCAGTACCTCGGCGACATCTCCTACTCGCTCTATTTGTGGCATTGGCCGGTCATAGTGATTGTTCCCCAAGTCACCGGCAGTGCTCTCGGCCTCCTCGACAAGCTCGCGATCATCGCCGGCAGCGTCGCGCTGGCCGGGCTGACCAAGAAATACGTCGAAGACCGCTACCGACGGCACCGCCCTGGCGTCTCCCTTGCTACGCCTTATCGCTTCGCCGTCGCCGGTATGGCCGTCGTCGTGGCCGTCGGTCTCGTCCAGGTCGCCGAAGTCAATCAACGTCAGGCGGCCGCGAAGGAGCTGGTCAGTCAGGCGCTTTCCGGCGCCGAACCGTGTTTCGGCGCGGCGTCGATGGCGCCCGGCAACAGCTGCATACAGCGCAACAGCGGAAGTGTCATACCGAGTACTTCCGAGGCCGCGAACGACAGGTCCGATGCCTTCGGCGGCGGGTGTCTGGTCTATCGACCCTTTGACAAGTTCACTCGGTGTGTCTTCGGCGACAAAAAGGCAGCCGTCAGCATCGCCCTTGTCGGCAATTCCCACGCCGCCCAATGGCTGCCCGCGCTGCAGGAACTCGCGGCAACACACCATTGGAAGATCACCACATTCCTCGCGTCCCAGTGTTTTGCGACGTCGATCAGGATCCAGTTGGAGACCGAGCAGTTCCGACGCAATTGTTTCGACTGGGGACAGAAGGTTCTCGCTGCGACGACAACCGGCACGTTCGACCTGGTGGTGACGTCCGAGCGGACCGGGCGCGCCGCGATCGGCGTGAGTGCCGCCGACAGTTATGAGCCGTGGAAAAAGGGCTACGTCCGCTACCTTCAGAAATGGGTCGACCGGGGAGTCAAGGTGTTGGTGATCCGCGACAATCCCTTCCCAATCTCGACCATGCCTTCCGTCCCCGATTGTGTCGGCGCCAATCCCGATGACTTCGCCAAGTGCTCGGCGCCGCGTACGGCGTGGTTGCGGCGTGATCCGTTGGCGGACGCTGCCAAGGAGATCGCCTCGCCGAAAGTGGCCGTCGCCGATTTGACCAACTATTTCTGTACCGAGGTGTGCTCTCCCGTCATCGGCAGAGCCATGGTCTACGTCGATGGGTCGCACATCACCCAGACATTCACACGAACTCTGGCCCCTTATCTGTATCCATTCGTCCGCAAAGCACTCGCTCATTCCCCGAATTGAGCACACGTGGTGCAGGTTGCACGGTCGTCTGGGACACAATGGGGGAGTGACCACCCCAGCCCCTGTTGAAACCGACTTGCCTGAAAACGACGAAGTCGTGGAACTCGAGAGCCCGTGGATCACCATCGTCTGGAATGACCCGGTCAACCTGATGTCGTATGTCGCTTATGTTTTCCGCAATTATTTCGGCTACACCGAAGAAAAAGCGACTCAGCTCATGCTTGCTGTCCACCACGACGGTAAGGCAGTGGTGTCCAGCGGCGGACGAGAGGAAATGGAGCGCCACGTCCAGGCGATGCACGAATACGGTCTCTGGGCGACTCTTCAGCGCTCCGACAAATGATGGACGACAAATGATGGACGACACATGATGGGAGCTGTTGAGTGAAACCGTTCAAGCGTCGCCGTCGTGGCGGCATCTTCGCCACCTTCGAACCGGCCGAGGCGCATATGCTCGCGAATCTTTCGGGTCAGGTCGTCGAACTCCTGCGTGACCGCAATGGCGTCTCCGAGTCCGAACCCGATCCGTTGTTCGCCCAAGTGGGTATGACCGGTCCGCTCATGCCGCCGGACGATCCGGTCCTTCGTCGATTGTTGCCCGACGCCTACAGGGACGACCCCGACGACGCGGCCGAATTCCGCCGCTACACCGAGCAGTCGCTCTCGGCGGCCAAAGTGAGCAATGCCGAACTCATGATCGGTTCGCTTGTCGATGGCGGACTGAGCTTTGACGAATCCGACCTCGAATCGACCAAACAGATCGAGGTCGAACTCGATGCCGAGACTGTGCAGGCTTGGTTGCGTTCACTGACCGACATCCGGCTCTCACTCGCTGTGCGACTCGGTATCGAAACCGATGAGGACCTCATGCTCGTCGGGGCCTCGGAGGATGAGGCAATCTCGGCGATGGCCGAAATCTACGACTGGCTCGGCTATGTCCAGGAATCCCTGGTCACGTCTCTGAGTTGATGGTTTACCACGAGGGCGGTGCAAACTGTCACATCAATGTCAGACATGTCCTGTCACAACACACGGTGCAAACTGTCATGTCACGGGGGAAACTTCCCACGTGGTGTGGCAGTTTCCCGAGGCCTCGTGGTAAACCGCAGAGGCTGAGTCTCGCCAGTTGGGCAGCGAAGTCCGGCCTATGGGACGGCCGATAGAATCAATGACGTGTTGACCATTGACCAGTCCACTCATGACGCGATCGTTGCGCATGCGCGACGAGACCACCCCGACGAGGCGTGTGGAATCGTGGCCGGTGCGATCGGTTCGGATCTTCCCACTCGGCACATCCCGATGCTCAACGCGGCAATGTCGCCGACGTTCTATGAGTTCGATTCGACCGATTTGTTCAATCTCTACAAAGAGATGAGCGAACGGGATGAAGACCCGGTTGTCGTTTACCACTCCCATACGGCGACCGAGGCCTATCCGTCCCGCACGGACATCACCCTGGCATCAGAACCCGAAGCCCACTACGTCCTCGTGTCGACCCGAGAATGCGGAAATAACAAAGGCCCCGCCGACTTCCGGTCCTACCGGATTGTCGACGGTGTCGTGAATGAGGAAGAAGTTCGGGTCGTCGCGGGTTATACAGACGGCCCTCTTAATAACCAGGCCGTTTTCGACAAA
>JACMOZ010000186.1 GCA_014377785.1 Aeromicrobium sp.
CGCGCCACCGCCGATCGGGCACTCACGCGCTTCGCCAAAGGCGACAGCTTCGTCGCCGAGGGGTATGTGCGTACCTTCCAGGTCGTTCGCGACGGCGAAGCCATTCAACGCGAAGAATTTGTCGCCAAGAAGATCGGGCACGACCTCGCGCGCACCAACTATTCCGTTGATCGCACCCACCGCACAGGTTCGGACATCGAGGTCGAACACAAGGCGGCAGCGGCCCACACCAGCTCGAGGCGGTGAACCAGCGATGTCGGAGTCACTCGTCGAATGGGCATCCGGTGATCACAACGACGCATTCCGAGAAGCGTCCTTGGACGACCTCGAGGGGCCGCTCATGGCTGAGCCGCCGCATCCAATTAACTGGAACCTGCTCAGCGCCGACGATGCCGAAGCCGAATGGATCGAACTCAACCGGTGGGTGAACTGGCTGCGACGCACCTACGGGCTCCCAGCATCCGTTGTGCCACCGTTCTGGCATCGACACCCCGAACTCGTCTGGGAACTCTCCGCGCTGCACCTGCATTGGATCGGCGCCTACGACCCCGACCAGCACGGCTCGGCCCCGCTCGGCTGGCACCGCGACTTCGCGGATGCCCGCCAGCCCCTGCGCGACTGGGTGTCAGTCTCGGGGACGCGGCTGGAGCGGGATCGTTCGACTCGGCAGACGTCATGGCCAGGCGAAGCGCCCGCCGACGCCGTGGAGGACGTTGTCATTATCGATCGTGACGAGGACTTCGTGCAGTTCGTCGTCGACGATGTCGCGCGTCGCCGCGATGGCGAGGCATCCTTCTACTCTCGCGCTGAATCTAGTTGATATCGCCAAGCCTTGGCTCTTGCGAAGGGCGCAAAAGGACCTGCTTCGCTGTCGCAGTTGACGCACCTGAGCGCGACTGTTCAAAGGGCGGGGCAAACGCGACACCCTCGGGCTCGTGACCCGCAGATCCCAGTATCCATGCGGACGTGCCCGCTCAGCGTCCCCCTTGCGGGCGCTGTCAGTCCCGCCGCAGCTCGGCGAACCGAGGCGCACACAAAAGGGTTCTGCTGAAGCACGCGACCTGGTCATCCTCTAGATAAAAAAAGGGTCGATCGGTCTGATCTGCCTGCAGCGAACGAGCCCCACGGCCCTCAGAATATGGAGTGAACGGAATTCATCGATCCCACTTCGGCTCGGCCTTAATCACTCGCCGACAATTACTGCGGAAGACGGCCCTTGCCCCGCCCCGCTGCGTCTGTCACATTAGTGACCATAACGAAAGGTCGAGCCGTGGATTGGGATGATGACCCAGCGCCGAGGAAGCCCGGTGCGTTGGTCTACGACAAAGGGTTGCTGGTCGCACTCGTTCCATTCCTTCTGGCCGGCTTTGCGATTACGTGGTGGTTCATGACGGGAGCCACCACAACTGGTGACTTCGTCTTCGTGTTTGTGCTGATCATCGTGGGCTTGGTTGTACCAGCGGCAGTGCTCTGGGCGGCTCTTGAGGATGCCACAAGGGGCTTCACCCGTGGTCACTCAGCTCAACTTATTGTTTTTCTCTGGGCGCCGCCGCTGCTGGTTGTCGCTGTCGTTGCACTCGGCGTGGTCCTCTCCTTCCTGTCGCTGCCCCAAGCTATGTGGGCCGGCGGCCTCGTATTGTTTGCATCATTGCCAACTGCAGTCTTCGGCGCCGTAAAGGTGCTCCAGACGCGGAAGCTGCCCTACCAAGATCCGCGTGGGGGTGCGTAGGAGCCTCCCGGGTGTCGGGCAATGGAGAACGCGAGTTGGCGAGCGATGCAATCTCGACATGGGAGCACCGCTCGACTGGCTCACTGTCATTCCCGATGAGCGTTCGGCTTCCGGGCAGGGCGTTTCGGAAGTGGATCATCTCACGCGAGCCCCGACGTGTACCTAGTAAGGCACGCGTTCGTTCTGGAAGAATAAGGCATGGCCGACCCCGTTGAAACGCAAACGCAAACGCCCACGCTGCGCCAGGTCGTGTTGGACTGCGAAAACGCCCGCACCTTGGCGGAGTTCTACCGAAAGCTTCTGGGCCTCCGATATCGCCCGGGCGATGAGCCTCCCCCTGAGGGGGCACCGGACATCAAAGGCCAGGAGTGGTTGGTGTTGTGCAACGAAGCCGGCAATGCTCAGCTGGCGTTCCAGCAGGTGCCGCATCTGCCGGAGCCGACATGGCCCGAGGGACCACGACCTCAAATGTTGCATCTCGACACCACAGTGCCGACGGTGAGCGACCTGCACGCTCAGCATCAGCGGGCGCTTTCACTAGGAGCGCACCTCTTACTCGATCGCTCCGACGATGCTGAAGAACCACTTTTCGTCTACGCCGATCCGGCAGGACATCCATTCTGTATCTTCGTGGCGGCATGACAGGCCCAGTCACGCCTGGCGGCCGAACGACCGCTGAGCGTTCCCCCGACGGGCAGTGCTCAAGCAGTCCTGCAGTCTGCCAAAATAGGCCCGTGACTGACTGGGAAGAACGAATCAGAATATTCTGGAGTGACGCCAGTGACGCCGACCCGGAGTTCACGTTCGGCTCTATGCAGGCTCTGATCGCAGAGCGACGTGACGATGATCCGGCCGCCATCTTCGAATGGGCGTCGGCGCATGACTTTCTTGGACGGGAAGCGGAAGCGATTCCGCTCTACCGCCGTGCTCTGGAACTTGGTCTCGATCCTGTCCGCAACTCCCAAGCTCAAATTCAGCTGGCCAGCTCACTGCGCAACGTCGGTGAGACCACCGAAGCGGTCAGGATTCTGGAAGGCATAGAACCGGACGCAACTGCCGGCGACGCCCACGAAGCTTTTCTGGCTTTAGCGCTCTTCGACGCTGGGCGGCCCGGCGAGGCTTTACGAGTCGCCCTCAAGGCTTTGGGAAAGACCCTGCCCCTCTATGGCGGTGCGATAGACCACTACGCCGACGCGATTGTCGATTCCAAGTAGCCACCTGCGCTCTCGGTGGACAAAAGATTCAACCGTCCCGGTGAGGGTTCCTCTACGGGCATCGGAACGCAGCCTGCTTCCCTATGGAACGATTGTGGTGGCCTGCGACCAGACGACCATCCAATGGCCATCTTGATACTCGTAAACATCCGTGTGCCAAGCGCGGAATTCAAGCTCATCGGCGGTGCCGACGCTGAGAACTATTCGTGCGATGTACTTCAGAATCGTCAGCTTTCCAGACGATCTGACGGAGATTTCTGACTCGGGCTCGAATACGAGGTACTCGAGTCGCTTCGATTCCACGTCGCTGAGATAAGCCGATTTTTTTTCCGTGTGGACCCGTTGGGCGTCACAAGTTGGTAATCGGGTGCATGGAGGCGCTCCGCAACGACCATGTCGCGTTCGACGAGCGCGCGAAGTCTCGCTCGTTCGATATTCACCACCGTCGCAGGATCTATGTTCATGTGCCCTGTCTAACAGCAGCAGCGGCGGCCGCCGCCGGCCTGTACCGAGGGGACCAACCCGCAGGTGCTAGAAGACATACTCGGCGTCGTTTAGCGTTTCCCTATGGGCGGTCTTCGAATCTCGCTTCGTTTGGGCTGCAATCCATTCGGCGAAGCGTGGTCCGAGCTGTTCAACGTCGCAGTTCGGCACTAATCCGCCATCACGGATGGCGCGCCGCGTAGCGCCGGGAATCCGCAGGGGCCCCGCACGATGCCGTTGCAAATACAGGGCTTACCAGCCTGGTCCCGGCTTGGAAGCTTAACTACTCAAGTCTCGCGTCGAAGGGCAGTGATTCCCACATAGGCGAGCAGTGCCGTCCCGAACGTTCCGAGGAGACCAGCGAGGAATGCCGCATCAACGCCGAACCCTCCACTGAAGCTGATGACGACGTACCCGACAACCGCGAGCAGCACGAGGGCGACGTAGGACAGTCGAACGAGCCAACCCACCGGTGAGCGAACGACGGACATGAGAATCACCGCCGCCAACGGTGCAAGCATCATCCCGCCGAAAAGCAGAGCCGGCGCCACCCGCACATCGCGGCCAGAGCAGGGACCCATGAGGTTGCACGCCGTGGGGAATCCTTGCGCCATCCAGAATACGAGCCAAGTAACGACCACAATGACCACCGCGGGAAACAGTAATCCGAGGCGACTTTTCAACCGAATATGGGAAGTCATGTCACGAGTGTGGCATTTCGGCGCGCAGAATGAAGCACTACAGAGCCGTATGATGACAACTCGTTACCGCTCAGGCCGGGTGGCCAACTCCACGGGTCCAAAGACGCTTTTAACCAAGGCGGACGAGCGCCAAGCTCCGGAACCTCCAGCGCCACGAGCGGGGCGGTCGTGGTGCGGCGGCTCAACATCGCTAGAAAACTCGGCGTCCCGCAGAGGGGTCGGAGAAGGCGGATTCCACTCGGCCACCCCCGGCGGAATTCTTAGGCTCCTTGACCGGTATGACGTCGCCCTTGCCGGCGTCAAGACGGTCGTGGTTGGGCGAAGCCCCATCCTTGGCCGGCCGGTTGGGATGCTCCTCCTTGCCCGCGATGCGACGGTGACGTTCTGCCACTCGAAGACAAGAGAGCTCGCAGATGCAGTTCGCGACGCGGATATTGTGATCGCCGCAGTGGGACGACCGGAACTCATCCGTGGAGCCTGGATCAAGCCAGACGCAGTCGTTATCGATGCTGGGTACAACCCCGGCAACGTTGGAGACGTCGAGTTCGCGGGCGCAGCGTCGCGAGCCAGACACATCACGCCCGTACCGGGCGGCGTGGGCCCAATGACAATCGCGGTTCTACTCGATCAGACTCTCGATGCCGCCCGAAGCACCGGCTGAGCTGTTGAGCCAGCTTTCACACGACTCCTTCTGGGAGCCATGAACGGGTCCTCAAACGGGCGAGTGAACCGCAGGGTCCTGCGTTGCCAGCATGCAGCATCCTGATTCCCAGGAGAGCCCCGCAGAGGGTTCCTCTTACAGCCTTTAGGTTGGAAGGATGGATGAAGAGGTGTTAGCCGGGGGAAACTCAAGCACGGTCGTGCGGGTAGGCGACACGGTTCACCGCCCAGCAGGACTATGGACTCCCGCGGTGCATCAACTCCTGACCACACTCCGCGCGGCGGGAGTGACGGAAGTACCCGAGCCCTTCGGCCTGGACGAGCAGGGC
>JACMOZ010000187.1 GCA_014377785.1 Aeromicrobium sp.
AGCCCGGGTTGCAGGAGCACCTGATCGCCGCGGAACTTGTTGACGACAAAACCGGCGATGAGTCGTTGGTCGGCGGCTTCGAGCAGCGCGACCGTCCCGTGCATCGCGGCGAAGACCCCTCCGCGATCGATGTCGCCGACGACGATGGTGGGTATGTCACCGTGGCGGGCTAGCCCCATGTTGATGTAGTCGTCGGCACGCAAATTGATTTCGGTCGGACTCCCGGCGCCTTCGCAGATCACCACGTCGAAGCGCGAGCAAAGGTCGTCGTACGCGTCGAAGGCAGCGGCGGCCAACGCGGATCGTCCGCCGATGAATTCGCGGGACTCGATCTCCCCGAAAGGCTTGCCCATCACGACGATATGACTGCGCCGGTCGCTGCCGGGCTTGAGCAGCACCGGGTTCATCGCGGCTTCGGGTTCGGCGCGTGCGGCGAGCGCCTGGATCCATTGGGCCCGGCCGATTTCGACGCCGCCAGACTCGCCACCAACAGAACAGACCATCGAGTTGTTGGACATGTTCTGCGCCTTGAACGGTGCGACCCGGATGCCGCGGCGTGCGAGCAGCCGGCACAGTCCGGTCGTCACCACACTCTTGCCGGCATCGGACGTGGTTCCTGCCACGAGCAGCGAGCCGGTCACGAGCGTGCCACGTTGAGCGCGACGCCACCGAAACCTTGGCCCGCGCGCCGCCGGTCCATCACCTGCACTGCGGGAGCGGGGTTGACGATCCGGGTGATCGAGGCGGTGACGGGATCGGTCATGGCAGCCACCCTATGCCGGCCGAGCAGTCACGACGAACGCCTCTTTTGCGTGACCGCGACGGCAGCAACCAGAACCAGGATGAGCCCACCGGCAATCCACGGTGCGGCACTGTTTCCCGTCGTGCCCGATTTCGCGGGGTTGGCCTCCACCGACCGCGTCGCGGTGGTCGTGGTCTCCGAGCGTGGCGCGGCGGTCACGTTTCGCGGTTTGGGTTTCGGCAAGCTCGTGTCCTTCGCCGATGACGGTTCGGTCGGCACCGCAGGTGCCGAGTTTTTCGAACCGATGTCGCTTCCGGCCGGAGATTTCGGGGATGACCCGGTTCGCGTCGGCGTCGCTCCAGGCGCCGCACCGGCGCCAAAACTCCAGCCCTCGAATCCTCCCTGAATCACCGTTCGGTTCGCCGCTCCCGACTGACTGAACTTCCAGGAGCCGCCATTGCTCGCGTACCAATAGTGCCAGGACGTGTCCGTCGGAGGCGTCGAGCGGCAGCTTTCGCTTGACGGACCGGGCCTGCCGCTGA
This sequence comes from Aeromicrobium sp., assembly GCA_014377785.1. GTDB lineage: Bacteria > Actinomycetota > Actinomycetes > Propionibacteriales > Nocardioidaceae > JACMOZ01. The sequence continues at coordinate 1,285 of JACMOZ010000187.1, forward strand.
TCCTGCAGACGAACGAAGCGCCGTACGTCTGCGTACCTTCGGTCGAAAAGCCAGCAGCATTCAACGCCTCAAGTCCGCTGCCGCTCGTATGAGCGCAACGGATCGCCGTGCCACCGCCGAGTGAGCCGAAGTCCACGACGACGGTGACACCCGATGACGACGAACAAGCCCCTCCGGCCGCGTCGGCTGGATTTCCCGAAGTCAGCAACGGTGTCATCGCCGCCAACAGGAGTGCGGCGAAAACTGTGCGCAGGTGACTCACGAGGAGCTCCCGGACCGGTTGAGGCGTGTCAGACCGAAGCCGATCGCCGCCAGCATGAGTAATCCCAGGATCCCTCCGCCGGCAAAGGCGACCGGGCGGGCGACGACGAAGCCCTCGGCCTTGGATGCGTTGTCGGTGCGTCGTACGGCGTATTCCCGATCGAGGGGAAGCGATACGGCGGCGGCGAGGCCTGTCCGCGGAGTGCTGAGCCACGAACTCCTCGCAACCGCCGGTGCGCTGGCGACCGAACTCGACAGATCGCTGCCCTTGTCGACGGTATTGGCGGGGAGGCCGCCGTCCTTCTTCTGCAAGCGGGTGAGAAAGAGCGACGTTGCGCGCGTATCCGTCCCGGCAGCCTGAAGCCCCGCAGCGACGGCCGAGGTGTCGCCGATGTTGGTCTTGCGGACGGATCCGTCCACGTGCACGACCGCGCGCAGTGATGTCGCCGCATTGACCATGACCGCCGAACGGTCTTGGTCCCAACCGGCGGGAACATCGGCAAGCGTCTCGCTGCCGGTTCGTCCATCGACCGACGCCGCATTGAGGGCTTGCAGCGCCCAGCCGGTTGAGGCCAGATCGCCGGTCGTGCAGTCCGAACTCAGCGACCGGGGGAATGCGCCGTCCTTGCACTGGTGCTTCTCGATATACAAGACGGCTTTGTCGGCGGCGGTCGCGTCGCCGGCCATGCGCAGGGCCAGCGCCACGACTGCCTGACGTGTGGTGTTGCCGCTTCGATCGACGTATTCGCCGTTGTCTTTGAACGATCCATCGACCTGCTGCAGGGCCGTGAGTTCAGTGGCCAAACTCTTCAAGGTCTTCGCATCCGTCTTCTTGGTGAGCGTGCCGACGATGAGGAGTTTCGCCAATGGTTCGGCGTACGACGCCTTCTTCTCATATGGTGCGCCGTGGGCGTAGGCGTCGATGGAATCACCATCGAGGAGGAAATTGCTCCCGTGTTCGGCGATCGTCGGCTGTTGCCCGAGTTGACGGAGGGCCAGGACGGTGCCGGCGGTCAGGTCGTAGTCGACAAACGTGTTGCCGCCGTCCTTGACCTCGATGTGGTCGCCGTCGCTGAACTGACCGGCCAGGTAGTGACCGAGTTTTCCCGCCGGCGAGTTTGTGCCTGCGGGGACCTGCGCACCGTCACCCGCCACGACCGAATTCTTGATGTTGACGGTGCGCACGAGCGGCTTTGGGACCTTGGTCACGATCCGCTCGACCACACGAACGTCGATCGTCGCGGGATCAAGGTGGATCAGCCCATAGATCGCCTGCGCTGTCGCACGACGCCACTGGTCCGCGGTCGCAGTCGTGATGCCATCGGCCCTGCCGGCATTCCAGCCGTCTTTGGCGAGAGCCACGGCACCGTCTTCGCTCGCCAGCTTGCCACTGGTCGTGGACTTCACCTGAAGTTTGTAGACCCAGGCGGCAGCGTGCTGTGCTGCGCCCGTCTTGCCGCGAAGAGCCAGCGCGCTCGCGGCGAGGCCGGTGCTGTTGGCATTCGGTTCGGGAGTCGATGCGCCGCCGATAAAGGAACCGTCGGCCCGTTGCTGGTCGACGAGCCACGTCGTCGCCCTGGCGAGAGCCGCATCCATACCGGCGACGCCATCGGCTTTGGCGGCACTCATGGCCCGTATGGCGATCGCGGTGGCATCGGTGTCGGCCTTGCACGCATCGAAGTAGAGCCGGAAATAGCCAGCTCCGCACTGTTGCTTGAGCAGGAAGTCACGCACGTCGTCGACCTTGGCCGAGGTGGCTTCGGCGAGGCCTTCAAGACCGTAGGCCTGATACAGCAGATTGGAGTAGTCCGCCAGGACGGCAGGATCGGGGTAGCCGGCGATGTCGCGGTCTTTCAACCGGCCTTTGTCACTGCCACCTGGTTCGACCGTTCCCTCCACGGTTGCGACGAGGTCGACGCCGCCGAAACTGTTGTCGTTCTTGCCTGCGGCTTGCACGGCGACGAGCGCTTTCGCGGCCGAACCGGCCCATACGCCGTCGCCAGGAGTCGTGTTCGGGTAGTTGTAGACGTATTTTTTGATGTTCGTCCGCATCGCCGACACAATGGCGTCCTGCTTGGGCCCTCGGGTGTCGGCCTCCTGCAAAGCCATCAGCACGTCGAGCGTCAGCCCGTAGTCGTCAAAATCGAATTGATCGTTGTGAATCAGCCCAACGGTGAGCTGATTCGCAAGCCAGGCGCCGGCCCGCGTGGCGCTCGGGCTGACGGTGGCTTGGGCCGGACCCGACAAGGGACTCGATACAAGGGCAAGTGCGCCGAGTGCGCTCGCGACAACAACGGAAATAAAACGCTTGTTCATGGTGCCTTCCCTGCTGCGACAGGTTCGGCCCCGAAGGACGTTGACCCTGTTTTCG
>JACMOZ010000013.1 GCA_014377785.1 Aeromicrobium sp.
AACACCGGTTCCGAGGCTCGCGTAGTGCAGAGCATCGGCCAGCAAGTCCTCCCACTGAGCTTGGGTGAGCCGCACCACCACCGCTCGAGCAGAGCGGCGGACCACTTCTCCCGCCGTCTCATCGGAGCGCGCTTCGTGGTCCGCCCAGAACTTCGGAGGGACGGTGACGGTCAGAAAATTCATCGCGATCATGCGCCAGCGGTCGCGGTTTGAAATTCAACCACGTCAATCGGATAAGGGCCCGGCCAGTCGAACACCAGCGGGCATTGGATCAACGCAGGGTCAGTCGGCGGGGCGGGATGCCCGGCGTTGTGGAACTGCCGTGCAGTCCAGTCGACGGCGACCGCGCGGGCCGATGCAGGGTCCAACACCACGGTGAACCAGTGCTGACCTTCGTCAGTCGACTCAGCGTGCACAAGAAACCCGTCGAACCCTTCCGCTTTCGCGTGGCGCAGGAACCGTTCGCTCATGACGTCGCAGTCCGGTGATTCCCACTCTGACTCGTCCGGGTACACGGATGCCCAGCCGCGGGCATCCGTGTCTGCTTGAAGGAACCCGGTGCAGAGCCCGGCAATCCCAGGCGTGATCGCCCCTGTGTCATGCATTATTGAGATTCCCATCCCCATGAGTCGTCGCGCAGGAGGAGCAGTTCAACCGCTCGACGGTCAGCGGAGAGCCGGTCGGGCCGGAGATCGTGATGTCGGTGAAGCCTTTGCCCTCGCATTCGGGGCAGACGGTTGCGGCGGCGCGCAGCTGAAGGAGCGCTTCGGCGCGGCGCCAGCCCCGGGCGAGCTCGTCAAGCCCCGCAGCCGGAGTGTTGAGTGTGTTCGCAGAGTCCATGAGAAGGACATGCGCGGTATCGGTGCCGGTCAGGCAGCCTGAGTCGCTGTCGCTTCTCAGCCAAGGTTCGACTTTGTGTTTTATCCGGCCCGGTGAGAATTGCGTCACGTAGTTGAGAGCTGGCACCTGTCCGGTATCTGTGAGCGTTTTAGCTGGGGATGACAGCGACTGGACCGTCGGGAGGATCAGGTTCCGTCGCAGGGAACGGGGATTCTTTGTCGGCAGCAGCTTCTGGCAGGGATTCCTTCAAGGGGAAATTGTCCCAGGTTGCCGGTTGGTCATTCCGATTCTCATCGAGCTCTCGTTCCAAGAGCAGCAACCCGTCATGCAGCAGCGCACTGTCGCGCTGGCGATGCGGTCACGGCCCAGCCGACGCAGACAAATCTGTATGGTCAGGCGATCCATCCGTCTAGATTGCTAGCAGCCTCCAACGCCGTGAGGATTTCTCCCGCTATATTCGATGAGCGGTCGTAGCAAGAGAGAGCGGTTCCATGGTTCAGTATCTGAGGCAGGCAACTGAAGACCCGTTCTTCCGTCAGCAGGAGACCTTGGACGCGCTAGAAAGCCTGTCGGCCGCCGACGAACTGGTGATCTACTGCGGTGCGGGCGTAAGCATCGATCGCACTGGCGTTACCTGGTCTCAGCTGATAGATGATGTCTTCACCCAGGCTCGCGCAACACGGCACGACAAGGAAGCAGAATTCGACTCGGTCAGATACCTGATCGACAACCTTGAAAATACGAAACAGTCTGCCTCCATCATGATGGGAGCATTCATGGCACCGGGCACGACCGAGAACCAGTTTCTCACGCCGAAGCTCCACGACATCATCTATAAGGAGAGCGGCTGGAGCAGGGGATATATGCTTCGCAACCTCATACAACTTTCGATCACCACGGCCAGCGTAGGTCGCAACGTGCTGATCATCACAACGAACTACGACAGCTACATCGAATCGGAATTCACTGCGCAATACGGCAGGCTGGTGGCAAACGGCGTACCGGTCGCCGCCCTTCCTGGGATTCGACGACGCGTTCTGGGCGGCCCGCGCGTGAAACATGTGACCGTTCGGAAGCATGGGACTGCCACTGGACTGATCGAGATCGTTTACCTACACGGGCGCGTGGACCTTGACAACGGTCCCACTGAGGGCGTCTTGGTCTTGAGCGAGGGCAGCTACGCGTCGACCCAGGAACAGTCCCAGAAGGTTCTGATCGACAGCTTTCGTGGTAGGTCCAAGGGAGTGTTGGTCATCGGTGCAAGCCTCACCGACGAGCCGCTCATCAATGCGCTCGCCTTAACGAAGGGGGACGCCGGAGAGCGTTATGCGCTCATCGCCGTGCCGCCGCCGGTCTTCTCTCCCAGAACGAAGGCTATTCTGCCGAGCACGATTTCGACCAAAACAGTTTCTGAAGCGCTCAGGTTGAGGGGAGCCCACCTCGGCATCGGGGTACTCAACCCGATGAGTCATTATCAGAGCCCGCAATTTCTGGAAGAGCTTCGTATCGCTGGCAGTGCGGCCGTGAAGACATCGAACAGCGAGTACTACCGCGATAACACCAACAGCATCAACTACGCGCAGCGACTAAAGAGTTGGCACGAGTTGTGGGCGGCACGAGCGAACACAAAGGATCCCGAGTTCGCCTACCAAATCCTTCACGACGGCCTTGAGTCTGGCATCAAGAACGTCCTGAAAGTGTCAGCGCCCGAAGGCGAGATGTTCCGCGCGGAGGTATGGGTTCGAGAAAATCCAAGAAGCGCAAATCGAACTCTCACCCTGTGGGCGAATTCCACCGGGCCGATTCGTGACCGGCAGATCCTTCGGCGCGAACCGATTCAGCGAGATTCAAGCAACGCGTCAGTGGTCGCCTTCACCGATGGGCGCCCGAGATTGCTAAGTATCCGCAAGCTTGGTCTCCCGGTCGAAGCCTCCAGATGGCAGACATTCTTCTCAACGCCTATCTTTATTTCCGCTGACATTGCAATCGGCACAGACCCAGACAACGCATACATTCCGGTCGGCGTGATCACCCTTGCTTCGAACTTGCCCATCACGGACGACGCTGGCAAAAAAAATCGGTGTTTGCCTCGCTCATCGTGAGCCAATTCGAGGACTTGAAAGCCCAACTAATCGGGATGGGCCGAACGATTCTTCGCGCTACAGATGTCTAGCGGCTAGTAGCGGCCTGAGCGCGCATTTCCATGATCCGGCGTGACGCCATAATCGACCGCGCGACCCCACGAGCGTTCGCGTCATCTTCACGGTGATTTGCTTCGTTGGCCCGCGCCTGGGCGCGCTCGAGGTCACTACGCTCGCGGCTGTTCAAGGCGCCCGATGATGTGATGACCATGATTTCCTCTTCCGAAGGCCTCTGTCGCGTCTACTACAACACTCGATAGTACGTGTGCGGCTAATTCGATAGCAGCGACAATAACGAAGACTCCATCAGTTTAGCGTCATTGCTCGCGACTTGACTGTGATGTTGGCGACCAGTTCGAGTGTCGCAAGCGCCGACTCGCATGCCACTGCCATGGACTGAAGCGCGGGCGACCGAGTTCTTGTCATGGCGGTGTTGCCGGAGCCGATCTTTCGAAAAGGGCTGTTCGCATAACGATCGCGGACGCGGGTTGCCAATTGAGCTGGCTGTGTGCTGGAGTGCTTGAGGAGATTTTCGTAATGTTCCTCAGGACTCGTATCCGGTCTTGGCCATCGTGTCGAAGGTCGCGTCATAGAAATCCGCGGTGATCAGCCCGAGAGTAAGGACGGTGACGAGATCCGAGACGGGTTCGTGTTCGCGAGCCAGTCGCCCCACCATCCACGGCCTGAGTTCGGGATCCGCTTCACCACCGAGAATGAGAACGCCGCCGCGATGGCGAAACCAACACTGCCGCTTCTCAGCCAAGGTGAGACTTGGTCTTGCGTGCTCGGGCTCGACTTAACCCAGCCGCCGCGTGGTCCAAATAAAGCGAGAAAATCCTAAGTCGCCTGAGAATCGACAGCGAGCAGGCTGCGGATAAGCGCGATCGTCTCATCCTTCTTCGCTGAGTCGCTGGCTGCGGCAATAAGAGTGAGAGCGGTGAGCATGTTGCCGGGAATCGCCTTGCCGATGTCGATTCCGTTGCGATCAAGGAAATAGGCGAACAGTGCCGCGCCGGTGCGTTTGTTGCCGTCACCGAACGGGTGGTCTTTGACCACCATGTAGAGCAGGTTTGCGGCCTTCTCCTCCGCGCTCTCGTAAAGGTCCTGGCCGCCGAACGTCTGGTCGATCTGGCCGAGCACCCCGTGGATGGATTCGTCTTTCGCAATCCCGAGCCTTGTATCGTCCGGGTATCGTTCACGGAGTTCCGAAACGATGCGTTCGACGTCGGTGAAGTCGACCCGTTGGGTCGCGGGAGTTTCGTCAGGGGTGGGCAAACTTCCACGGTCGTAGTCGGCGAGACGGTCGAGGTCGCCGGTGAACCGTTGCATGATCCGACCGATGCTTGCGAGCTGCTCGTCGCTGGACGTCGCCAGCAACACGGTCAGCTGGCCCATTTTCCTCAGCCGGTCGGCATTCTGATCCAGGATCCTCTGACGGAGGATGGTGGTCGCCCATCGTCTGAAATGAACACCTTGCGGCGAGTGGACCCGGTATCCGACAGAGATGATCGCGTCCAGGTCGTAGTGCAGGACGTTTCGCGCAACCTCGCGAGTAGCCTCCCAACGAACTATCCGGAATTTCCGGATAGTTGCCTCACCTTCGAGCTCGCCTTCGTCGAAAGCGTTGTTGACGTGCTCATTGACAGTGCGAACGTCGACGCCGAACAGTTCCGCCATCTGCGCCTGCGTCGCCCACACAGTGTCAGCAGCGAAACGCACGGGGAGGCTGATCGCGCCGTCCGGAGATGAGTAAAACTCCATCTCGGTCGAGGCTGCGGGTGCTCCACGCTTCGCCTCCGGCACAACGTCCTTCTCAGCGGTCATAACCTGTCTCTCATCTAGCCCGGTACTCGTTTCGCGGACCTCTTTGCGTGGCCCCATGCTACTTACATGCGCGGGGCCAAACCCGGCGCCGCCAGCGGTGGGTCGCATGTGCCAGAGTCAGTTCCATTGCCGCTTCTCAGCCAAGGTGAGACTTGGTCTTGCGTGCTCGAGCTCGACTTAACCCAGCCGCCGCGTGGTCCAAATAAAGCGAGAAAATCCTAAGTCGCCTGAGAAGTGACAGGAGCTTCCGGGCCGAACCGCCGATGCGAGTGACCCCACAGCCGACTGGGATGATCGCGCCAGCGTCGTGACGCAGGACGCTCCGGGTGCCGTCGCGGGCCCCGGGCGAACCTGCAAGGAATCCTTACTGATTACTCCGTCGAACGCTTCGTCGGTGCCATCCGGACTGTCGCGGTTTCAGCTGTCGCAAAATTTGCGACAGTTGGCGACTCCGGTCTGCGACGGGCGGCCCATCCGTTCCGGCATCGCCATCACTGCATCGCACTCGGTGACGGTCGCCCGCCCGTCGTCCTGGTCAAGGCGGTTCGTCCATTGGCGCGAGAACCTGGCGTCCGCGTGCGATCGAAAGTATGGCCCGAGTACCATCACTCGTATAACGAGAATGTGTCAGTAGTGCGCTATGTGGATGCGAGCAGCGCTGAAGTACAGCATGCCGCGCATGCCTCTTGTATACTTATAGCTATACAACGAAAAAGGAAGCTCGCCATGAGAAAGCCATCGGTTCCAGTGCCGCTCGAATCCAGCTCTATCAAGCGCGCACGTACGTCGAGCGGAGTGACCGTCTACGAACTTGCGAGGCGTCTCGGGATCAGCCCCGGAGCCGTGTCTCATATGGAGCGTTCCGAACAACGCGGCAGTATTCGCATGGCGACACTAAACGGGGCTTTGGCTGCTCTCGAAGCAACGGACCCGACTCCACGGGCAGCCCCTGAGCCAACGCGCGCCCGAGCGCCTTTCGAGCGGCGCGAAGATCGAGTCACATTCGAGCTGCATCGCGCTATTGCAGGACAGCTTCTCGACGATCCGCAGAGAGTCAAATCCGTGATGCCAGGAAACGTCGCACGGATGCGGTCACACGTACGCGGTCCGTTGGCTGCCGGATGGCTTGACCGGTGGGAAGAACTCTCGCGCGCGTCGGTTGGTCAACTCATCGACGCGATGCTGGCTACCGATGAACTGGGAATGGAGATGCGCCAGAACAGCCCTTTCCTGGGCGTCCTTACTCAGGATGAAAGACTGCGCGCAATTGAGCGTGCAGGGTGAACCGGGCCGAGCTGAATAAGCTGCGTAGCCGGTGGCCAGAGGCTGCAGCCAGGAACGCAGGATGCCACTGCACCGTGTGACTGCATCACACCTTAATCACGCTCGGGAAGTACGGTGTATTGCACTCAAAGCCGCTTTAGGTGCAATACACCGTACTTTTCTCATGCGCTGCAACCCACTCCCCGCCGACCGTGATGGGTCAGACGTTAGGGCCCGGCGCGACGGCCAGGTCGAGAATGTCGTCGCTGTCGGTGCGGGCAACCCACCGCCCGCAGATCGAGACGAAGCTGTGCGGCAGGTTCGTCCGCCTGTCGGTGTAGATGACCGGTTCGTCCCGGTACTCCTTGACGATGAGCCCCCCGTTCAGGAACTCTGCGGGGAGGTGCTCATGCTCGGTCCCGCGGAGGTAAGAAGTTGTCGAGCGAAGGGTGCGGTCCCCAGTCGTCGTCCCGCGTATCGTAACCGCCCCACCATTTTGAGCGGATGCAGTCCACCGTTTTGAGCAACGCCGCTCGACCGTCGCGGGGCGGCTGAGGGTGGCACGAGCCATGCCGACGAACCGAACTTTTGCAGAGACCGCAAGCGTTGCCTGTGCAACGCCCGGAGCCTGTGGCGATCGCCGAACGTGCGCGCCACAGCCAGAAGCGAAGCGCCAAATTCTGCGAGCACGAAGTGGGAGCGCGGCGGTCGCCGACCAGATTCCCCGCCACCGGAGCGAGCAGCGTCAAAGCGAAAATCCCGCGAGCACCACCAGTGCGAGCCCGGCGATCGCCGTGACCAAGACGACAGACCAAGCCAGAGCTGAGGACTGAAGCGAGCCATATTATGAGGGGTAGCTGAGGTCTATAAGAAGAGGTCGGGCGCTTCGCGCCCTCCACGTGAATGCCTTCATGAACACCCTTCTCGAACACCGCTATTCGAAAACCGTGACGTCCACCTCACACCCGGCCGTGCTCTGTGAACCCAACCATCTACGTTCGACCCAGCCGTCTACTCGACAGGCTGCCGCCGTCGGCCTCCCGCACACCGTCGGCCTCCCGCACACCGCCGGCGCTGGCGCGCCGGCTACACACCCCTTCCGGGCGCTGGCGCGCCCTCGTCCTCCTGTTGTTTACCGGGCGCTGGCGCGCCCTCGTTTCGTATCGTCTACCGGGTGCTGGCGCACCCTCGTTGTTCCGCGCACCTTCTTGGGGAGGCGTCTTGTATGCCTTCACGGAAGGCCCTTGCACGACGTCATGTTCGGCTGAATGCACGACGCGTTGTGACATCCGATGTGAGTGCCTTCGGTCGCTGGCGCGACTCGGATGCGGTGCTCTGCACCTCAGCCGATCACTCAAGGCTCCGCCTTGTGTGACTCACCCTGCCGGGGGCGACTGCGTGGTTGCG
>JACMOZ010000188.1 GCA_014377785.1 Aeromicrobium sp.
AATCCACCGCCACCGAGACCTGAGCGCCGACTACGAGGACCTTGCTGCGCTCGAAACCATCGCCTTTCATGTGAGGGATCTCACGGAGGTACTGGCCGGGGCAGTGTGGGGCACCCCGATCAAGGTGCAACTGAGAGAGGAATTGCGCCCGTCGGTGAGCCTGGCGCTTGACGCGCTGGCTGCGGCGCTGCGTGATTGGGATTCGGGAAATACGGATCTGACGGCGCACTCCGCTGCCGCGGATGCGCTTGCGTCCCTCATGGCCGAGCTTGACAACATAGAAGACTCCGCTCCGGCGACGTCGATGGGGGCCGCGATATCCATCGCGATGGATATCGCCCGGGCGCTCGCAGCCCTACTCTCCCGCCTCGAAGGTCCGGCGACTGATGACTAGTTGCGATGCCCTGACGCCAGGGCATTTTGACTGTCGCATCGTTCCCTGGCTAAATTCGGCGAAGCATTTGTTACCCCAGACCCCGGTAGCGTCGCTGTCTCTCACCACGCTACGGGAGCAATAGATGAATATTTCGTCATCGTCGCCATTGTCCTGCTGCTGGTCGGTGGTTTCGTTCAGGCCTTGCAGTTCCTGCTCTGGGTAGACGCCGTCCTCCTGGTCATCGCAGTCATCGCATGGGCTATCCGCAGCCTGTCGGGCCGCAGCCGCTGACGCGTTTTACCGACGAGGTCGAGCGAGAGGACGAAGCGGCCGAAACCCCACGTCAAGAATTGCGGCGGACAACACACAGCTACGGCAATCCGGTATAAAACACTCCGCCATGTATCGCTTCGACACCGCCCGCCAGCTCTCCGCGATAAGCGAGACACTCACCGGGGAACCGACACGTCGCCTGCGAACTCCGTTTCAGAGCCCCAGGGTGGCGCCCTATTCGTCTACCCAATTGGCAACCCTTTACTCGTGGGCGAACAGTCTCTCCACACCGTTGAAGCGGCAGAACGCGCGCGCATTTCTCAGCCTCTCCGGCGGCGCCGGCCTGAACGCCCAGGAGCTCATGGACGTTCAGGTCGAGGATATCGAGTTCAGTAACGGGCGTGTGTTCGTCAGCATCCACGGCGACCGCGCGCGCCGGGTGCCAGTGCGCGCCAACTGGGCGCGCACCCTGACCGAGAGCGTCGGTGGCCGCACGAGCGGGAATATGGTCAGCGGTTACCGACTCGAGGAGTACCCACCCAACGCGCTCCAGCAATTCATCTCCGACAACCCCTGCACCCCACGCCCCTCCGCAGCTCGTCTGCATTCCGGGTGGGTTGTCACCCAGCTCGATGCCGGCCTGCCCCTTGAAATTCTGCTGGGCATTACCGGGTTCACCTCCGTCCAGTCGTTCCAGCACTACCTGAAATACACCCGCCGGCACCGCTTCGACGACTACCTCGGTCGCATAATCGGCGAAGAGGTGGCCTGACCATGGCGACCGACATCGATTGCATCGATGACACCGACAAATACGGCGGCTTCAGTCAGGATGAAGTTGACTCCCGCGGGCGGCTCGACCTAACGTTCGTGGATGCTCAGGTGCGAGCCGCTTCCTCCCGGGTGAAAAAGTCCGGCGTGCTGGGTCTCCTCGCCAAGTGGCACGAGGACGACCATCCGACGCCCGGCGCCGGAGGGCGTCCGCGTAGCATTGATCACCATGCCATCCTCGTCGGGCTGATGCTCTTAGCGCAGGAACACTCCCCGCTGTTCATGCGCAACTTGTCTGTGCTCTTCCAGCACCGTCTCACCCCGGAATCCAGGAACTTGCTCGGCCTGCCCACACCCAGCGAGGATCGTTCGGACGCGCGCAAAGAGCGGCAACGGTGGGAAAAGAACACCAACAACGCCTACCACCGGTTCGCCGCCCTAATGGACCCTTATCCGATGAAACGGTGCTGGTCGCTGACCTTCACGCAGGTTCAGGAGGTGCTCGACGCCCACGACGAGCTGAGAGTCGCGCACATGAAGAAGCGCCTGGACACCTTCACAAATACCTTTCTCCTGATGACATTCAACGAACAGCCACGACACCTCCGCCGCGCCTCGATGAAAATCGATTTATCCCTCGATCAGACGTTCATCGCCCCGGCCAACAAGAAGGGGTATTCAAAGAAGACGCTGGCGGAAAAGGTTCGAGCCGAGGCCTCGGGATTTGAATTCAGCCCACGGTCAGGTCCGGTCGATCCGTTCGCCGGCTTCTACGCCAAGAACGATGACGACGCTAGGAACGACTACGTACCGGGTACCCGAGACATGACGAGCCCCAACAAGGACTCACGCGCCAAGAACGTCAAACTTGTCTGGGGCTACACCGTCAACACATCGGTCCGCGTCGACTCCGAGAAACCCGGAAGCAGCCGATTCCCCAAACTCGCAATCGCCGCCACCCTCAGCCTCCCCAACATCGGAGTGTCAGAAGAAGCCGTCAGCGTGATGAAATTCGCCTTGGGCACCAAACTGAAGGCCGGCATCGTCTCCGCACACAAGCAGTATTTCGCGAACGCAACTGTCGAGCGTCTCCACCAACCCGTCGCCGACCTCGGGTATCTTCCCTCAACGGAATACCGGATTGATCGTCATGGGGTGCAAGGCGGCAAGGCCGGAGCGCTTTTCATCGAAGGGGATATCTATTGCCCGGGAACGCCGACGCCACTCAAGGACACTACCAAGCACTTCATGGCCGGCGAGATCGACGCCGCTACCTTCCGCCTGCGCATCGAGGAACGAAAGCAATTCGTACTTCGAAACAAGGAAAAGCCAGACGCGAAAGGCCGCACCCCAAGGATGTGCCCGGCACTGGGCAACAGCCCCACCGTGACCTGCCCGAATTTCTCGACGATATTTGCCGGCAACACTCCGTGACGTTCACCGCGGACGACAACCTGCGGCAGACGCAAGCGTTCACCTACCAAAGCAAAGAGTGGGAAGCGTTCCACACCCACGCCCGCCAGTCGATCGAGTCCCTCCACGAGGGGTTCAAGGACCCCGGCACCGAACAGATGGAACTGTCCGGACGCCGCCGCGTGCTCGGCTTCGCGGCCGCGCAGCTGTTCATCACAATCCTGCTGGTCAACTACAACTTGCGGAAGACCGCTTCCTTTCTCTGGGAGGAGGAACACGGTATCCCTGCGCCCGAGAACACAATCATGAGGCGCAGGGGCCGCGCCTGGTATAACCCCTACACCAAGACAGTCGCGCAAGAGTCCGCCATCGAACTCCAACGCCTCGGCAAGCTCATCAGTCCGCTGCGGACCTAAACCGCCACCCTGGCATCTTCGACACCGCCCGCAAGGGCAAACCCCATCGCACACAGAACAATTCGACGCACCCCGACACGGGCGCCAGTGTCATTTAACGGCCGCTAACGACGGAAGTCGAAACGACCGCGGCCTACGGGTCGCACACCACCGCCGAAAACACGAAAAGCTCCTGAGTTTACTCAGGAGCTTTGTGTTTTGCGGCTGTTCTTTCAACAGTACTGAGAACAGCCCTTTGGTGGGCTGTACTAAGAACCTCCGCACGCCCAATAGCCATTGGTCTCCCACCCAGCCCTGAAGTGTGTTTTCCTCCGAAGGCAGTCCGATTTTCCTCCACTCGGGCTGGGATTGGGACGCTCGTCACTGTGCCGACCATTCAAGAAGCCAGATAGTCAACCGGATAGAACGCGCCCCTCAGCGGGAAAGCAACTAATCGTTCTGCGGGAACCCGAGGTTGATGCCGCCGTGACTCGGGTCCAACCACCGACTGGTCACGGCCTGCTCCTGGGTGAAGAACGCGATGCCCGACGGGCCGTAGGCCTTGGAGTCACCGAACAGTGAGTTCTTCCAGCCACCGAACGAGTGGTATGCCACCGGAACCGG
>JACMOZ010000189.1 GCA_014377785.1 Aeromicrobium sp.
CTCGGGCGACATTCTTCATCTCGACCCCGATTCCGCGCTACAACAGGAACAGCAAAATGCTTCGCTGGTCTCAAGTGCTGTTTCTCGCCATCGATCGTCTGGCACCAGATCCGGTGGATATCATCGAACTCCCCCGCGACAGAACGATTGTCCTCGGACGGGAAATCCCGCTTTAAGCGTGGAGCACAGGCCAGCCAGCCAACCAACCAACGCCTGGCACCAATACGTTCGAGTAGCGCGACACCGGACTGTCCCGAACTGCGCGAACCACCTCGGGTTGCAGCTGTGTTTACCGAGTCAGGTTGTTCTCGCGCGTGACTCGAATGACGTTTACCGGAGCGCCTGATGCTCCCCCGATGAGTCCAAGAACCATGTCGCGGCCGTGCGTTGCGATGATGAGCCGAATATCGCGGACAGCACACTGATTCGCTAACCGCCGTCCAACGGCGCGAGCCCGATCCGGGTGGACAAATGCTTCCGGCTCGTTGACCAGCATGAGGTTCGGGCGACCAGTGATGATGTGAAGCGCCAATCCTGCGGAGCTTCGGATGCCGTCGCCCTGACTATCCAAGGCTTGCGGGACAAGGCAGGTTGTTGACTCAATTCTTGACTGGTGCCCGTGAGCCGGTGTCAGACGATGATGTGGGAAAAGAGTTCTCGCGCCCCTGCCGGCCCGAGGTAGAAAGCCCTCGCCTGTGACTCGCGGTTGCCCGGAAACGAGCCAAGCCTGTGTTGGTGGAGCTCAGCGGCTGATTTCTTGGAGTGCCCAGGAATTTCCGTCGGGATCGGTGAAGGAGGCGTATCGGACGCCCCCGCCCATGTCGTCGACCTCGGAGACCGCTACCCCGCGACCGGTGAGTGTTCGGCGCGCGACCTCGATGTCGTCTACGACAAGGTGGATGCCCTGAACGGTTGCGGCCTGAGGATCGCTGATACCAACACCGATAACGATCGAGCACGCCGATCCGGGCGGGGTGAGCTGCACGATGCGCATCCCGTTGCCTGGCTCGACGTCGTGGTCCAGAACGAACCCGACCTGTTCGACATAAAACGCCTTGCTGCGGTCCACATCCGTCGTAGGAAGCGGAACCAGTTCCAGTCGCATATCCACCATGCACTCCTAGTTTTACGCCGAGCAGCGCCGTAGATGTTGGTAGAAAAACAAAACCATGATTGGTGGTGTTATGCAACAAGAAGGTCTGCCGCCACGTGCTGTTCTCGATGAGAACACGGTTCTGCGGTCATCGTGTCCGATTAAGTACGCACTCGAAATGGTCGGGGATACCTGGTCGTTGCTGATTGTGCGGGACATTGTCTACTTCGGGAAGAAGACGTTTGGTGAGTTCCGCACTTCTGGGGAAGGCATCGCCCGAAACATTCTCTCGAACCGATTGGCCCGTCTGGTTCAGCAAGGGATTCTGACCAGACGTCCCCACCCTGATGATGGACGAAAGGACCTGTACGAGCTCACCGAGACAGGACTCGATCTCATCCCGATCCTGCTAGCAATGGCCGAATGGGGCGCCACTCACTTCGCAGAATCCGATGCGCCACCAGAGTGGATTCAACTCGTGCGCTCTCGCCGGAACGAGATGACCACCCTCATCCGCGACACCGTGCGCAGCGGCGGCGCGATCTTCGCCGGCGAAAACAGCGTCGTCTCAAGGCCCTGAAATATCGCTCTTGCCGGAAAATGGAGGTGTGCTGCCGTCGCAGAATAGCGGTATCGCTGACCCGCACGGGAGAGGTTGAAAAGTAATTGGCAGGCTGGACTCGGTGAGCGTGGTTCCGGAATGGTCGCCGTGTCCTTATGACTCGCCCGCATAGAATCCCGCGTGCGTCTTACGCGACAACCGTTTGACACCTTGGCCGTCTTTCAACCTGCCCCATTTCCCATGGGATTCGAGGCGCCGAGGATACAAAACCCGTCAGCTTCTCGTTGAGCGAGCCAGCTGAGGAATTCCACTGGCTCAAAAAGCATGGGACCAGCTGCTGACCCCCAACGCGTATGCGGATCCATCACACCCACGGCAAAGGACAATGTGCGTGACGGCACAGATGGATCGTGAAGGAGTTGCCGAAAACCACACGTTGTTAGCATCAAAGCCATGACCGTCGTGACGAAAGAAGGGCATCGCCCGCTGACGATGCTTTTGCCGTTGTCACTAACGGCGGTGGTCGCGATCCTCGGGATCGCAGCCGTTTGGATACTGGCTGTTCCGTTCGGCCCAGAAGTGTGCGCGCTATCAATGCCGGGTCCTCGCAATTGCTTCGTGGCGGAGCGCGCTTCCGCAGCGCGTTCTGCGACCATCGTTATTGCGCTGCTCGCAGCGGCGATCATGCTAGCCACCCTATTTTCCGCGCAATCAAGGCACGCGATCGCTTTCGTCGGTCCGATTGTCCTGCTGATTGCATCACCCGCTGCCTACCTATCGGCGGCGTGGATCCCCGCCTGGGCATTTCCATGGTTGAACTGAAGCGACACGCAAAGGATGCTTTTCTACGCCGCTGACTAAATCCGATCAACTGGCGATGCCGCCATGGTCACGCAAACGCCCGTAGTGGCTGCCAGGCAAAGGCGCCTGCGCGGGTGAGGCCGCCCACAACTCCCCCGGCCAGCTTTCGGTTCCGTCCCACCCCCTGTCCATCACAACCCTTCGGATACGAGGCGTCTTGACGATTGGGTGAGATCGTCCGTCGATGTCATTTTCCGAACTCGGCTGCACAAAGTTGCCCGAGTTTACGGGGCTTGTGCAGACGAGTGTTGATATCGAGCTGTCCGTACTCACCTGCACAAGGCGTCAGATTCGCTCCGCGGGCACAGGTTCTGCTGCTCGGAACGCAAGAAGCGCGTCGTAGTCTTCCAGGGACGCCAACGGGCGCTCATCGGCTGGCAGGGTGCTCAGTACCTGTTCCAGCTCAGTTTCGGCCTCCCCGCGGAGGTAGGCGTAAACGGTTGCCCGGCTGACGCCGAAGTCCCGCGCGAGAGCCGTCTTCGTCAGCCGACCGATGATCAATCCACCACGTCTCACTTCGCACGACTCGCGACCGACACTCGGACGAGAGAATATGCGGCGCGACGAGCTGCCCAGGGCAAGGCCAAAAATGAAATCATGCGCGGCCCCCTCAATCACCGACCTACGCACCCTGCGCCTGGAACTTCACATCACCCTCCGAGACGCCGCCGGACACTTCAACACCTGGCCTGCCACCCTGTCCCGAATCGAACGAGGACTCAGCCGAGACGACAACCTCGCTAGCCACCTGCCGGGCTGGCTCCACAAGAAAAAAACCCAAGACAACAATTAGCAACTTCGGGAGCATCCCGTACGGGCACGGCCGCACCACGCACGTCCGCCGCGTTCAGCTCGAGATGTCCTTGCGGCGGAACCACAAGACCGCCACAGTGGTGAAGATCAGGGCGTAGATCAGGGCCGACAGCACGGAGTCGGCGATC
>JACMOZ010000190.1 GCA_014377785.1 Aeromicrobium sp.
AATTTTCGCCCACAGAGGGAACTGCGACTCCCGGCCCAGTCCGGACTCGTAGGTTGCAAGAAAGTCGAGGTAGGCGAGGCCAGATGACCGCTCCTGTGCGAGCAATGACCTGGACGCACGGGTCATCTCGACAAGAACTGCTTCGTAGAGTTCCTGCTTTCCGCCGAAGTACCGGTAGATGAGTTGCTTATTCGCCCCCGCGTTGGTCGCAATTCGATTAACTCGCGCGCCAGCGAACCCTTCGGCAGCAAACTCCCGCGTCGCGGCGAAGACGATTCGCCGCATTGTCGCCGCGGATTGGGAGTCGTCCATCTGCGGCGATGCGTCTTCGTCCATCGTTCGACCCTAGCAACTGACTATTGGTCCTCGTGACGCTCAACCGCCCGCCCCCATTGTTGGATCTGCAGACGGGCCGCCGGTAGCGGTGTGACAACTGCTTGCCGTCGTTGTAGCGGTCGTTTATTCGGATGAAGCCTCTTATCTCTGTCACATGCTCGGGCGAGATTTCTAGGTTCTCGTCTGGGGCCAACATCAACGTCAGCACATTTTCCGTTGCCTTGTTTCAAGCTTCTTCGCCTGGCACCTCGACGTCATCGATCCAAACCAACGGCCGCGGACTCTCGGCCGGGTCGTGCGGCAGCGCACCATGTTTCCAGAGCGCTGAGAACCTCCTCGACGATGAGGGACTGCTGATGGTTTAGTTGTCACTTCATTTAGGCCGCGAGTGCGGCCGGGGCTGCCAACGATTTAGTTGACTCGTGCTCCTAGTGATGGCGCGTCGCGATTCTTCGAGACGCGAGGCCGGACCAGTCCGTTTTCTCTACGGTCGGATCGAACTCCCGTTCAGCGGTCAATGATCCTGTTGCTGGTCGAGTCACATCCGACGCCGACCCCGCTTTGCGCGTCTCGAACCGTCAGCGAGTAGGCACCTTCGGGTGTGCCGGTGTATTCGAGCGTCATGTCGGCAGGGAGTTTCGAGTAAGTGGCGGTACCCCCGATGACGAGACGATCCGGCCTGACTGTCAATGTGAGAGGCACGCCGGCGAAGCGTCCGGGGTATTGCTGCGCAATTTGCTTGGTGGAGCTGATCCCTAAACAAAGTGCAATGGCAACGTGGCGAACGTTCGCGGATAGCTGTTGCGCGGGCGCCGTGACATCCGCCCCCTCAATCGGAGCGACGATTCTTGTCCCTGATGGCGGTGGCGACGAAGAGGTTGCCACCCCCGGTTGTTGCTGGGGTATGCCACCGAGGCTTGAACCCGTCAAGGCTGCAAGCTGCGGCACTGGCGGGAGTGTGCCCGGTGTGTAGAACGCGAGGACGCTCCACGCAACTGCCCAGAGAAGTACGGAGAGGGCAAGCGTTCGAGTACGACCTACGTGCCGACGGGCGCACAAGAGAAGTCGTCTAGGTGGCGCGACGCGGCTTACTGGAAAAAGCCGGACACCCCGACAGCGTAGGTATCGCAGGATGTGCCGTAAAGGTTTGTGCTGAACGACACGGATGCGCCCGCGGTGATGTCTCCGTTCTCGCTGGTGTAGTCGGTGATCTGGTCCGTCGGAGCGTTCCCGTTGAGGCAGTAGATGCTCACGGAGTAGGGCCCCGTGAGCGGCTTACCGGTTTTGTTCACAGCACTCCCGATGATGGAGGTGCCGTTATTGCTCGCCTGGCCGACAGTCAGCGGTGCGGTGTTGTACGACGAAGTATCCGCGGCCGCCGTCGTCACCTTGAAGTCGTACGTAACCCCTGCAGCCGGGATGGACGAGGAGTCCTCGAAGTAGATGTACGCGAAGCCGGGTTCCCCGGGCTGTACCTGCGCCGGGATGGTTCCTTGGCTCTGCCCGCTCGCGACGAGCTTTCCGTTCGCGGTCGCTGTGCCAGTGAAGTCAACATGCGAGACCGCCTTGCTCGTGTTGTTTCGGAAAGCGAGCAACAGCGTCCCACTAACGGAGCCGGTGCCGTTCGGCAGAAGCGGCCCCTGAGACACGACGGAAACCTTGCCGCTGTCCCCGCCCGGCAGCATCGGCTTGGCATTGCCTCCTAGGTATCCACCACCGTTGAAGGGCTGCATTGCCGCCGCCTTCGGAGTCGGCGTCGGCGTCGCGGAGTCGCGCAACGACCCCGCCGGAGCGTTCGATGTCGAGGGTGTGCTGCAGCCTGCCAGTAGGGTCGCGGCCGCGCCTAGGAGTGCGAGGGAAGCGAGGGCCTTTTTGATAACCATGGTCGGCGGGAGTTCCTTTAGTGAGGGTGTGTCGACGTTGTGACCCAAACCTACTGCCGTCCGCCGCTCCTGAACTGCAGTTGCCCTGCTCTAGGGGCAAACGGCGGATCGCCGCCGTATTCGAACTTCTTCCTGCGAAAGGCTCTTCATTGTGAGCAGCAACGCTTGGGGGCGGTGAAATCACAGCGCTGCGCGTCGCGTCGAGGCGCATGTTAGTGGACCCCGCGTCGGACTCATTCGATCGCGCATCTTGGTGTGTCAGCCGCTACTTCGTGGCTGCGTCCAGGTTTGCCATGACCACTTTCGCGACGTTGCCGGCAAGCTCTGTGTCGATGCTTCCGACGCCGGTCTGGAAGATGGTGATGACGTTGTGGCCGGCGACGATCTGTACTAAATCGATCAGGAAGATGATGAAACTCACTGTGCCCTGCATCCGGAAGGCGAGTGTCTTGTCCCCGTAGTTCGGCAGCGACACTGGCGTGATCAGCCAGGAGGCGGTGATCCCGGATGCGGGGTCCGCGGAGGTGAAAGTCGCACACTCTTTCAGACGGGCGGCAATGGCGTCGAGTTGCTTCGCATCGGCGTTGTCCTTGTAACTCTTGACGCTCACCGACAGCGAGTGGACCGCAAGGCCGAGGGTGTCATCGGCAGGGGGCGGCTGGTGAAAGTCACCCTGCGCCTCAGCGACTGGCTTCGTGGTCGACGGCACCGGCATTAGATCTGAGATCGAGCCATTCGAGGACGAGAAGGAGCAGTTAGCCGGGGTGAAGGTCGGTGGGGTCGAATTGCTGGTGTCGCTGCCTGACTTAGGGTTCTTCCCGTCAGCCCAAGCGGCCCCAACTTGGGCGAGGGTCGGAAGAGAGGCGGTCGCCTGCGCGGTGGTGAGGACTGACTTTGCCCCACCTTCAACGGGAGCTGCTAACTTCGTGGATTTCGGTGCGCTCCCGACCGTGACCGCCTGACCTGCTCCAGAGCATGCGGTCAGTGCGAGAGCCGACGCGAGTACGACCGCGACGAAGGCCAGCTTATTCATTGAAATCCCCCTGATGCCGGCTTCGCGGCTTGGCGTGAGTCTATCCAAAAATGAGCATCAGTCGTGAGCCCTATTCGGGCCACGGCGCCCCGTGCCCCATGCCAGAGGCAAGCGACTGCCCTGGTTGTGTTGCTCGGGCAGTTTGGTCCAGTGGATGGTGCCTTCGGAACGAGGCCGCCGTTACTTCCAAGGCGCCCGCCCCGCTCATGATGGGCGCCCCGCCACTTCACAACGGCAAATGCCCACACCCAGACTCGATGTGGCAAAAGCGAGGTCTATTGGAGAGACTGAATCGCCCTGGGTTTCGTTCCGCTCTTTCCTTTTGAAGGATTGATTGATGTCGAATTCATACCGGCCGAGTTACGTGAACGTGCTCTTCGGATGTTGGTTGAAGCACGTGGCGATCATGCGTCCGATTACGCTGCGGCCAACTATGTCGCGGGCTGTCTCGGGGTAAATTCCGAGATGCTGCGATTGTGGAAGAAGCGTGCCGATACCGGTGCTGGCCAAGCACAAGGGACGTCGTCGGAGGCGCAGTTGGAGATCCAGCAGTTGGAGAAACAGATCGCAGAGCTGGAGAAAGCGAATGAGATTCTCAGCTCACCGAGCGTATTTTTCACCACCGAGCTCGGCCACCCCTCGTAGAGATGATTGCCTTCATCGACAAGATGACATAGGAACGCGCCGTCTGTATCTTCGGTACGAGGGTTGCGGCATAGCACCAGACGGTTCAGATCTATCTCGTACGTTGAGGTCGCGGTCGCAACTCGGTATGCGCCCGTGGTGCTTTTCAACAACGTATTGATCGCGGCGGCTCCCGATTGCTGTTAGTCGTCCTGTGGAAGTACCGCGGGTCATGCACCGGATGTTCCCGTTTTGACGACACCCCCCCCGCCTTTCGGGAACCGGCGAGAGGAGGTGAATCTGTGTCATCAAGGACGTGTTCTCGAACCGAATCGTGGGCTTCTCGATCGATGGCAACATGACCGCCCAGCTGGGCGCATCGTCTTCTTCCTTGCGCAGACCGCACGACTCCCTATCAGCCGAAGCGCCGGAGTGCGCAAATTCGCCTTGGACTCCTCCAGCATTGAGCGAGGATTAGGAGGTGAGCAAACTTACGATGGCCGACAAGACCTTCCTCGAAGCTGTACTGGGAATGGGTGAGGGCTACGTTCTCGATTTCACGAATACTTCCTTCGCGCAGTTCTTCGACGGGCTTGCGATCGACATTTATGAAGAGACGTATGCGGAGTACGGAGTCTCGAATGCGAACAGACTCAGGACGTTTTGGAAACTGGGCTCAGACCCCGTCGTGTCGTCGAGTCTGGAGGGTCTAGCGGACTACATCGAGGCGAAGAAGTTGTCCGGAGGCGGCGTCGACGTCACCCATGAACAGACGAACAATATTCGCGAGATCGCACTGAGGCTGACGAGTAGTTCGTCCGGCTCAGCGCCGAATACGCCCGGCGCAATCACGACTGGGGCCACAGTCAGCAGAAACCTCATCTCGATTGAGATCCACGACGACATCTACAGCCACATTCAGAGGTATTTGGCGACCGAAGACTACTTCCACGCGGTCGAAGAGTCGTACAAGGTAGTCCGAGAGAAACTCCGCGACTTAACTGGCAGTGAGAAATCAACCGAGATCTTCAACGAGAATGCGCAAAACAACAAACATTACGCAGCGCTATTTGGCAAAGCAACGCCGGGCAACCCAGCAGAAGCAGACTTCTTCCGAGGCATCGGATACCTCCATCTCGGCGTCCAGTTTCTCCGCAACGAGAAGGCGCACACGCTCGCTACGTTCGTAGAGCCAAATCTCGCTATCCACTACATCTCGCTTGCCAGTCTGGCTTACGACCTAATCACTCGATTCG
>JACMOZ010000014.1 GCA_014377785.1 Aeromicrobium sp.
GACCCCCAAGATCTCCCGCTCCTAGAAACGGGCCGGTCCCCGCGCGCCCCCCCCCAGGAGGGGAAAGCGGGCGGCCACCACACCTTGTTGAAAGGCACAAAACGTGACCAAAACCCTTACACCGCGAACCGGAAAGACCGCCAGCCAGCGCGTCATCCGCCGTCGCGGCGACCGGGTTTTCGCCGGGATCTCCACGGGTGCCGGCATTCTGATCCTCGTGATTCTTGCGGGGGTCACGATCTTCCTGACCGTCGAGGGCGTCCCCGGCATCCTCGCCAGCCCCAGTGAAGTCAACAGCGGCGAAAGCTTCATCGCCTATGTGTGGCCGCTCGTCTTCGGCACGATTCTTGCGGCTGGCCTCGCGCTTGCCATGGCTCTGCCGGTGGCGATCGGTGTTGCCCTCTTCATCTCCCATTATGCGCCGCGCCGACTGGGTCATACCCTCGGTTATCTCATCGACCTTCTGGCTGCCGTGCCCAGCGTTGTGTATGGCCTCTGGGGAATTCAATTCCTTTCAGTCCAGCTCGTGCCGTTCTACCAATGGCTCGCCGAGAACGCGGCCTTCATCCCCTTCTTCGGCGGTCCCGCTTCGGTCACCGGCCGTACCATTCTCACCGCCGGCATCGTCCTGGCCGTCATGGTCCTGCCAATCATGACTGCCATTTGCCGCGAAATCTTCCTTCAGACTCCGCGCCTCCACGAAGAGGCTGCGCTGGCCCTCGGCGCCACCAAGTGGGAAATGATCCGAATGGCCGTCTTCCCCTACGCCAGGTCGGGGGTTGTCTCCGCGGCGATGCTCGGTCTCGGCCGCGCCCTGGGCGAGACGTTGGCCGTCGCCATGGTGTTGTCGGCTTCGGGCGTCGTCACCTTCAACCTGATCAGCAACACCAATCCGAGCACTATTGCCGCGAACATCGCCCTCAGCTTCAATGAATCCAGCGGCCTCAGCGTCAACGCACTGATCGCCAGTGGTCTGGTGTTGTTCATCATCACGTTCGTGGTCAACTTCGCCGCCCGTGCAGTGGTCAACCGTCGCAAAGAATTCTCGGGAGCCAACTGATGAGCACCACGATCACCCGGCCTCCCACGGACGACATCGCGTCGTCGATGCGTGGTGCGCAATTGCCGAATTGGGCGGGCCGCGCTGCTCTCGGCACCGGCATCGTCGTCGGACTCGCCGTTCACCTTGCCGGACTCGGCACCTTCAAGGCCATCATCCTGGGCTGGGCCGTCGTCACGGTCGGACTACCGCTCTGGTCGCGCGTCGTCGAAGGCCGCCGCAAATCCACCGACCGGCTCGTCACCATATTGGTCGCCAGTGCCTTCGGTATCGCGCTCTTCCCACTGTTCAGCATCCTGTTGACCGTCATCAGCAAGGGCGCACCCGTCCTGTCGCCGACATTTTTCAACAACTCGATGCGCAATGTGGTCGGCGAAGGCGGCGGCGTCTATCACGCCCTCATCGGCACTCTTCTCATCACGCTGGCTGCCTCGATCATTTCGATCCCGATCGGCTTGTTCACGTCGATCTACCTCGTCGAATACGGCAACGATCGCAAACTCGCCCGATCCATAACCTTCCTGGTCGATGTGATGACCGGTATCCCCTCGATCGTCGCGGGTCTCTTCGCCTACGCCGTATTCGTCATCTTCTTCGGCGAGGGTGTGCGGCTGGGAATCGGCGGTGCTGTCGCCTTGTCGGTCTTGATGATCCCGGTCGTCGTACGGTCCTGCGAAGAGATGCTGAAACTCGTCCCCAACGAGTTGCGCGAGGCGTCATACGCCCTCGGCGTCCCGAAGTGGCGCACCGTCCTCAAGGTGGTCCTCCCGACCGCCTTGGCCGGCATCGTCACCGGCATCACCCTGGCGGTCGCCCGTGTCATCGGTGAGACGGCTCCGCTGCTCGTCATTGCCGGATTCACAGACTCGGTCAACTTCAACCTTTTCCACGACCGGATGGCCACTCTCCCGGTGTTTGCCTACTCGGCAGTCACCAGTCCAGGCGTTCCGCCCGGGCCGAGCATCGACCGCGCCTGGGGCGCAGCACTCGCGCTCCTGCTCATAGTGATGTTGCTCAACCTTGTGGCGCGCCTCGTCTCCTACTACTTTTCACCTAAGGGCGAACGATGACTCACCGCTCAAACGCTGCCATCTTGAAGG
Organism: Aeromicrobium sp.; assembly: GCA_014377785.1. GTDB lineage: Bacteria > Actinomycetota > Actinomycetes > Propionibacteriales > Nocardioidaceae > JACMOZ01. The sequence continues at coordinate 2,161 of JACMOZ010000014.1, forward strand.
GCAAAAATCATGGCTAAAAGCATTGATGTCTCAGACCTCAACATCTATTACGGCGACTTCCTTGCCGTCGAGGGCGTGACCATCCCGATCGCGGCGCGCTCAGTGACCGCGTTCATCGGCCCTTCGGGCTGCGGCAAGTCAACGTTCCTGCGCACGCTCAACCGTATGCACGAGGTCATCCCCGGCGCCTACGTCGAGGGCAAGGTTCTCATCGATGGCCAGGACCTCTACGGCCGCGACATGGACCCGGTCACCGTACGCCGCACCATCGGCATGGTCTTCCAGCGTCCGAACCCCTTCCCGACGATGTCGATCTATGACAACGTCCTCGCCGGACAGAAGCTCAACAGCAAGCGGATGAAAAAGGACGAGGCCGATTCGATCGCCGAGAGTTCGTTGCGCAGCGCCGGTCTGTGGGGCGAAGTCAAGGACCGTCTCAACCGCCCGGGCTCGAGCCTTTCGGGCGGGCAGCAGCAGCGCCTCTGCATTGCCCGGGCCATCTCGGTCGAACCCGAAGTTCTGTTGATGGACGAACCCTGCTCGGCCCTCGACCCGATTTCGACGAGCATCATCGAGGACCTGATCCAGGAGCTCAAGGAGAGCTACACGATCGTCATCGTCACGCACAACATGCAGCAGGCGGCCCGCGTGTCCGAGGAGACTGCGTTCTTCAACCTGTCCGGCGTTGGCAAGCCCGGTCGACTGGTCGAATCCGGTCGCACCGAAAAGATCTTCTCCAACCCCGACGACCCCGCCACCGAGGCCTACATCCAGGGCCGGTTTGGGTAAAGTCGATTCGCGCCTAGCGCGAATCGCGCTGAACCCCAGGTTGAGCGTGACACGGCGAAGCCGTCCGACTGTCGAAACCACGCGAGTTGAAGACGCAACAGGACCAAACAGGTCTTGGTTCCGAGAAGCCTCGCTACCCGGAACCGCAGCCTAAATCCTCGGCGACCAAACCCGCTGACCCCGGCCAAAGTTTCCCAGCAGGACCCAGAAAAGTCTTACTGAGAGGTCCCTGCGCAACACTAAAGTCGAATATGTTTGGTCGAGTGTTCACTGGTCGGCAATTCGGCCTCGTGGTCTTGCGATTGGAGAAGCTGATGAGAGTGCTCGGATACTTCGGATCACTCCTAAAATGGCTGGGCCGAACGCTCGTCAGGATCGCGAGCTTCAAGTCGGGCAATCTCGACGCGTCCACCGGCATCGCCGATCCGAATGCCGGCGAGTACTTATTCAAGCCGAAACCGCCTGAATACCGGCCTTAGGGAATCTTTTCCACGTGCGCGCAATTAGGTGGGGTTAATTCCATCTTTTGGCCAATTTGATGAGTTCGATGGTCAGGATGAGGTCGACGGCGAGAGCGATTTGGCTGAGGTGTTGGCGCGATCGGTGGGGTTGAGCCACAGTTGTCGGAAAAATAGTTTGCGACTTGTTTGCGGATGTTCTTGATTCTGTCGGTAGTCGAATGTATGTTCGATAGTGAAGCCATCGCCCCAGTGTTTGGGGTGTGGTGAATCTGATAGCGGATATTGAGGCCGGCCCACTCCATTAGCCCAGGGAGTGCGCGATGGCAGGGCACATTTTGATCGCCTGCCTCTAGGACCCCTGATGACAGTTACCTCCGATACCGATACGTGGATGCTGACCGATGTGCAGCTCACGGATCGTGTTGCCCTGGCGTTCAAGGCCAGGGCCCAAGCTGAGGCGCAATGCGCCACGCTGATGGCATTAGTGCAGGATCGTGACCTTGTGTCTTTGGCGGGTGCATCCTCGGGGACGTCGTGGTTGGTAAACCTGACGGGTGTTGCCCGTGGTGAAGCCGCCAAAACTATTCGGCAGGCCGAGAATCTCAACGATGAGGTCGAAGCAACGGTGCGCGTGTGGGCGACGGGGGATCTGCCAACGGAGAAAGCGTCAACAATCTGTCTCGCGGTCAATACTCTGCCCGAATGGGTTGGCGTTGAGGGGCGCCTGAAAGCACAGACGACGTTGCTGGGTTTCGCTCCGCAGTTTTCCTGTGAAGATTTGAGACGTCTCGCGAACCACATCATCGAAGTCATTGATCCTGTTGGGGCTGAGGAACACCTTGGCAAACAGTTAGACGCTGAGGAAAAGAAGGCGTGGCTCAAAACCTCGTTCTCGATGCATTCAGCTGGTGAGGGGATGACTCGTGGCCGGTTCCTGCTCCCCAATGTCCAGGCCGGGATCCTCAAAACCGTGTTGGAGGGTTTGGCCTCACCACGGCGTAATGACCCAAGGATTTATGACCGCGACGGCGAACACAGTGAGGCCGCAAACGGTGTCCTGACCCACGACCAAAAACTCGGCCGAGCATTCTGTGAACTCATAGAACATTTGCCCACCGATGCGATGCCCGAACATGGTGGACTGGCCTCGACCGTGACAATCAACATTGATTACGACGCGTTAAAGGATGGTCTCGGCTCGGCGTTGTTGTCGACCGGGGATGACATGTCGGCGTCCCAGGCCCGCAGGTTCGCGTGCAACGCGAACCTCATCCCCCTCGTCCTGGACGGCGACACCAAAATTCTTGACCTCGGCATGTCCAAACGGTTGTACAACCGTTACCAACGCATCGCGTTGGCCAAACGCGACAAAGGCTGTAGTTGGCGGGGCTGCGACAGGCCATCAGCATGGTGCGAAGCGCACCACCTGACCTGGTATTCACATAACGGACCCACCGACATGGCCAACGGTGCCCTGTTCTGCTTCTACCACCACCACCTGTTGCATGAAGGCGAATGGGACGCCCGCATGGGCACCGACGCCAATGGTCAGCACTGCGTCGAAATCATCCCACCCAAACGCGTAGACCCCACCCAGCAACCCCTACGACACACACGATTCACAACCCCACCAGGCAGCTGACGTCCCTCGATTTCGAGGCTCGTACCTCGCACCTCAATCAGCGGGACTTCCAATTCGCGGATAGCTGCCGAAGAACGAGGCGTGTCGAAACCAAGATCCCGTGCCCCTTGATTTCTGGGACCCGCAAGCTCGCGCCTCGAGCGGGCCTAGGCGAAGGCCGACTGACCAGTCAATGCCTGGCCAAGGATGAGAGTGTGCATCTCAACGGTGCCCTCGTACGTCAAGACCGACTCCAGGTTGTTCATGTGCCGGATAACCGGATATTCCAATGAGATCCCGTTCGCCCCGAGGATCGTGCGGGCCGTCCGGCAGATCTCAAGGGCCTCTCGGACATTGTTCAGCTTGCCGAGACTGACCTGTTCAGGACGTAACTGGCCCCGATCCTTCGCCCGCCCCAAGTGAAGTGCGAGAAGCGTCCCCTTGGTGAGTTCGACCGCCATATCGGCGAGCTTTTGCTGAGTGAGCTGGAAACCCGCGATGGGTCGCCCGAACTGTTGGCGGCTGCCGGCGTATTCCAACGCCGTCTGAAAAGATGAACGCGCGGCCCCCATGGCTCCCCACACGATTCCGTAGCGGGCTTCGTTGAGACAAGACAACGGCCCCTTCAGTCCGGTGACCTCGGGCAACACGGCATCGGCGGGCAGGCGAACCCCGTCGAGCACAAGCTCGCTCGTCACCGAAGCGCGCAAAGACATCTTGTGCTTGATCTGCGGCGCACTGAAGCCGGGCGTATCCGTCGGGACGACGAATCCACGGATGCCCTCGTCGGTCCTCGCCCACACCACCGCGACATCGGCGACCGAGCCGTTGGTGATCCACATCTTGCGGGCGTCCAGAATCCAATCCGATCCATCGCGGCGCGCGCGGCTGCTCATGTTGGCTGGGTCCGAACCGGAGTCCGGTTCGGTCAACCCGAAACATCCGATCGCCTCGCCGGTGGCCATCCGGGGAAGCCACGTCTGCTTCTGGTCCTCGCTCCCCCATTTCCAGATCGCGAACATCGCCAGCGAGCCCTGGACCGAGACCAGTGATCGGATGCCCGAGTCGGATGCTTCAAGCTCCAAGCAAGCCAGTCCGTATTCGGTTGCCGTCATGCCCGCACACCCATAACCCTCGAGGTGCATACCGAGAAGGCCGAGCGCGCCCAACTCCTTGGCGAGTCCGCGAATGTCGGGGATCTCGCCGGCTTCGAACCAATCGGCCACAAACGGATCGATGCGATTGGCACACAGTTGGCGTACGGAGGCACGGACGGCGCGCTCTTCGTCGGTCAGGATGAGGTCGATTCCGGCGGGGTCGAGCGGGTCAAATGCGGGTGGTTTGTTCACAGAATTGTCTCTTCCGATGAGGTGTTGAGTGTGAGGGCTGCGCCAACCCAGTCAAACATGCCGCGGGCAGCCGCGATGATGTCGCCTTCGGACAAGAGCACCGCGTCCGCTGCAGGCCCGAGCGGGATGACGCTGTCTTCGCTGGTCACCCGCCGTAGGACGCCGTCATAGCCGGCATCGACGAGTGCGGTGACAACTCCTTCGGACACGCCGCCGGTGCGCCGGGTTTCGTCGGCAACCAGGACATGCCCGAACTGGCGCACATGATCGAGAAGGTCCGCGACGGGGAGCGGGTTCAACCAACGCAAGTCAAGCACCGTGCAGGTGATGCCCAACAAGCCCAACGCGGCCGCCGCACGCAAACTCATGGCCACGCCGTTGCCGAACGTCACGATCAACAGGTCCCGACCGAAGAGATACGTCCCCACCCGGCCGACGACCGCCGGGGCTTCACTCCACGAGTCCGGATTGTCATAGGGCGCGGTCCACAAGTCGTCGCCATCGGTGTGGAGATCACGGCGGTGATAAAGCGCTATCGGTTCGAGGAAGACACAGACCCGGCCTTCCTCTTTTGCCAACGCCACGCAAGCACGCAACAGCGCCGGCGCGTCCTCGGGATGACTGGGAACCGCGAGCACCAGACCGGGTATGTCGCGCAGGACAGCGACCGAATTGTCGTTGTGGAAATGGCCGCCGAATCCCTTCTGATAGGCGAGGCCGGCGATGCGGACGACCATGCCGTTGGCGTATTGACCGTTGGAAAAAAAGCCCAGCGTGGCACCCTCGCCGCGCAATTGGTCCTCGGCATTGTGCAGATAGGCGAGGTACTGGATTTCGGCGATCGGCAACAACCCGCTGACGGCGGCGCCCAAGGCGGTGCCGAGGATGGTCTGTTCGTCCAGGATCGTGTCGAAGACCCGGGCGATCCCGAAGCGTTTGCTCAACGTCCGGGTCACGCCATACACGCCGCCCTTGGCCGCGATGTCTTCGCCGAAAAGCATGGTTTGAGGCCAAGTGGCGAGCACGTCGGCGAGGGCCGCGTTGATCGATTGCGCCAGCGTCAACTGCCCCTGATCTTCCGGTCGCTTCTTGGCGATCTGCCGTTCAGCATCCGGGGGGGCCTCGATCGAAGCGGCACGGACGGCCTCCGGACGGGTGCGCGTCAGCGGCTCCATCACGCTGCTCGCCGTTGTCAGGCGTTCGGCCGAACAGACCTCGTGCGCTTGCGCCATCACCCGTTCGCGCATCGATTCATACAGCTTGCGTATGTCGTCGACGCCGAGGATTCCACGGTCGAGGAGGAGTTTCGCCGTCGCAAGAAGGGGATCCCGGTCGTAGTCACGAAGGATCTCCGACGGTGTCCGGTAGGCCACTTCTGCATCGGAGCCGGCATGACCCATGAGCCGCACCGTTTTCAGGTGCAGGATGGCCGGACGCCGGTTTTCGCGCACCTGCGTGGCCACCTCGCGGGCCGTGGCGATGACCTCCTCGGGATTCGCGCCGTCGGCCGCCTCGTAGCCAATGCCCGGATATGAGGACAACGCCGCGGCGACCCAGCCCTTCGGGGACTTGGTGCTGATGCCGATGCCGTTGTCCTCGCATACCAACAGAATCGGCAGTCTCAACCCCCGATGAGTGCAATAAGCCGTCGCATTGAGCGCTCCCACGACCGTCGAATGGTTCGCCGAAGCATCACCGAAACTCGTGACGACCACGGCGTCCTCGGGCCAACGAAGTTCCTGACCCATCCGGGCCGCGCGCTCGAGCGCGAAGGCGACACCGACCGCGCGCGGAAGGTGGGAACCGATAGTCGACGTCTGCGGCAGGATATTGAGCCCCGGGTGGCCGAACACCTTGTGCCGGCCGCCGGAGATGGGGTCATCGGCGGCAGCGGCCATACCGAGCAGGACATCGCGTATGGGGGTCGAACCGTTGACCTGTGCGGCCCGGGCCGCAAAAAACCCGCCGGAACGATAATGCAGGAGCGCGGGATCAGTCGGCCTCAGGGCCATGGCAACCGCGGCGTTGCTCTCATGACCAGAAGAACCGATGGTGTAAAAACCCTGACCCTGACCCTGAAGCCAGCGGGCGGCAAAGTCCAGGTGCCGGCTCTGCAACTGAGCGTCGAAATAGTCGAGATAGGCAACCAACGCGAGGTCCGTGGCGCCCGGTTCAACGTGATCTGAGGATGCAGCCCACTGGTCCAAACAGTCGAGGAAGTGCTGATCAATCGCCACGGCCATGATTCAACTTACGCGTGCAGTGTCGGTAGGTGCACTGTCGGTACGTGCACTGTCGAGGCGTGGATGTTGTCCGCGCAACACCATGGCGTCAAACACTCGCTTTTGAGCCAGCGCCCGGGCCGCTTCGTGAGGCGCAACGTTGAATTTCAGGCTGTCACTGAGGACTCGCACGGTGTTAGCCCGGAGCTTGTCCGACACCATGGCGAAGACAGCGCTCGGGTCGATGGCGAATGCCGAATAGCGCGCATTCATGGAATGTGCGGCAGCCACAACACCGCCGGCGTTGGCGATGAAGTCGGGCACGACAGCAATCCCACGGCGGCTCAGGACTTCCCTTGCCTCACGGGTCGTCGGCATGTTCGCCCCTTCGACGACCAACCTGGCCTTGGTCGCGGCCGCGACTTCTGCACCGATCACGTCTTCTCGCGCGGCCGGCACGAGAATGTCTGTGTCGACGGCAAGGATGTCATCGGCCGGCAGATGGGTGCGCCCGTATTCGCGTACGCAGTTGTCGCCGGCCCCGGCCCGCAATTCGACCAACCGGGCAATGTCGAGTCCATCGGGATCGTGGAGAGCGCCGACGGACGTGGAGACGCCGACGATTTCAGCACCCAGTTCGATCAGCCTTTCGGCCGCTGCCTGCCCAACGGCCCCAAAGCCCTGGATCACGACACGAGCACCGCTGATTTCAAGTCCGATCGTCGCGGCCGCCGCATCGGCGGCCTCGGCCACTCCGAAACCCGTGACGCCGAGTTCGTCATAGGGGAGTCCGCCGAGCGCACGCGGGAGGCCCACTGCGGCGCCGCGGTCGCCGAGTTCGTCGAGGAAGATCGCCGAATCACCCTCAGTCAGCCCCATGTCCAGGCCAAAGACGTATTCGGACGGAACCTCATTGGCAAGAGCGCGGGCGAAAGCCCGAAGTATCGCTTCCTTGTTCGGATCGTTGGGATCGCCCAAAATTCCTGCCTTGGCCCCACCGTGAAAAAGATCGACCGCAGCCCATTTCCAGGTCATCGTTCGGGCAAGCCTGGACACCTCTTCGACCGTGAGGTTCGGGCTCATCCGGGTGCCACCTTTACCCATACCCCTCGCCGTGTTGTCCAGCACCAGAACTCCACGCATCCCGGTCTTTTGATCGGAAACACAAACGATTTTCTCGGGTCCCCATTCGTCGATGAGGGTCAAGGCGTCAGAGTTCACAGGCCAACTCAATTCAGTTCGGGTCAATTCGCACCGGGTGAGGTATGCCTCTCAGCATCACCTCTCCTGAGGCAGCGCACCAGTCAAGAAGGCACGGTGTTAATTGGCCCTGGCATTAGAGGTGCTGTGGCTTCACGTCTTGGAGTTTCCCACCACACTCGGCCATGCTGAAGTCATCCATCCCTCCAGACGAATTCATGGTCATATGTCTTTCACGCACGAATTTCTAGGTCTCTCGGCCTCCGACGTCAGCGAACTCCTGACAATCGATCTCGCGATCGAGTCCCAACGCAAAGCATTTCGCAACCTCGCTTCCGGCGAAGCCATCCTCCCCGAACGGCTCCTGCTGAACGGCGCCGAGAATTCGGTTTCGTTTTGCTATGCAGCTCGGCTGGATGCCACCGCCGGTGCTGTCTGCAAGTTCGGCAGCGTCAACCCCGGCAATGGCGACCGCGGCCTGCCGACCATCTCGGCATTAGTGACCGTCCTCGACGAATTGACCGGACTGCCCGTCGCGATCATGGACGGGACGAGCGTCACGACAATTCGCACGTCGGCCGCAAGCGCCGTCGCGGTCGAGGCTTTGGCACGTCCTGGGTCGAATCGACTCGCCGTGATCGGTTCCGGCGTCCAGGCTGCCGCCCATGTTCGAGCGATCGCACGAGTGTTGGAACTCACCCATGTCGCGGTGTGGAGCACGAATACGCCCGCGTGCGAGGATCTGGTTCGCACCCTGAATGCCGAGTATGACTTCGCCGTCGTCGCGGCTCCTTCTGCCGCCGCCGCGGTCAATGACGCCGATGTGATCGCAACCTGCACGTCAAGCATCGATCCGGTGCTGGAAAGCTCCTGGGTCAAGGACGGCGCGACGGTTATCAGTGTCGGCTCTTTCGCGCCCGACCGGTGCGAAATCCCCCAGGACCTCGTCGCGCGCGCCTCCGCGGTTGTCATCGACCATGCCCAAACGGCGATGGAACATGCGGGGCCGATCGTCCGAGCGCTGGCCGCAGGCACCCTCGAAGCGGCCGATCTGATCGAACTCGGCGACGTCCTGATCGGGCGCAAGGTTGCGCGGACGAGCGCGGATCAAGTGATCTACTACAACAGCGTCGGCGTCGGAATTCAGGATGCAGCCGCGGCGCAGGCCGTCCTCGCGGCGGCACGAGCCACCGGGCAGGGTCAGCGCATCAGTCTGTGACGATGTTGACGCCCGGAAATTCGTGCGCCAACAAATCAGCCGCGGCTTGCAATGACCTGATCGCGCTTGAGACGGCCGCATTGCTTTTGGCAGCGCGATGCAAGGCGATGACATGGCGATGAACGTCCAGGTCGTCGACCTGCGCGACTTCCACACCTTCGCTTACGACGTGGCCGAGCGCGGGCGCCAGCGCAATCCCCAGCCCGGACCGGACCAATCCCCGAATGACGTCGTAGTCGTTGCTGCGATAGTCCACGGTTGGGTTGAAATCGGCCTGGGCGCAGATCCTTCGCAGCGAAGAGGCTCCCGACGATCCTTCGCGCGTCGAAATCCATTTCTCTTCCCGGAGATCGCCCAAAGAAACCGGCTGCCCGACAAGTCGGTGTCCAGCCGGCAACAAAAGGAACAAATCCTCGACCAGAAGTTTTGTTACGCGCAGTCCCTTGGGCCAGCTTCTCGGCACGAGGTCATACCGGTACACAATGGCCAGGTCGAGTTCCTGGTCATCGAGCAACGGCACGAGTTCGTCGGGCTCCCCTTCGTCGAGATGGATCTCAAGCCGGGAATTTTCCGATATGAGCACCGGCAAGGCTCGTGGCAAAAGATGCTCGCTGGCGGTGGGGAAACTGCCCAGCCGCAGCCGGCCGATTGTTCCGTCCGCCATCGCGCGCACGTCATCTTCCAGGGCGCTAAGAGCGGCCAACGCCTCGTGGGACCGCTCCGCAAGGAACTCGCCCGCCTGAGTCGGCCGCACACTGTGCGGATCACGATCGAAAAGCGGCATCCGCACCGAACTTTCAAGTGCGGCAATCTGTTGAGACACTGCCGACGCGGTGTATCCAAGGCGTCTCGCGGCATCGGCGAAGGAACCGGTCAGAACGACCATCGCGAGGGTACGCAAATGAACCGGGTTCAGCATAAGCAAAACAACTCCTCTCAACAAATTCGAACTCAGGGGATCACCGTGACGGGAACCTCAGCCAACACTGGCCCACCCCAACTCGAATCACCAGTGAGAGACCAGTCACGAAACCACGTTGCCATATGACCCAAAAGCGACGGATCCGGCTCGCTTCATCGCTTTCAAATCTTTGTCCGGCAAATTCCGGTAAGGGTAAGAACTGCTAATTGCAGGGTCACAATCAGTGACCCTGCTTTCTTCTCATTCCGTCCCCGGGTCGGCATAGTCTAGCGAAATCCCGTGATACAGGTCATTGCCAACCTGCAGCCATCGAGTCCACCTTCGTTCGCCCGGACCATCCGATCAGGAGCACCCACACCATGACCGAAAACGTTCGCGGCAAAAAATCGGTCATACAACTGCAGAACGTGGTCAAGCATTTCGGTGAGAACACCGTCGTCAACGACGTGTCGTTGACCGTGGGCCAAGGCGAGGTTGCCGCCATTATCGGCCCGAGCGGGGCAGGCAAAAGCACCCTGTTGCGCTGCATCAACCTTCTGGAACGTCCCGACGGCGGGTGCATCACGGTCGGCGATACGCGCATCAACGCCGGCGAGGAGATCGGCGCCAAGGATCTCGCCCTGCTGCGGCGCACAGCCGGCATGGTCTTCCAGTCATTCAATCTGTTTCCACACCTCACCGTTCTTCGGAACATCAGCCTGGCCCAGGAACGAACCCTCGGTCGCCGACGCAAAGAGGCGGACGAGCGGTCGATGGCCTTGCTCGAGCGGGTTGGGTTGGCCGACAAGGCCAAGCAATACCCCAACCGGTGCTCCGGCGGTCAGCAGCAGCGAATCGCCATCGCTCGCGCACTGGCGCTCGAGCCTCAGGTCATGCTCTTCGACGAGCCGACCTCGGCGCTCGATCCCGAACTCGGACTCGAGGTGCTGGCAGTGATGAAGGAGCTTGCAATAGAGGGCATGACGATGGTTGTCGTCACCCACGAAATGCAGTTCGCAAGAGACGTCGGCGATCACCTCATCGTCATGGCCGAGGGCGCCATCCTCGAAGAGGGCGCCCCCGAGGACATCTTCGTGGCGCCAAGCCACGAGCGGACCCGACAGTTCTTGCGTGCGGTGCTGGAGCGCTGATCATGACCATGTTCCTGACCATCCTCGCCGGCGTACCGACGACTGTGTTGATCACGGTTGCGGCCCTCGGCATCGGCATGCTTGGTGGAATCCCGTTCGTTCTGGGTCGCAGGTCACGGTTTCGATCCATCCGGATCGTCTCGCGCTTACTGATCGAGGTCCTGCGTGGAATTCCGCCCCTCATCTGGCTTTTCCTCATATTCTTCGGCTTCGGCGCCTCCATGACCTGGATGAGCGCGCTCATGGCATCGGTCTTTGGACTCGGGCTGATCTCTTGCGCCTACATGGCCGAGATCTACCGAGGTGGCCTGTCTGCCATTTCGGCGGGGCAATGGGAAGCGGCCGAGGCACTCGGTATGAGTCACCGATCCGTGCTCGCCAAGGTGATCGGCCCGCAGGTCTTTCGCGTGTCCATACCGGCAGCCGCAACCTACGGGATCGGACTGCTCAAGGACTCTTCTGTCGTGTTCACGATCGGAGTCACCGACATCATGTTCAGGGCCAACAACCAGTCGCACCAGACCAGCGACGCGCTCACACCGTTTCTCATCGCCGGTTTCGTCTACATCATCATCACGATCCCGTGCGCCTGGGGATCGCGCTCGCTCGATGCCAACCTGAAGAAACGAGTCGCCCGATGAGTTTTTTCAACGACTGGGGCAGCTGGCTTCCGACACTGCTCACCGGCCTGTGGGCCAGTGCCCGGGTTGCCGGGTTGAGCCTACTGCTGGGATTGCCTGCCGGCCTTTTGCTGGCTTTGGGCTCCGGCGCCAAGAGCCTGTCAGTGCGTTGGACCGTCATCGGGCTCGTCGAGCTCGGCCGAGGAATGCCCGCCCTTGTCATGTTGCAGATCGTCTATTTTGGACTACCCAACGCGGGGCTCACGTTGTCGGCTCTCCTTTCGTCTGCGTTCGCGTTCGCTCTGACCACCGCGGCATACACGAGCGAAATCTTGCGTGGAGGTCTCCAGGCCGTTCCCGCCGGCGAGGTCGAGGCAGCCGAGGCGCTCGGTCTGGCGCGCCGCGACACCCTTCGCTTCATCGTCATACCGCAAGGAATACGAATCGCCATACCGCCGCTGATGGGATTCGCGATCCTCATCTTTCAAGTCACGTCGCTGGCTTACACGATTGCGCTACCCGAACTGACCAGTCAGGCGTACTCCATCGGCTCGTCGAGCTTCCGGTACACGAGCGTCTTCACCCTCGCCGCGCTGCTTTATCTCGCTGTCACCATCCCTACCAGCTTCCTCACCGAACGCATCGAGATCCGACTCGCGCGTCACCTTTGACCACCCCGCACTACTCATCCAAGGAGAGACCATGCACCTACGTAAGACACTCATATGCGCCGCCGCGCTCGCAATGGCCGGCACGATGGCAGCGTGCGGTGGCGCCTCAGACTCAACAGTCAGCGCCAATTGCACGCCTGCCCATGACTTCTCAACTGTCAACAAGGGCACACTGACCGTTGCGCTGTATGACTTGCCGCCGTTCTCAAAGCTTGACGGCAAGTCCATCAGCGGTGTCGACGGCGACCTGATCAATGCGATTGCAAAGAAGGAGTGCCTGACAGTCACTGCGAAGCCTGCAGCAACCGCAGCTGTCATCCCGATGGTCCAGGCCGGCCGCGCAGACGTTGCCGTGGCCGACTGGTACCGCACTGCCGAACGCGCCAAGATCGTCGCCCTGTCCGATCCGCTCTACACCGACCAGATGGCGATCATCTCCAAGAGCGGAATCACCGACATCGCAACGCTCAAAGGCAAGAAGGTCGGCACCGTCGACGGCTACCTGTGGGTCGGCGACATGAAGAAGTTTCTCGGAGGCGATCTCAAGGTTTACTCCACGACTCTCAACATGAACCAGGATCTCAAGGCTGGGCGCATCGACGTTGGTATTGACAGCTACGGCTCGGGCAAGTTCAACAACAAGAACCTCAAGGTCGAAGTTGCCCAGTCCAACCCCAACGTCGCCGCTTCCCAGGAAGGAGCCCAGGCGTCTTTTCCGGTCCCGTTGTCGAACAAGAAATTGCTCGCTGCACTTAACGAGGACATTGCCGAGCTCCACAAGAGCGGCGACCTGGCCAAGATCCTCACCAAGAACGGCCTGGACGCAAGCGCCGCCGACACCGGAGCGCCGCGCCTGATCGAGTAGACCCTGTGGATGCGGGCGGACCGATCAGTTAGGTCCGTCCACATCTGCGTTGAACTACTCATCTGTTCATCACTCTCAGCATCGACAAAGGACAACCCATCCATGAAGATTCTCGTGTTCGGTGCCAATGGAACCATCGGCAGGCACGCCGCCACCGAACTTCGGAGGCATCATGCGGAATTCTGCGATGGTGCACTGGAGGTCATCGAGGCGCATCGGACCTCGGCCGATTTTCACGTCGATGCCAACGACGATTCAAGCGTCAAAGCGCTCTTTGAGCGGGTTGGCGAGGTCGATGCGGTTGTGAGCGCGATCGGCAATGCCCGGTGGGAGTCGGCCGACAAGGCAACGCTCGACACCTATCTGTCGACCATCCAAGGCAAGCTCATCAGCCAGCTTCGAATTGCCCTCGAAGCACGAGAATGCGTACGGCCCAACGGCTCGATCACTCTCACCAGCGGCATCGTGGGAAACTTCGCCTTCCCCGGCGGGTCGGCGAGTTCAGTAGTCAATCAGGCACTCGACGCCTTCGTCAGGACTGCTTCTCCCGAACTCCCCACCTTGCGCATCAACTCGGTCAGCGCGACGGTCATCGAAGAGTCGGCCGCGGCGTACGGCGCGACGTTCCCAGGTTTCGCACCGGCTAGCGGCGCGGTTATCGGACGGGCGTTCGTTCGCAGCGTGTTCGGTGTCGAGACTGGTCAAACCATCACAGCCTGGGGCTGACGATTCGGAACACCAGCACCTGTGGCGTGTCCACATTCGTGGCAGATCTGCGGCGTGGACACGCCAGGTTGCTGTTTCGATGGCGACTCAGGCCTCGAAGTCGACACCCTGTGCGAGCGGCAACTCTCCGGAGTAGTTGATCGTATTGGTCGCCCGCCGCATATAACTACGCCAAGCGTCCGAGCCGGATTCGCGACCGCCGCCGGTCTCCTTCTCGCCACCGAATGCGCCGCCGATCTCGGCTCCGGAAGTACCGATGTTGACGTTGATGATTCCGCAATCTGAGCCCTCGGCTGAAATGAATCGTTCGGCTTCGGCCTGATCACGGGTGAAAATGCTCGAGGACAGTCCCTGTGGAACGTCATTGTTGAGGGCAACGGCCTGATCGAACTCCTGGTACGGAATCGCATAGAGCAACGGCGCAAAAGTCTCGTGACGCACGATGTCGGTCTGGGTTTCCATTCGCACAAGTGCAGGCTCGGCATAGAAAGCGTTCGGAGCATCCCCTTCGAATCTGCGCGAACCTCCGACGATGACGGAACCGCCTTGCTGCTCGGCGGCGCGCAGTGAGGACTGCATGTTTTCATAGGCCCCGCCGTGAATCAGCGGACCCACGAGCGTGCCGTCGTTCATCGGGTTGCCGATCGGCAGCCGGCGGAAGGCACTCGATACACGCTCTAAGAGTTCGTCGATGATATCTACGTGCGCAATAACCCGACGCATCGTCGTGCAGCGCTGGCCCGCCGTCCCCGCTGCCGAGAAAACGATGCCGCGCGTAGAGAGCTCGAGGTCGGCCGACGGCGCAATGACAGCCGCGTTGTTGCCGCCAAGCTCGAGAAGCGAGCGGCCGAAGCGATCGGCAACGCGAGGTCCCACAGTCTTACCCATCCTTGTCGACCCAGTAGCGCTCACAAGTGCAACACCCCGATGATCGGCCAATGCTTGGCCGACGTCCGGTCCACCGATGATTATCTGGCTCAGGCCTCGTGGCGCACCGGCCTCAGCAATCGCTTGATCGAGCAATTTTCCACACGCGAGAGCGGTCAGCGGGGCTGCCTCCGACGGCTTCCAGATCACCGGGTCGCCACATACCAGCGCAATCGCGGTATTCCATGACCAGACGGCAGCAGGGAAGTTGAAGGCGCTGATGACGCCGACGACACCTAGCGGATGCCAAGTTTCCATCAGACGATGACCGGGCCGCTCCGAGGTCATGGTGCGACCGTACAACTGTCGTGACAACCCGACCGCGAAGTCACAAACGTCGATCATTTCCTGCACTTCACCACGGGCTTCGGAGGTGATCTTGCCGACCTCCAGACTGATGAGTTCGGCGATGTCCGCTTTGTGTTCGCGCAACAACTGGCCCAGTCGATTAACAAGGTTCCCGCGGAGCGGGGCCGGGACTTTTCGCCACTCAAGGAATGCTTCCTGGGCACGCCCGACTGCTTCGTCGACCGCCGCAGCGTCGGCCCAGCCGATCGAAAAGAGGTGTTCGCCGTTAATGGGAGATGTGGTCATCCTCTCTCCGCCCACCACTCGGAGGTCGACACCGACCCGGTCGGCCGTCGCACGTGCCACCTCGGCGAGATCCTGGGCGCTGGGAATGTCGGTCATGGGTTTCTCCTTGAGTTAAGCGTGGCGGCGATCAGACAATGTTCAGTTCGGGGCGAATTTCTGAGCCAGCAAATCGATTGGCGTCGAGCTCGCTCACATCCAGCGACGGCGTCGTGTCGAGGTACAGGTCGCGCATGACTTCGCCAATGGCGGGCGCCATGAGGAATCCATGTCCGGAGAATCCGGTGGCGTAGAGAAACCGCGACACGTCCGGAGCTTCGCCGATGAGGGCGTTGTGGTCCGGCGTCATCTCATACAAGCCGGCCCAGCCACTCGCGATGCCGATGTCAGCGAACTCCGGTGTCCGGCGCGCTATCGCTTCACCAAGTCGGGGCAACCACGAGTCGGACCGGGAAAGCTTGAACCCCGGCGTTTCATCCGGGTCTGACATCCCCAGTAAGAGGCCGTTTCCTTCATTGTGGAAGTAGTAGCTGGTCGAGAAATCGATAGTGAAAGGCGTTGCCGGACGCAAATTCGGAACTTCGCCGGTGACAACGATCTGCCGGCGGACCGGAGTCACGGGCAGATCGACGCCTACAAATTCTCCGATCTGTCGCGACCATGCACCGGCGACGCAAATGACAGTGTCGGTTTCGATCCGGCCTCCCTCGGTATTGACGGCCATGATGACACCGTCGACCGTTTCAATGTCAATCACTTCGCAACCCGTTCGGAGGGTGGCGCCCAGCTTTCTGGCGGCCGCCGCATATCCCAACACAACGGACTCGGGTGTGCAGTGGCCGTCGCGCGGCGAATAGGCGGCGGCGAGGAGGCCGTCGGTGTTGATGTAGGGCGACAGCTTCTTGGCCTCGGCGACACTGACCATCCGGCTCGTGACCCCAAATGAGTTTTGCAGAGCTATGTTGGTCTCGAATGCTTCGACGCTTTCGGCAGTATCCAGTAGGAAAAGGTAACCGACCTGATGGAGGTCGATCTCCTGGTTGAAGATCTTGTCGAAGTTTTCAAAGACTTCCAGACTGCGGTGACCGAGTTCAATATTCAGCCGGTCCGAGAACTGCGCACGGACGCCTCCGGCTGCTTTGCAGGTGGATCCCTCACCCAGCGCGTCTTTCTCGAGCAGCACAACTTCGGTGACGCCCGCGTGCGCGAGTTGATAGGCGATACTCACTCCCATGGCCCCGCCGCCGATAATCACGACCGAGGCTTTGGCAGGCAACTTGCGGCCTGTTCGTGCCATAGGTTTCTCCTCATCCACTGCGGTCCGGGTCTCGCTCGCCATTCTGCACGGCTGCCACTGTTTTGCGCCATCGATGTTTTCTGCGATTGACCCTTTAGCATAGCTATATGAATCTCGACACTGCAAAACTGCGAACTCTCGAGACAGTGCACCTGCTCGGCAGTATGACCGCGGCCGCGGCCACGCTCGGCTACACCACGGGTGCCGTTTCCCAACAGATGGCGGCGTTGGAGAAGTCGCTGAAAGTCAAACTTTTCGAGCATGTTGGCCGCCGGGTGCAACTCACCGACGCAGGCATAGTTTTGTTCGAATATGCTGGGCAAATCCTCTCCCTCGAGAGAGAGGCCCAGGAAGCGCTGCTTGAGACCGATCGTTCTCTCGTGGCGCACGTGCGCATCGGAGTATTCGGAACGGCTGCTGCCGAGTTGCTTCCGCCCGCGCTTGAACGCCTGCGTCATCACCACCCCGGTTTGTCCTTGCGGACAGTGGAAGTCGATGTTGACGACGCAACATCGGCTGTCGATTCCGGTGAAGTCCATGTCGCGTTCGGTGTCGACTACTCCGACGTGCCAATACCGCGACGACCCAACGTAAAGCTGCGGCGCCTCAGGAGCGAGCGTTTTCAGGTGGTTATTTCGGAGGGGCGTAAAGCCTATTCAGCGCCCGTGTCGTTGGCCGAGTTCGCCGATGACGGATGGATCCTCGCACCGGCAAAAAGCCAATACGGCATGGCCATGCGCTTTGCCTGCCGTCGCGCCGGTTTTGAACCCCGCGTTGAACACGAAGTTACTGACACCGCATCCTCACTGGCGATGGTCGCAGCCGACTTGGGCATCGCGCCGGTTACTGATTTGATGCTCGCTTTGAGAGGTCAAGGAACCCATACAGTCGCATTGCGCGAAGAGATCCGCCGCGAGTTGGTACTGGCATATCGCAGTCACCCTCACCCACAACCCGGTGTGCAGACCGTTATCAACGTCATCGGTGAATCTGTCGCCTTGCCCTGAGGGTGAACGACTTGCAAGGCAGGTTACTGGGGAATGATGCGGCTGGTGATCAGGTAGGTCAATGCACCGACGCCGGCCGCGGCCGGGATCGTGAGGATCCAGGCGACGATGATGCCGCGGGCGACGCCCCAGCGGACGGCGCTGAAACGCTTGGTCGCACCCGCACCCATGATCGCTGACGTAATCGTATGAGTTGTGGAGACGGGCGCGTGCAGGCCGATCGCCATTCCATAGAGGATTGTCGCGGCAACCGATTCGGCGGCGAATCCGCGCGGCGGATCGAGGGCAATGATCCGTCTGCCCATGGTGCGCATGATGCGTGCACCGCCGGTGAAGGTCCCGAGTGAGATGGCCGACGCGGCCGCCACGACGACCCACAGCGGAATTTCACGTTCGCCGGCCCCGGGGCCGAAGCCGGCGGCGATGAGCGCGAGTACGATCACGCCCATTGTCTTCTGTGCGTCCTGCAAACCATGGCCGAGTGACATGGCCGCCGCCGAAACCGTCTGTGCGTGACGGAAGCCGCGATTGACGCGACCGGGGTTGGCCCGGCGGAAGATCCACATGATCGCTGTCATAACAATGAACGCGCCGATGAATCCAAGCATCGGGCTCAAGACCATCGGAATCGCGACCTTGTCGACAACCTTGTCCCAGTCGACCCCCACACCCGCCGCGAGGCCAACGCCGATCAGTCCGCCGATCAATGCGTGCGAGGACGACGAGGGGATGCCGAAATACCACGTGATGAGGTTCCACACAATGGCACCGATCAGTGCGCTCAGCACCACCGTCAGAGCATGGTTTGATGTCAGCGTGTCGAAACCGGTGAGGATGTCCTTGATGGTCTTGGCAACTTCGACGCCAAGGAGAGCTCCGACAAAGTTGAGGATGCCAGCCATGGCAAGGGCAAGTCGGGGAGTCAGCGCACGCGTGGAGACCGAGGTGGCAATGGCATTGGCGGCGTCGTGGAAACCGTTGGTGAAATCGAAGAACAAGGCGATGGCAACAACAGTTATCACCAGCGCCACAGTGAGGTCCACGACTCAGGACTCCTTGACGGCGATCTGTTCTACCGTGTTGGCGACCGATTCAAGCGAGTCGATCGCATGCTCGAGTGAATCCACGATGTCCTTGAGTTTGAGCACTTCGAGCGACTTGTAACTGCCGCCGAATAGATTGGCGACGATGCGCCGATAGATGCGATCGCCCTGGTTTTCGAGCCGGTT
Source organism: Aeromicrobium sp. (assembly GCA_014377785.1). Classification (GTDB taxonomy): domain Bacteria; phylum Actinomycetota; class Actinomycetes; order Propionibacteriales; family Nocardioidaceae; genus JACMOZ01. The sequence continues at coordinate 21,007 of JACMOZ010000014.1, forward strand.
GATCTCGATCCAGTATTCCTCGAGATCCTTCATCGTCCGCAGCCCCGGCATCGCATCGGCGGTCAGTTCGGTGGCACGCTGGAGGACCTCGACCTGTGCCGCAAAATCGTTCGGGAGTTCGCCGATTTCATACAGGTTGATGAGGTCGACGCACTCTTCCATGTAATCCATGACGTCGTCGAGGCTGCTCGCCAGACGGTAGATGTCCTCGCGGTCAAAGGGGGTGATGAACGTGCTGTTGACTCGCTTGATGATCTTGTGCGTCGTCTCATCTGCCTGATGTTCTGCCTCGCGCATCTTTTCGCCGATCTCAGCCCGATCGGCGTTGGCGTCAAGCATGAGGGCCAAGAGGTTAGATCCCTCTACAAGATGTGCAGCTGCTTCGGAAAACAATTCATAAAACGTAGTTTCAACCGGTCGTATGCGAAACCGCACGACAAACTCCTGTCGAAGTTAAGATGGCCAGCACCATGCTAGGGGGTAGCCGTCGAGAGCCTTCAATTGCAGTCGATGGAGAGGCAAGAGGCAGCCGCTAGCGGGTTGCCGGGACTCCGAGGATGTCGTCCACCTCACGCTGAGTCAGGTGTTCGTCACTGGCCGAAGCAGCAATTATGAGGTCGCTCGTGAGCTCAATCTCAGCGAGCGCTTGTTCGTCACGAAGGCGAGCGTCCAAAGGCACCGGCATCGAGGCCCTCCCAGCGTGATCGGTTGTTGCGAAATCGTGTCTAATTACGGTACTGCGGCCAGCCAAAGCAGGAGCGGCTCAACGCAACTCGACGCGCTCCTCTCGTCAGTCTGACTTATGTCGACGGTCTGCGGTGAACCAACACCTAATTGACACCAATTCCGCGCTTCCTCCCCGACACGCGAATACCGGAGTATGACCGTCGGCGCGGCGGCTGGCACACTGGGACACGCACACCATGTGCATTGGGGCCTTTAGCTCAGTTGGTAGAGCAGCGGACTTTTAATCCGCGGGTCGTCGGTTCGAGCCCGACAGGGCCCACCATCTCTTTCTACCACCACGGTCAGCGTCGAAGCCAAATGAGAATATTCGTTCATGCCAGGAAACGATCAGCCAACAACGTCCACGATCAGGAAGTAACACCGTGAATGCTGAGGAACTCCGTCAGCCGAAACTCCTGCTGTTCGACGTCAATGAGACCCTCTCGGACATGTCGCCGTTGAGCGAGTGCTTGGAGGCGGTGGGCGCGCCCCCGGGGCTGGTCACACCATGGTTCGCCGGGGTGCTTCGCGACGGCTTTGCCCTCACGGTTGCCGGAGGTTCGGCTACGTTCGTCGATCTCGCCGCGCAAGGCCTCCAGAGGAGTTTCTCGAAGGTCCAGCTCAATTGCACTATCGCCCAGGCTGTCGCGCAGGTCATGGAAGGCTTCGCCGATTTGAGCCTTCATGCGGATGTCGCTTCGGGCCTGCGGCGGCTTCGAGCCGGCGGCGTACGGATAGTCACACTCA
>JACMOZ010000015.1 GCA_014377785.1 Aeromicrobium sp.
CCACGGCGGGGGCCGCGCCGGTCATCGTGTCGGGCAGTAGCGATCCGCTGCGTTGGCGTATCTCGGCACGCAAGAGATAGAGCCACAACGCGGCAACGGCAACGAAGAGGACGGCGTTGGGGCGATGACCGGACACCGCCGTCGGCACGACATACATCGCGGTGAAGACAGCGCCGACCAACACCGGTTTGCGGAGGCCGAACACTATGACGTCGAGGACGATCGCGAAGAAACCGAACGACGTGGCGATGACGTAGACGATGGGTTTGGCCGCTGCCACTGGAGACGATTCGACCGCAATGATTTCCCGGCCGTCCACCCACAAACCGTGCAACGCACCAATGCTCGAGGGGGTTGGGAAGATGCCGTAAAGCGTTCCCGGCACAAAAATCCAGACGACGCCAACAAACCACACTATGAGTCCGCCCAGCCAGGCAAGAGGCACTCCCAAAGCGCGCAGGACGGCGCACGTGGTGAGTACGAGCGCCGTCAAGAGGACCGCGCCCGTCCACCAACGGCCTCCGTTGATCACCGTGCCGAATCCTCCGAGCAACAGGGCCAGGCTCGCGAGTAATGCGAGGCTTTGACGCCAATCGGCCACCGCCGGTCGGCGGGTCAGGCGGGCGCGAAGGGTTGGGGATTCAGCGCGAAGCATGGAATTGCCTTGCATCGAGATCGAGCCACAAGTCGGCTATGTCGTCTCCGGGCCGATACGTCCTGACCATCCATCCGGCACCGCCGAGGATGTCGAGGGCAGCGGCCGGTGTGCCGACGGCAACGAACATCAATCCTGTTGAGCTGTTCAGTCGTGACCAGGCTGCCGCACGTGCTTCGTCAAGGCGTCCGAGGATCGCGACGATGGGTCGCTCGCTCGGCTCGAGGTCCGCAATGACCCCCGAGGCGACGTCTTGCGGTTCGACGACCGCGAGATCAGTCATCACGTCGTGGATAGTGTCGAGTCCATCGGCAATCGTGCGTTGCACCGCTCCGCCAGGACTGACCACATTGACGAGATAACCGCGGCGGCACAAGTGGGCGGTGACCGAGGCCGCGGCCACGATGGCCCACTCGAAAACCGGGGAGTATTCCCATTGGCCCTGGGTGTCGCGCACCATCCCTTGACCAAAGGCACTCAGATCCAGGAGCACTGTCGCTTCAGGATGGTTACGCTGCTCCTCCTGGCGCACCATGAGTTCCCCGCGATGGGCGGTGGCCTTCCAGTGCATACGGCGCAATGCATCACCGGGAAGATAACTGCGGGCGATCACGTCGTCGTCGCCGGCGCCGACGTGGTGGGGAGCCGGCCGCGTCGCACCGGTGACGTTGGCGCCGCCGAATGAAATGTCGGCCAGCTCAACACGTTTGGGCAAGACGATCAGCGACTGTGGTTCACCAAACGTGTGTTTGCGATAAAGCAGGCCGAAGGGATCGGGCACCTTGACAGTCAGTGGGCCGATCAGGTGGCTCCCCCGCCGGACCCCGTGAACCGTGTAGCCGAACTGGGTACGGGCGTGCCAACCGTGGCCGCCGCCAAGTGCCGGCAGCACTCCGTGCGCGTCACCGACGATTCCGGCCGGAAGACGGTCCTCCCAATGGGCTTGGAGGCTCGGAAGCGCCGAAAGATTTGTGAACGTGACGGTCGCAGACGAGGGCTGGCCCTGAGTGACGACCCCGGGGCTGAACGTTCGGTCGATATGCACACGCGAATGACCGGCGAATACGAAGGCAGCAGCGCAGACGACGAGCCCGATCAAAAGGCTCGCGACGTAGTTGAGAGCAGGAAACTTCAAGAGGTGCGCCGCCACGATGCTCGCAACTGCGCCGACGACGAATCCGCGGCCCCGGTTGGTGAAAACGACCGATCCTGCCGCGCGTTTGAGCCAGCGCCCGGAATCTTTCGCGACAGTCATCACGGGCCTAGTTCTGGTGGACCACGCTGGGCGCGATCTCGCCGGCCGGGACGACGGTGTCGGCCACGATCCGGCTCACGATGTCGGCGACGCTCCCGGCGCCACGGACGGGTATGAGCCGATGACACAGCACCGATTGAGCAAGAGCGTCGATGTCATCGGGGAGGACGAATTCCCTCCCCTGCAGCCCGGCCGAAGCCTTGGCGGCGCGGACGAGCTGGAGCGTCGCACGGGGGCTCGCGCCGAGTCGGAGTTCGGCGTCCCGGCGGGTGGCCTGAGCGATGTCGACGCAGTATTGCTCGACCGACGGCGACACATACACCGTTCGCGCAGCAGCAATCATCTGCTGGACGCGCTCGATGCTGACAACGGCATTCATGGCGTCGAAAGGGTTTTCGGCATTGCGGCCACGGACCATGGCCAGTTCAGATTCCACGTCGGGATAGCCCATGGAAATGCGAGCCATGAAACGGTCTCGTTGCGCTTCGGGGAGCGCATACGTGCCTTCCATCTCCAGCGGGTTTTGAGTCGCGACGACGGTGAACGGCGTGCCGAGGGCGTGCGTCGTGCCGTCGACAGTGACCTGGCGTTCTTCCATGGCTTCAAGCAGAGCGGACTGCGTTTTGGGCGAGGCGCGGTTGATTTCATCGCCGATCACGATATTGGCGAACACTGCGCCGGGCTTGAATTCGAAATCGCCCTCGACCTGGTTGTAGGCCGACACGCCGGTGATGTCTGACGGCAAAAGGTCGGGAGTGAATTGGATGCGACGCACCGAGCATTCGACGGATTTGGCAAGCGCCTTGGCGAGCATCGTCTTGCCGACGCCGGGCACGTCCTCGATGAGCAGGTGGCCTTCGGCAAGCAATGTCACCAGCGCGATCTGCACGGCTTCGGGTTTGCCGTCGATCACCGTTTCGACGTTGCGAAGGATCAATTCGGCGTTGCGTTGGAATTCGGCTGAGTCCAATTGCGTTGTCATACAACTCCTCTTTTCCAGATCCTAGCCAGTGATTGAAAATTACATAAGCAGTTAGTCTGTGGCAATGGCCCGATTGCTCGTAGTCCACTACTCTCCTACGACTCACGTCTGGGCGCTCGCTGAAGCAGTATTGGCCGGCGCGAGGAATGAGATGAAGGCAGCGCGATGAGTTGGACCCGGCGGTGACATAGGCATCACCTCTCAACGGCGGCGGTGACATAGACACCACAGAGCCGACGACGGTGGTGTCTATGCCACCTGCCGCCAGCTGGGGTGGTGCCTGTGCCACCGCCCGTGGTGGCGAACGGTCAGAAGCCGAGTTTGCGCAATTGCTTGGGGTCTCGTTGCCATTCTTTGGCGACTTTGACGTGCAGGTCGAGAAAGACCGGGGTGCCGAGGATGCGTTCGATCGCAGCACGCGAATTGGTACCGATCTCGCGCAGGCGTGCGCCCTTCGCGCCGATGATGATGCCCTTCTGGCTGTCGCGTTCGACATAGATGTTGGCCCGTACGTCGATGAGGGGCTTGTCCGCCGGGCGATCGGGACGCGGAACCATCTCGTCGACGACCACGGCGATCGAATGAGGCAATTCCTCGCGGACGCCTTCGAGGGCAGCTTCGCGAATGAGTTCGGCGATGAGCGTTGCCTCAGGTTCATCGGTGACGTGACCGTCGGGATAAAGTTGCGGACCTTCGGGCAAGGTGTCGATCAACAGGGTTGCGAGCAACTCGACCTGATCGCCTGACTGCGCCGACACCGGAATAATGTCGCGCCATGCCAAGCCGGCTTCGGCGCCGGCGTTCTGGATGTCGAGCAGGTGTTTCGCCAGCCGATCGGACGACACGAGGTCAGTTTTGGTGGCCACACCGAGCACCGGCTTGCTTCGCAGGGCGGCGAGTTCCTTGATCAGATATTTGTCGCCCGGTCCGATCTTCTCGTTGGACGGCAAGCACAAGCCGATCGTGTCGACTTCGGCCCACGTGGTGCGGACCAGATCATTCAGCCGTTCGCCGAGAAGAGTTCGCGGGCGATGCAGTCCCGGCGTGTCTATGAGGACCAGCTGGGCGTCTTGGCGATGCACGAGTCCCCTGATGGCATGCCGCGTAGTCTGTGGCCGCGACGAGGTGATCGCAACTTTTTGACCCACCAGTGCGTTGGTCAAGGTGGACTTGCCCGCGTTGGGTCGTCCCACGAAACAGGCAAAGCCTGAGCGGAAGGCGGTCATGATTGCTGCACCGTCGTCACAACGCCGGTCGCATCAGCCATGAAAACGGGCACGCCCTCGCCTGCCAGGTCGCGGATGACCGACAGGTCAACGATCGGCTGGTCGGTACGAGTGCTGACAATGGCACCCGCTTCGAGCCCCTTCGCCCCTGAGGAAACAGCCATCGCCACCGCGAGCGGCAACGCATCAATCGAAAAAGACTTGAGTTTCACACTGGCTGCGGCATAGGTCCGGCCGTCCCGATCACGCACGGCCGCCCCTTCCGGCGCGTCGATTCGTGCTCGCGACGATCGGGCGAGCGTTATCAACTTGGCGTCTTCAGTGCTTGGATCCATGGTCCAACGCTACCGAGCCCTCGTCGTCCTCGGTCGACTCGGCTGCCAGGCTCACCAGAACGGTATCGATCCGGTTGCGGCGACCCGACTGGGATTCGGCTTCGAAACGCAGGCCCATGACTTCGACCACGCTGCCGGTGATCGGCACCTTGCCCAGGTGTTTGGCAATCAGACCGCCGACCGAGTCGACTTCTTCGTCCCTGATCGCTATGCCAAACAGGTCGACCAGGTCGTCGACTTCGTAGCGCGAACTTATGCGGAATGAACCGTCGGCCAGATGCTCGACACCGTCGGGTTCTGTGTCGTATTCGTCGGTGATCTCGCCGACGATCTCCTCGAGGATGTCTTCGATCGTGATCATGCCGGCGGTGCCGCCGAATTCGTCGACGACGACCGCCACGTGCATACGTTTGGCCTGCATTTCACGGAGCAAGACATCGGCGTGCTGAGTGTCGGGCACGAAGAGGCAACCCCGGGCGACTGTTGCGACGGACTCGGTCGATTCGGCCTCGTGATTGTCGAAAACGCGTTTGGTGACGTCCTTGAGGTAAGCCATGCCGAGGATGTCATCGAGGTTTTCGCCGACGATAGGAATGCGCGAAAATCCGCTGCGCAGGCCCAGCGACATCGCCTGACGCAGAGTCTTGGTGCCTTCGATGAAAACGATGTCGGTGCGCGGAACCATGACTTCTCGCGCGATGGTGTCACCAAGTTCGAAGACCGAATGGATCATCTTCGACTCGCCCGATTCGATCACCAAACTGGCGGCCGCCAGATCGACGAGCTCGCGCACCTCGACCTCGGAGGCGAACGGCCCTTCGCTGAAGCCCTTGCCGGGCGTAAGTGTGTTGCCGAGCAGAATGAGGACCTTCGGGATAGGTCCGAGCAGGCTGGTGACGAGGCCTACCGGAGCCGCCGACAACAGCGCGATGCGTTCGGAATGCTGCCGGCCAAGGGTCCGTGGCCCGACACCGATCAGGACATAGGAAACCACCACCATAATGCCGACGGCCACCAGAATCTGTCGCCACAAATCATCGATGTGCGCAGCGACGATCAATGCCGCGAGGACGATCGCCGACGTTTCGGCAACCACTCGCAACAGCAGCATGCTGTTGATGGCCGGCGCCGGGTCCTCGAGAATGTGCACGAGGTTGTTGGCCCCACCGCGACCCTCGCTGGCGAGTTCCTCGGCACGTGCCTTCGAAAACGTGGAGAGGGCGGCATCGATGCTCGCCAGGAAGCCGGCAACAACGGCGAGCACCGCGGCAACGACGACATAGATCAGGCTCACGACGTTTCGGGATCCAGTCCGAGTGCGGCGCGCTGCCATTCGACGAGCAGCCGGCCCTGCAGGCCGAACATCTCCTTGTGTTCGGCAGGCTCGGCGTGGTCGTAGCCAAGCAAATGCAAAATGCCGTGGACGGTCAATAAATCGATTTCGTCCTTGACGGTATGACCGGCAGCGGGCGCCTGCTGTTCGGCGACCTGGGGGCACAACGCGATGTCGCCGAGATAACCCTCGGGCGCTTCGTCACCTTCGCGGCCCGGACTGAGTTCGTCCATCGGGAAGGACAAGACGTCGGTTGGGCCCTTCTTTTCCATCCACTTGTCGTTGAGCACAGCGATGGTGTCGGGTTCGACAAGTCGCAGGCACAACTCCGTTGCCGGGTGGAGGCGCATGCGTCGCATGACGAAACGACACAGTTTGGTGAGGGCGACGATGTCGACGTCAACCCCGGACTCATTGAGTACGTCGACGTTCATGTGCCACCTCGAACTCTTCGTAGGCAGCCACGATGCGACCGACAAGTTTGTGCCGGACTACGTCGTGCGACGTCAAGTTGGTGAAATGCAGGTCCTGGACGTCTTCGAGAATGTCGCGGACGACCTTGAGACCGCTTTTCTGACCGCTTGGAAGGTCGATTTGCGTCACGTCTCCGGTGATGACCATTTTGGAGCCGAAACCGAGTCGGGTCAGGAACATCTTCATCTGTTCTTGCGACGTGTTCTGCGCCTCGTCAAGGATGATGAACGCGTCATTGAGCGTGCGACCGCGCATGTAGGCAAGTGGCGCGACCTCGATCGTGCCGCTCAGCATGAGTTTGGGGATCGTCTCCGGGTCGATCATGTCGTGCAGGGCGTCGTACAGCGGACGCAGGTAGGGATCGATCTTTTCGCTCAACGTGCCGGGCAGGAATCCTAGGTGCTCGCCGGCTTCGACAGCGGGACGGGTCAGGATGATGCGGTTGACCTTCTTGGCCTGGAGCGCCTGGACGGCCTTGGCCATGGCGAGGTAGGTCTTGCCGGTGCCGGCGGGGCCGATGCCGAAGACGATCGTGTGTTTGTCGATCGCATCGACGTAGCGCTTCTGATTGACCGTCTTGGGTCTGATCGTGTGTCCCCGGCTGGACAAGATGTTGAGACTGAGGACTTCGGCTGGTCGTTCCTGCGTCTCGGTGCGCATCATCGTCAGACTGCGTTCGACCGTTTCGACGGAGAGCGCCTGACCAGTGGCCACGATCGTGGCTAATTCGTCGAAGAGTCTTTCGATGAGTGCCGCTTCGCTCGGCGAACCGGTCACGGTCACCGTATTGCCGCGCACGTGGATGCCCGCTTCGAACGAACCCTCGATCAACCGAAGGTACTCATCGTTTGGCCCGAACAACGCGACCGTGGCGACGCTCGCCTGAATCGAAAATGTGTGAGGCAAATATTCGTCTGTCATAGGTGAACCAAGTGTATCCCGACCCATCGTGAGGGTTTCGGGTTTCCACGACGACCCCAATTCCTCAGCTTCCGTAACAAGCTAACCGGGCGGCCAGCCGAACTGTCTACCGGCAAGGACATGGGCGTGGCAGTGGAAAACTGTCTGCTGGGCGTCGGCTCCGGTGTTGAACACCAACCGGAAGTTGTCCTCGGTGCCTTCGGCCTTGGCCACGGCACGAATATCGGTGAGCAAGGCTGCCGCGGCCACGGGATCGGCTGCAGCCAGGCTGCCGATATCGGGTTCGTGAAGGCGCGGGATCACCAGCACATGAGTGGGTGCCTGCGGATTGATGTCCCGGAACGCCACTGTGTGTTCGGTCTCGGCAACGATGTCGGCCGGGATTTCACCGGCGATGATCTTGCAGAACAGGCAATCACTGCTCATTTGCTCGCTGGCGCTCATCTGAATGCACCCTTGATCCGACCGAAGACGCCCTTGTGATTTGAACTGAACTGGCCTTCGGTTTTGTCCTCGTCACGCAGAGCGGCGAGTTGAGCCAGCAATTCACGTTGGTCCTCGTTGAGCCTTGAGGGGGTCTCGACGATCACCTGGACGTTGAGGTCACCGCGACCGGCGCCCCGCAATCTCGGAACGCCATAACCGCGGACGACCAGCGTGTCACCGGACTGCGTGCCGGCGTGGACATCCAGTGGAACGGTCTTCTCGATCTCACTCGACGCCGCGGCCACATCCGCTTCAAGGGTCGGCAGGTCAAGGCGCGTGCCGAGAGCGGCCGCGGTCATCGGTATCGTGACATTGCAAAACAGGTTGTCCCCGTTGCGGGTGAACAAGGGGTGGCGGTCGACGTTGATCTCGACATACAGGTCGCCGGCAGGTCCTCCACCGGGACCGACTTCGCCTTCACCGGAAAGTTGGACCCGTGTGCCTTGATCGACACCGGCCGGAATGTTGACAGTCATCGAACGGCGCGAACGCACCCGCCCCTCCCCCGCGCATTCGGCGCAGGGATTGGCAATGACAGTGCCGAATCCGTGGCAAGTCGGGCAGGGCCGCGACGTACGGATGTCGCCGAGCAGCGAACGCTGAACGTGCTGGACATCGCCGTGGCCGTGACACGTGCTGCAGGGGACGGGTTGTGAGTTTTCGGCCGCGCCGCTGCCGCCGCACGTGGTGCAGCGGATCGCCGTGTCGACCTTGATGTCGTGCGAAACGCCGAAAGCCGCCTCGGCAAGATCAATCTTGATTCGGAGCAAGGCATCCTGGCCACGACCGGTGCGCGATCGCGGTCCCCGGCCACCGTTCTGGCCGAAAAAGGCGTCCATGATGTCGTCGAAAGAAAAGCCCTGGCCGAAACCGCTGCCACCGGCGCCGAGCGGGTTGCCACCCCGGTCATACGTCGCTCGCTTGTTGGTATCGGACAACACCTCATACGCCGTGGTGATGTGTTTGAACTGCTCGGAAGCGTCCGGCCCGGAGTTGACGTCGGGATGGAGCTGGCGCGCGAGTTTGCGGTAGGCCTTCTTGATTTCTTCGGCCGGGGCATCGCGGCTGACACCGAGAATTTCGTAGTAGTCCTGTGACATGCAGTATTAACTTTCTGCCAGCGTGTGGCCGACATAGCGGGCGACGGCGCTGACCGCGGCCATCGTCCCTGGATAATCCATCCGCATCGGACCAACGGTTCCGAGGGTGGCGAGTGCTTGTTCATCGGCGCCGTATGTCGTCGAGACGACGGACGTGCCGGAGAGTCCTTCGTAACCGGTTTCGTTGCCGATCCGGACCAACAGGCTGTTGGGTCCAGTGGCTTCGCCGAGAAGTTTGAGGAGAACGACCTGCTCTTCGATCGCTTCGAGTACCGGTTTGATGAAGATGTCGAAATCGGAGCCGAATCGCACCAAGTTGGCGGTGCCGCCCACAGCAATCCGCTCATCGGATCGTTCGTTCGAGAACGTCTGCGACAGTGTCGTCACTATCGAGGTGACGATTGGCCGGTCCTCAAGGGCGAACGTCTCGATCATGTCGGCGAGGCGGAGCGAGGCTTCGGGGAGCCGTTCGCCGATCGTCGACGCGGTGATGCGGGACCGGAGCTTCGAGACAAGGGTTTCGGACGGTGTGGACCCGAGTTCGATGATGCGCTGTTCGACGCGGCCGCTGCTGGTGATGACCACGAGAAGCACCCGGGTGGACTCCAGCGGAACGATCTCGATGTGGCGAACTGTGGAGCGGGTCAGTGAGGGGTATTGCACGATCGCGATCTGATTGGTCAGTTGCGCGAGGACTTTGACGCTGCGTTGGACGACGTCGTCGACATCCACGGCCCCGGTCAAAAACGTCTCGATCGCCCGGCGTTCGGCCGCCGACAGGTTTTTGACGGTCGCCAGTTTGTCGACGAACAGCCGGTAGCCCTTGTCTGTCGGAATGCGTCCAGCGCTCGTATGAGGTTGGGCGATGAAACCCTCTTCTTCGAGCACGGCCATGTCGTTGCGGATCGTTGCCGGCGAGACACCGAGGTTGTGGCGCTCGACCAGAGCACGGGAACCGACCGGCTCCTGGGTCGCCACATAGTCCTCGACGATCGCGCGCAGTACATCCAGCTTACGGTCATCGGCCATGGGTTCCCCTCTCGTCGGTCAGTCGTGCGAGACGCGTTGGCACTCTCGGCTTTCAAGTGCCAGTTTAGTGCATGCCCCAACATCCCTCGTCGGCTCACGTGCCGCCTCACACTGACAGGTAGGGCCCGCCTTGCGTCGTCGGTGCCGGACACGGGCGCATACCCTAGACGGGGTGAGCCATGTGAAGACCAATCCAGACGGCGTTGTCATCGAGGGAAGCGACTCCTTCCTCACCTACACCCCCCGCGCAGTGACCCTTGAGAACGGGACAACAATCGCGCACGAGTCGCAGGGCGGCCAGCTTTCCTCGGTCTGGGCAACGGACCTCGGCGATTGTTATGTCGAGGTCGTGTATGTCGGTGACGGGCCGCGCGGCGGCGAACTCGTGGTGGTCGTTCCCGCCGAGGACCTCCTCATCGTTGGCGACCTCTACCCCGGCGACCTCTCAGTGGTTGAAGGACTCGAAAATGTGCCCCCGACCTGGCCCGGAGCGGTCGATCTGGCCATGGGCCTGACCACGACGACGACAACCGTCCTCACTTCGCTCGGCCAAATAACCCGCGAGGAATTCGACGACTCACACCAGCGGCTCCTCGGCGCGGTCAACGGTCGGGCCAATGGTTGACCGCTACGGCGACGACGTCCTGTCCGGCGATTGGAAGATACCCCCACGAGGCCGCTCGGTGGAGACCGCGGCCGAGCGCGGACTTGTCGTCGAGGAGGTCACGACCGGTTTTTGCGGCGAGATCATGAAGATCGACCGTAACCTGCATACCGTCGACCTCGAGGATCGCCACCTCAAACGGCGAACCTTTGAACTCGGCCCCGGCTTCCTGCTCGAGGGAAAACCCGTCATTCTCGTCCCACCGCCGCGAAAGGGGCCGAGCGCCAAGACCCGGACCGCCTCGGGTTCGCGTGTCGTCGCAGGGGCCAAAGCGCGAGTGGCCTTGCCCAGTCGTATCTATGTCGAGGGCCGCCATGACGCCGAACTCGTCGAAAAGGTCTGGGGCGATGACTTGCGCATTGAAGGCGTCGCCGTCGAATATCTCGGCGGCATCGACGACTTGTCTGCCATCGTCGACAAATTCGGTCCCGGTCCCGGCCGCCGTCTCGGCGTGCTCGTCGATCACCTCGTCGCCGGCTCCAAGGAGGGCCGCATCCCCCAACAGGTCAGCGGCAGCCCACACGTCCTTGTCGTCGGGCATCCCTACGTCGACGTCTGGCAATCGGTGAAGCCGTCACGACTCGGTATGACCGCGTGGCCGGTCATACCGCGCACCATCGAGTGGAAACATGGCATTTGCGAGGCCCTCGGCTGGCCGCACCAGGATCAGGCCGACATCGCCCGGGCGTGGAAACGGATTCTCGGCACAGTTTCGTCGTATGCCGACCTCGAACCCGAACTCCTCGGCCGGGTCGAGCAACTCATCGACTTCGTGACCGCGCCGTAGGGGACGCAAGAGTCGACCTGACGCCCGCACCCCGGCCTTCAGGTCGATTTTTTCGTCAGTTCACCCGAAACCAGTTGGAGCGAAGGGCGAGGGTCGCTCGTGCGTCATAGCCCGTTATCGTCTTCGTGGCCTTCGAACCCTTCAAGGTCATGCTCGAAACCCGGCCGCCCCAATCACCGCCGCCCGTTCGCTTCGTGATCGTCAGGGACGTGAGCGTGCCGATTGTCGGGTATTTCTTTTCGAGCGTCGCGGCCGAGACGGACTTCGTCCAGTCATGCACCGAGTTGCCCGCCCAGTCGTCGTACGCGTCAACTTTCGCCTTCAAATAGGGCTGGTTGCCGAGAGCCGAATAGCCGCCCGAGGACGACGAGAACTGCGTGAACGCAGG
>JACMOZ010000191.1 GCA_014377785.1 Aeromicrobium sp.
AATATAAAAGATCAGGATGCGCCAGACAGTGGAGCGAACGGCCTTCCGCACCGCGTCCACCGGGTTTTGCGACTCCCCTGCCGCGATCGTGGCGATTTCGGCTCCGAAGAATGAGAAGACCACCACGAGCACACCGCCGAGCACCGCTCCGGGGCCATTGGGAAAGAACCCGCCACGGCCGGTGAGGTTGTCAAGCCCGGGCGCTTTCACCCCGGGGAGAAAGCCGAGGATCGCAACGATCCCCAGTGCAAGGAAGAGCACAATGGCGGCGACCTTGATTGAGGCGAACCAGAACTCGAATTCGCCGAACGATTTCACCGATGCGATGTTGGTGAGCGTGAGCAGCACCATCAACAGGAGCGCCCAGACCCATTGATCGATGCCCGGCACCCAACGATGCACGATCGCCGCACCCGCGGTCGCCTCGACTCCGAGCACGATGATCCAAAACCAGGCGTAGAGCCAACCGATGCTGAAACCGGCCCAGCGACCGAGCGCACGATCCGCGTAGGCCGAGAACGAACCGGTTTCCGGGCTGGCGGCCGCCATTTCGCCGAGCATCCGCATCACCAGGATGACGACGACACCCGCGGCGGCGTAGGCGACAAGAATTCCGGGGCCAGCCTGCCGGATCGCCGCGCCGGACCCGACGAATAGCCCGGCTCCGATTACTCCGGCGATCGCGATCATCGAGAGATGGCGCGGTTTGAGGCTACGCGTCAGCGTTCGAGCCGGTGGTGCGTTCGAGACAAGAGGCGCTTTAGCGGAAGGCTCATGTGCGGATTTAGGGGATGAAGGCATGATTCGCTCCAAATCTGAATACTCGCAAGAGGGATCGCTGACAGCACACCATCTGCCACAATCTGCGACGGATGCCGGTGGCCAAGGCGCCCTCACTGAGGTCGTTTCTCGGAGTGCGAGGGACATCACAGCGTTATGATGAACCTTTGTCACCATACACGGGAGAGTCGGAATCGTCGAAAGCGCGGAACGGCAGGTGTTATCTGGAATGGACTGGAATGGAACTGACCCGATCCCAGCCGCGTGGTCTCGGGTATCACGACCCGGTCCCACGGTCGCCGTAGACATGATGGTGGCGTTTGAAGGTGACGCTAGTCGACATTTGTCGGTCCTACGCACCTAAACCGCGATCCGTCGATTGGGCTGAGAATGCGGCCTCGATCCACCGGTAGGGCTTCGGGAGTAGTGGGGTGCTAACCGCGGGGTGTCAACTAGAGAATGGCCTGCCTAAACAGGAAACCAAAACGAACTGGTGCATTGCGCCGAAGTTCGTCTGACAGCCACTCCGTTGCTACCATCCAATCGTGGCCATCACCGAACTCGACCGTCGACGAATCAGCTCCTGGTGCGAGGCTCGGGTGCCAGCAGATCTTCGCGACGAGATCCTCGTTTCGGCCAGTTTTCGCGGTAATTCCGCGGTGATCACCGAGCGACGGCCACCGTGGCGCGAAGACTTCGGGCCCGAATGGTCCTCGAGGCGAATCGCGAAGCTGACCGTGGACCCGGCTGTGAACACGTGGATTCTGTATGCCACCGACCGGAACGATCGCCTGCTCAACTACTCGCGTGATATCGGTGTGGGGGTCTCCCTCGTGGAGATCCTGGCGGAGTTGCAGACGGATCCAACAGCCATCTTCTGGGGCTGACGACCACTCCTCCACAGCGGCGCACGGCCGGCGACTATCCACAGGAAGTGCTGTTCACGGACCGATTACTTCGGCTGAATGTCGGTGGTCGGTGCGAGAGTCAGTGCATGCAAAGAACCACCGTGACCGCCGCTCCACCGGTGGACCGAGCGTGCGCGGATGCGACGAATCGTGTCAGCCGCACGCTTATCGACAGCGAGCTCATGCACAGCACGCTCACCGACAGCGAGCTCATGTTCGCCCTAGCGGAACAGTTCCAGACGCGACGGGCGACGGATGCGACCATCGTTCGACTGATCGCGGAGGTGACCGAACGGTCTCGACCGAGTCTGGGTCGGCACGGTCCCGCACATCGGTTGATGGATGCTAGTGCGGTCGCCTCCCTCATCCGGGTGGGGCGAATCGGGCGACAGGAAGCTGCCCGGTTCGTGCGCGTCGCCACTGCGACATCCCCGTCGCTGAGCATCACCGGTGAGATGATTTCGCCGCGTTACCCGCATCTTGCAGCTGCCCTCGATAACGGCATGGTGGGAGTGGACGCCGCGGCCGCTATCGTCACCAACCTCGACCAGGCCAGCCCTCGAGCCCATTCGGACGATGTCGCGTATGCAGAGGAGGTGACGGTCGACTTCGCTCGCACAGCCCCGGCAGATCTGGTGCGCTCGTTGGCGATCCAGTGCCGTGATCGCCTCGACATCGACGGCATCGAACCCCGCGAAGAAGATCTGGTTCGTCGACGAAAACTGTCGATCACCGAACTGGCGAACGGCATGCACCGAATGACCTGGGATATGGACCCACTCACCGCCGCATCCGTTCACGGTTACGTCGACGGGTACGTCGACTGCGTTTTCCACACTGGCAGGCACGACGAAAACGGCGACCGCGGGGAGGGGACCGGTGCGGACGGGAGCGGTACGGATGCGATCCGG
>JACMOZ010000016.1 GCA_014377785.1 Aeromicrobium sp.
ACCGCTTCGATTTGGTCCGGCGAAGGATTTTGACCTGCCAAGGCAACTGCGGGGTCGCCGGGGACGAGCACGATAAGGCTGTAAATGAGAAAACTGACAACGAGGAGCAACGGAATCGTCATCAGAAGGCGGGTGCCAAATAGGCGAAGCACGTAGGGCCTCCGAGGTCGAGGTGGGGCCAGTACGCTTGCGAGCGTCTGACCCCACGCGGGGTTGGGTCAACTACTTCTTGATGGCTACGCCGCGGAACTGCCGCGAGGCATCGGTATAGATTTCCACTCCCATCGTCTTGTCATTCATAGTCATCGGCGTCGTGAGATGGCACAAAGTCACATTGGGCGCGACACTGTCATCCACGGCTTTGTAGAGCTTCTTGTAGGTCGCCGCACGCTCTTCGGTGGTGGCACCGACTTTGCCCTCATCGTTAAACTTCGTGACCGCGTCATCGGAGTAGCCGCCAGGATTGTTGAAGCCACCCTTGATGTAATACGACTCGATCTGAATGCTGGGATCCGACTCGGCCTTCTGTTCAAACAAAATTGCGTCGGCGGACTTGTTGACCGAGTAGTCTTCGGCAAGTTTGGTGATTTCGACCGGGACGATGTTCATCTTGATCCCGACCTCCTGCAGGTTCGCCTGAACTATTTCGGCGATTTGCTGGTAGATGTCGAGGTTGACGACCTCGAGCGTGAACTCGAATCCGTCGGGCAACCCGGCTTCCTTGAGGAGCGCCTTGGCCTTAGCCACGTCCTGCTTGTATTTATCCGGTTTCAGATCCGGATCCGAGGCGTAGTAGGACGTCGGATACATCTGGATCCCCGGCTTGCAGAAGCCGTTGGTCACTGCGGAAACTGCGTTTCGATCGACGGCAAAGTTGATTGCCTGGCGGACGTCCTTTTTGCCAAACTCAGACTTCGACACGTTGAGACTCAACGTGTAGCTCGACAGGCTTGGTGCTTCGCACACAACCAGATCGGCCTTTTTTGCCGGTTCGTACATGCTCGCGCGCAGGAACGTCGAGTCCGCAGCACCGCTGACCACCGAGTTCAAACGCGCATTGTCATCACCAGACACGAGATACACCATCTTGGCAACATGCAACGTGTCAGGCGCCCAGTACTTGTCCACTGCCGTGTATTCGACCTTGCTGCCCGGCTTGTAACCACTCAACTCGAAAGCGCCGGAACCACCGGTCGGGGTCAGCGCCTGTTTCGGATCGTTGAACACCGCCGGGCTCATCATCATCCCCGCGGAACTCGCGAGCACGGCAACAAGCGCGGATGCGCCCTGCTTCGTGTCGATTTTCACCGTGTCTGCATCGACAACCGTTACGCCGGTGACGTCTTTGAGTGCCGACTCATTCCATGAGCCAGCCGCACGGTGCCGGTCGAGGTTGGCCTTCACCGACGCGGCGTCGAAAGAAGTGCCGTCATGATAAGTCCAGTCCTTGATCAGGTCCATCGTCAATGACAGCCCGTTCTTGTCGATCGTCCACTTCTTCGCGAGCATCGGCTGTGGCACGCCCTCGGCATCGACGTGCACCAAGCTGTCGTAAATCGGGTACAGGTACATCTGGCTGTTGTTCGTGGTGATCTTGTCGGGATCGAAACTCGAGTTCCCCACGCTATAGATCCAGTTGAAGGTTGCCGAGGGGTCGATCGCCGACTTGTCTACTGCGGGACAGACCTTTGTCTGTGCCGCTCGTTTGGATTCCCCGGTGGTGCTGCTGCCATTACTGGAGCTACACGCGGTTGCAAAGGTTAGACAGGCCGCCAGCATCAAAACAAGTGTTGATTTTTTACGCATGCTCAAATCTCCTTAAGTCGTTATTGATGGATGAAATCAAGACACATTGCGGCGGCGCTGCGACCACATTTGGGTGCCGCGCTCGAACTGCAACGCCGCATCCCAGCCGATGCCGGGGTTCGCCGCCTCAATCCGGAACGAACGAGTCGCTTCACGTGAGAGCTCTGGGTCCTTCGCCGGACGCGAGGCGAGTTCAAACGCGAGACTCTCGACCTCCGCGTCGTCGACGGACTTCCAGGCGAGGCCGATTTCTACTGCGCGGTCCCCATCGACTTCTTCCTGGAACAAGCCCATGGCTGCCGTGCCTTCACGCCCGGCAGCGCGGTGCGAGATGGTGAAATAGCCGCCACCGGGGTGTAACCCAATCTTCAAGAAACCGGAGATCAGTCGAGCGTCCTTGGCAACGATTCGCAGGTCGGTGGCGAGCAGCAAGTTCATTCCAGCACCCACTGCTGCACCGCGCACTGCGGCTATCGTCGGCACGGCGAGCTTGCCCACTCGGGTGAAGGCGCTGTAGACCGCTCCCGATTCTCGGTAGGTCTTGTCTTCGGCCTGGTCGCTACCAGGCTGCCAGCGGCGGCGATCCGCACCTGAGCAGAATGTGCCTTCGGCCCCTTGCAACACAGCGGCACCGATTGTCATATCGGCGTCGATTTCGTCGCACGCGGCCACGAGCTGGAGACCCATCTCTGGGGTGAGTCCGTTCTTGACCTCGGGAGAGTCGATCGTCAGAATCGCGACGCCGTCCTTTTTTTCGAGTCCTATTTGTCCCATGCTTTGGTGTCCTTCTCATTGAGTGGTCGACGTATTGTCTGTGACCGTGGGTTGTTCAGGAGGTCAGTGGGTTATTAAGAAACTGCGGTGCTTATGAGCAGGTCGACGGCGTATGCCCCTTGTCCCTCGGCAGCAACAATCAACGGGTTGATCTCGAATTCGACCGCCCGGTCGGAAAGCGTTGCGATAAGTTCGCTGACCGCAACAACAGCGCCTACGGCTGCATTAACGTCGGCTTTCGCCGAGCCACGGAATCCGTTGAGCAGCGGCCAACCGCGAAGTCGCTCGAGCATGGAGCGCGCGCTCCTTGCGCTCACAGGGGCGATTTGCGAGATGACGTCACGGTAAATCTCTGTCGTAATGCCACCGATGCCTACAGTCACCATCGCCGGGAAACCATCCCCCGTGCTTGTGGCACCGATGATGAGTTCGACGCCCGCCGGGATCATTTCTTGAATGAGGACGCCTTCTACGTCCGGGATCTCGTTGGAATCCGCCAACGCCATGAGCTCGACAAACACGCTTGTGGCGCCCGAGGGCTCGATACCCAGGCGGACCCCTCCGACGTCGGACTTATGTGCAAGCTGCGAAGAGTGCAACTTCATGGCGACCGGGGCGCCGATCTCGCCTGCCGCTCGCCCGGCGTCTTCGGCATTCGAGACGATCACTGAATGTGGACTGGCCACACCGAGTGCGCCAAGTAGCTCTTCGGACTGTGCGGAGCCGTTTGCGCAGGCGTCAAAGAGAGCAGGCAATGTGCTGACTCGGGCTACCGCGGGCGCGACGTCAGTGAAGCCGAGGGCTGGAGCAATGTGGGCAACGGTGCGCGCAAGGTCTCCCACCGAGGGAAACACCGGGAAACTGTGTTCACGGAAAAGTTCGCGCCCCTCCAGGGTCTGTTCCCGCCCCGCGAGCCAAGTCACCAAGAGCGGCTTGTCAATGCCTGCGGCTGCACGCACGAGCACGTCCGCGAGCATCGCACCCTGCTTTCCGGTCACCATCGTCAGGACGACGGCGACCGCATCGACCGACGGATCCTTAGCAACGGTCGCGCAAACATTAGCGAATGCGTCCGTCCAATTCGCCATGTTCAGGATCTGCGCGGTCACATCCACCGGGTTGGATGTCGCACCGAAGTCAGGGACAAACTTCTGCAGATCCTGTTGTGTTTCGCTTGCGAGCTCCGGGACTTCGACACCGTGCAGTTCGAAATGGTCGGCTGCGAGGATCCCCGCTCCGCCGGAGGTCGTGATGATGCCAACACGACGGCCGGACATAGGCTTGGTTGAGGCAAGGGCTGCACCGACAGCAAGCAACTCGTCGACATCATCGACGAGGATGACCCCATAATGCTGAGCGGTCAGCACGAGCGGGAGATCATCACCGAGCATCGCGCCGGTGTGCGAAGCGGCCGCCCTACGACCCACGCTCGATCGGCCCGACCTCAGAATGACCAGCCGCTTGCCCAGCGCATCGGCCTTCTTCGCCAGCGCGACAAACGAACTCCCGTCGGTGATGCCCTCCGCATACATGAGGACGACGCGGATTCCGTCGTCATCAAGCAATGCGGTCGCTACCTCGACCAGTGTCAGATCGGCCTGGTTCCCGGTGCTGGCCCACGCGGTGAGGCCCAGCCCAATCTCGGTGGCCAGGTCGAGTACAGATCCGCCAATGGCGCCACTTTGACCGACATAGGCCACACCGCTGGGAGGCGGGAGTTCGCGATCAGCAGCACCCGTGAAGGTGGCGATGAGTCCGAGCGAATTGTTGATGACACCTTGGCAGTTCGGACCGAGGACTCGCACGCCAGCCTCGCGTGCGGCTTGCGCAAGTTCGCTCTGTAGAGCCACACCTTCGGGTCCGACTTCGGCGAATCCCGAGGCGAAAACAATGACCGCCTTAGCGCCGGCTTGTCCGGCCTGCCGCACGACGTCGGCTACACCGGCCGCTGGGACCATGCTCAGCACCAGATCGATCGGGCCCACGATGGCGCCGAGCGACGGGTAACAGGTGATACCGCGGAGCTCTTCGTAGTTCGGGTTTACCGGGTAAAGCTCACCCGTGAAACCACTTCGCTGCAGGAAGGCAAGTGGCCGAGCGGTCAGACTTTCCGATTTGCCAGACATTCCGACGATCGCGACCGATCGAGGCTTGAAGAGTGCCGAAAGCACATTGCCATTCGACTGGTCGCCGTCGCTCAATGGGACGCCCCCTTCCTTCGCTGGGTCTTCGGTTTTCTCGAAAATTGCCTGCTGCACTTGATCTCCTCGCGCAGGGCCCATTTGGCCCTGCAATGACATGAATGTGACGTGAGGCACAAATTGACGTGGGCGTCACTATGCTCTAAACCTGATGTCAATGTCAATACCCTTCGGTGGCTAAATTTGTGGCCGGCAAGACGCGACACTCGATTGATCTCGTTAGTGCGGACCGCTCTCCGACGAGGCCGCAAGAAGCACTAACCGGTAATGATCTCGGCTTCGGGAAAGTATTGACATTGGGATCAATTTCAGTTTTAGTTGGCGCACGTCACTTGGCCGATACTGATGAAGAGAGGCTTGTTTTGCCCGTCATAACCTTCATGATCGATCCAGATCGCCCCACTAGTTTGGGTGCCGACGCATCCTTCGAGCGGATCCGCCGGATTGGGCAAAACCACCATCGAGACGTCAGTATCAAACCCACTTGGTGGGCCGCATTTACGGAGAAGCGAGAGCCCGAATGGCAGGCCCGCTAGGCGTGGGAGAAGACCCCGAATCTCGAGCGGTGCTGCGACCCAGCGCTGCCGCAATCGCCGTCTCCACAATCACAGTGCTGCCCCTCTTTCTGACGGCAGCGCTGGCAGTACAAGTCGGTGCAGATCTCGAATTCTCGGCCGCCGCACTCGGGGCTGCGCCCGCTGCCTTTTTCGGCGCAGGTGCTGTGGTCTCCCCGTTTGCGGGCGTCATCATCGATCGCCTGGGTGCGCTGAAAGCGATGCGCATCGCCGTTCTGTTGGTGGCGATCTTGCTGCTCTTGGTCTCGACCGCGGTCTACACGTTTGCTACTTTGCTGATCTTATTGACGGTTGCGGGTGCCATCAATGCCTTGACGCAGCCGGCCACGAACCTTTACGTGGCGCAGAGGATTCATGCTGACCGACAGGGCGCCGCATACGGGGCCAAGTACTCTGCCATTCCCATGGCATCCTTGCTTGCCGGCCTGGCGGTGCCCCTTCTGGGGCTGACCATCGGCTGGCGCTGGGCTTTTGCCGTCTTCGCAATCATCGCAGCAGTTGTGGCACTCATGGCCCCCGGCAATAGGCGCGTGGCGACTTGGGACCGACCCGACTCTCGGGGGGTCGCAAGACTTCCACGAAACAGCCTGCTAGTTCTCGCTTTAGGGGCAGGCCTAGCGGCCGCTGGGGGAAGCTCGCTAGCCATTTTTATGGTGGCCGGCGGCGTCAATTCGGGCCTCAATGAGGCCAGCGCCGGACTTCTCTTCGCCGCAGCGAGCGGGCTTGGCATCGCTGGGCGCATATTCGCAGGCGTGTTGGCTGACAGGCGCGGCCGTTTTCACTTGGAAGTAATCGCCATCATGCTGTTAGTCGGCGCGGTTGGTGTTGCTGCGATTGCCACCGGGAACTCTGTTTTGTTCATGATCGGCGCACCTCTCGCCTTCGGCGCTGGTTGGGGGTGGCCGGGACTATTCGTTCTCGCGGTGGTGCAACTCAATCCCTCGGCGCCAGCAGCAGCGACCGGACTTACCCAAACCGGAACGTCCGTGGGATGCGTCTTGGGTCCACTGCTCTTTGGACTTCTCGCTGACAATGTCTCATACACCGTCGCGTGGTCAGCCACCGGAGCCATGATGGTCCTCGCGGCACTCGTGCTCATTTCCGCGCGTCGACGAGTCAGGGCGCATGAATCTCGCATCCGGCCTTCGGCGAAGACAGATGTGTCACACAATCCATCATCAAATTGCTCACCAGTGAAGGGGCAACCTGTGAGCCGCCGGTCGCTTGTCGAAAACTATTTCGCTGCTTGCAGCCGTGGTGACGAGTCAGCAGTCGCGAGCTACTTCTCTGAAGACGCAGTCATTTACGACACGAACCACAAACCAGTGCGAGGGGCCACACAGATCGGACAGTTTTATGCGAATGTCCGCGAGCAGTGGGGAGGCGCCGTCTGGGAAGTAAATACGTACGTCGGCGACAACGAAGTCGCAGCAATCGAATGGTCGATGCATGGGCACAAAGACGGGCAGCCATTCAGCGTACGCGGATCCGAGTACTACGAGTTCACCGACGGACTAATTGGCGAGATCCGGCAGTACTGGACCTTCAACCGGGAAAACCCAAACGTAGGTCTTCGTGGGTTTCCCTACGAATCCCAGGATCCTTTCGCTGCCTTCGCCAGCGACAAGGAAACCAATTGATTTACAAGGCGGTCTACTCGCCCGAGAGGAAAAACATGCTCCCATTAGACACATTCCAGGGCCGCGTCGCCGTCATCACGGGGGGTGGCAGTGGGATCGGAAACGCAATCGCCAGTGAACTGGCCACTCTCGGAGCCACAGTAATTCTCGTCGGTAGACGCCAACAGCTCCTTGAGGAAGCTGCCCAAGAGCTGACCCAGCGAGGCGCCTCCGCTCACGCCTTCGTTGGTGATGTCCGCGAAACCGAGCGTATTGATGAGATCACGCAGCAGGTCACGGCTGATTTCGGACCAATTGAGGTTTTAGTGAATTCCGCCGCCGGTAACTTTCGGGTGGCACCCGAGGACATGTCTGTCAACGCCTGGAACGCCGTTGTGCGGATAGTCCTCGACGGAAGCTGGAACTGGACGCAGGCGGTTGGTAGGCAGGCAATCGCGAATCACCACGGTGTATCGATCTTGAACATCGGGACGGTCGGAGCGTTGCTCGGCGGGCCCCAAACTGCTCACTCGGCGAGCGCCAAGGCTGGCGTGGTCGCCATGACCAAATCGCTGGCTGGGGCTTGGGGGCAGCACGGGATCCGTCTCAATGTGCTGACTCCGGGAATCACAGAAGAGACTCCCGGAGCGGAGATCCTGTTTAAAGATCCAGGTATGCGAGAAAAGGCGATAGGAGAGGTTCCGCTGGGTCGGGCAGCAGTCCTTTCGGAGATGACGCATGCCGCTTCATTCCTACTGAGCGACTACGCTGCGTACATCACCGGTGCCAATCTTGTCGTCGACGGCGGACGTTCCCTCGGGCGAGCGTGAGGAGGGGAAAGCCAATGGAATACGTAAAACTGGGCCCGACTGGGCTGGATATCTCCCGCATCGTCTTGGGCTGCATGACCTTCGGCGAACCTGAACGTGGAAAGCATCCGTGGTCGCTTGCGGAGGAGGAAAGCCGACCGATAATCAAGCGTGCTATCGAGTTGGGAATCAACTTCTTCGACACCGCCAATGTCTATTCGGACGGCTCGAGCGAAGAAATCGTTGGCCGGGCACTCCGTGACTATGCCCGTAGAGACGAAGTTGTTCTCGCGACGAAGGTTCACGGCGCCATGAGCCCTGGGCCAAATGGAAGTGGTCTCTCTCGCAAGGCCATCATGACCGAGATCGACGCGAGTCTTCGTCGCCTTGGCACAGACTACGTCGATTTGTACCAAATCCATCGTTGGGACCCGGCGACCCCCATAGAGGAGACGCTTGAGGCACTGCACGATGTAGTCAAGGCGGGCAAGGCCCTGTATGTAGGTGCCTCATCGATGTACGCGTGGCAGTTCTCGAAGGCGCTGTATCTTGCGGACCTTCATGGGTGGACTCGGTTCGTGTCGATGCAGGATCATTACAACCTGCTAAACCGTGAGGAAGAGCGGGAGATGCATCAACTCTGTATAGACCAAGGAATTGCGGTCCTTCCGTGGAGCCCCCTCGCACGCGGTCGCCTCACCCGAGCCTGGGGCGCGACGAGTGAACGAACCGAAACAGATCAGTTCGGCACGATGCTGTATGACACGTCGGAAGATGACCGAGAAATCGTGGAACGAGTTGCCGAGATCGCTGAGAAACGAGGGGTCGCGCAAGCGCAAGTCGCGCTGGCCTGGGTCGCGCAGCGACCGGCCGTCACAGCATCCATCATTGGCGCGAGACTGTCGCATCACCTGGACGACGCGGTGGCAGCGCTCGAACTCGATTTAACGGACGCCGAGGTCACGCGCCTCGAGGAACCCTACCGGCCGCATTCCGTCGTGGGCTTTTCCTGAACCTGCAGACCGATACTCGGACAGATCACTTCAGATGGTGCCTTGAATTGAATCACCAGCAGCAACTGGCTTGGCAAACGCGATCTGAGAATCGCCGACGAGCATTTCCTTCAAGCGTGCGTTCAGTGCTGCAAAATGTGGACCGTTTGCATGCGCGGCGAGGCTTTCCTTGTCACGCCATGACTCGATGATGATCACACGGTCCTTGCCGCTGGTGTGAAGGGTGTACTTGAGGCATCCCTCCTCGGCATGAAAATGCCCGGTTACTTCCGTGAGGGCCCGAACGACGTCCTCCTGAAGCCCATCTTGTGCGTGCATGGTTGCGATGACAGTTACTGACATTCTGTTCTCCGAAATTCGAATCGACGTTAGTTAGCGGCTACGGTCTTGGCAGGTTTACTTCGGGTATACGGCTTCACCGGGTCTACGGATCGCCGGGCAGTTGGAGTGCGGAGGCGTAAAGTTCGGTCAGCGTTCGGATGGCCGTCTCGTCGTCGTAGTCACTCTCGCCAAGCATTAGCCAGAAGTAGGTGAAGTTGCTGACCATCGAAACGAGGGCGCCGGCCATAGGTCCGGACTCGAGATCGGTCCGTGCTATGCCTTTCTGCTGCCAGCGTTCAATGCTTTTGCGAATACGCTCTGCAGATTCGACTCGTACCCGGAGACGCATTGCGAAAATTTCATCGTCGAAGGTCGCCACCTCTTCCAGAAGGCGAAGCATCGCCCGGTGTTGGTGCACGACTTTCACCCATTGCCGGTTACCCCGTTCGACCTTCTGACGAGGAGTTAGATCGCTTCCATCACCGGGGGTAATTTGCGTGTTGTAGACCATTTCCATGACTTCGGCGACCAGAATGCGAAAGATTTCGGTCTTGGAATCGAAGTAGGTGTAAAACGTGCCGTGTGCAACGCCGGCTTCGCGAGAGATGTCGGCTATTTTCGTGTTCAAAAAGCCGTCTCGTTCGAACACAATCTGAGCGGCGTCGAGAAGTTTGCGGCGAGTCCGATGCCCCTTGGCAGAAATGGGTGCCTGGTTTGGGCTGGAACTGGGCTGCGCAGTGGACAACCTTTCTTCGCCTACTTGCTCTCCAGTGACGTGAACGTTCATCGGCGGACTCCATCATGATCTGAGCTTCGTTGAAAGGGGAGCGTCTTCAATGACCTCGTCGGTCACCACATCCTACACAAAATTGATTCCGATGTCAGAAATCGTTGAAACCGGCCTCGCCGTCAGTCCGTATCGGTACCCCGGCTCGAACCTCGGTGACGTCGATGCCGTTCTCGCGCCACAACGCTATGACCTTCGGGTTGTCGTCCCAGGCGCGAGTCGGCTCGAAACCATCCTTTTTGATCGCCTTGAGAATGTCGGCCTTGACGACATAATCGGGCCGGAAATCTGCTTCGATCCGCATGTATAGGTGGTCGAAGCCGATGTCGTACTTGTCGAGCCACATGATCGTGTAGTCACGCCATTTCGCCGATCGAGCCGTGACGATGACGATGGCGTTGCCGGCCTCCCGGGCTTGTGTGACGGCCTCGACCACGTGCAGATGCGGCGGGCAGTCGATCGCGGCGCCATGGAACGCATCGAAGTTGCGGTTCTCGCCCTCGACGAAATGTTCGATGCTCGAGACATCGCACAGTGTCCCGTCCATGTCGAAAATCACGGCGTCAGTCACGACGAGCTCCCCCGCCTGTGCGGCTGGGCGGTACGACAATGCCGCCGAGATGACCTTCGTCTGCCAGGCATTCCTGGCGAAATGACCCGTCCATGTCCCGCCCTCTCTACCGTCGGTGATTCTGGTGCTCCCGGTGGGATTCGAACCCACACTTTGACGGTTTTAAGCCGTCTGCCTCTGCCGATTGGGCTACGGGAGCGTCGGTTCACCCTATCGCCAGGCCACGCCGCAAATTGCTAAGACCAGCGCCGCGGGGTGAGCCGTTCAAGCTGAGTCACGTGTCCCGGATTGAGCTCGTCGATAGAACGCGCGCCGAGGAGTTTCATGGTGCGCACGATCTCGGTCTTGAGGATCTCGATCGTACGGTCGACGCCGTCCCGACCGCCGGCCATCAGTCCGTAGAGATAGGCGCGGCCAATGAGAGTGAAGTCCGCTCCCATGGCGATCGCCGCAACGATATCGGCTCCGGACATGATGCCTGTGTCGACGTGGATCTCGGTGTCCTTGCCGACTTCGCGGACGACTTCGGGAAGAAGATGAAACGGTATGGGGGCGCGATCAAGTTGGCGCCCACCGTGGTTGGACAGAAGGATCGCATCGACGCCCATGTCGGTGAGTTTCTTCGCGTCGTCGAGACTCTGAACGCCCTTGACGACGAGTTTGCCGTTCCACTGCTCCTTGATCCAAGTCAGATCTTCGAAGGAAACGGTCGGGTCAAACATCGTTTCGATCAGGTCGGCGACGGTGCCCGACCACTTGTCGAGCGAAGCGAAGGCCAACGGCTCGGTCGTCAGGAAGTTGATCCACCAGGCCGGTCGTGGCAACGCATTGAGCACGGTGCGCGGACTCAGGGTCGGCGGGATCGTCATACCGTTGCGGACATCGCGCAGGCGCGCGCCCGCGACCGGAACGTCGACCGTAACGAGCAGGGTATCGAAACCGGCCGCGGCCGCACGGTCGACGAGGGCCATCGATCGTTCGCGGTCTTTCCACATGTAGAGCTGGAACCAGTTGCGGCCGACGGGGTTGGCGGCGCGGACGTCCTCGATCGACGTCGTGCCCATCGTGGAGAGCGAATATGGGATGCCCGCAGCACCGGCGGCCGAGGCTCCGGCGATCTCACCCTCGGACTGCATCATCCGGGTGAAACCGGTCGGCGCGATGCCGAATGGCAAGGCCGAGTGCCCGCCGAGCACCTCGACCGAGGTATCCACGTCGGAGACATCGCGAAGGATCGACGGATGAAAGGTGATGTCCTGGAAAGCCTGCCGTGCGCGAGCGAGCGAAATCTCTGCCTCAGCCGCTCCCTCGGTGTAGTCGAACGCCGCCTTAGGCGTGCGGCGCTTGGCGATCGCCCTCAGATCCCCGATCGTCAGCGCCGACTGCAGCCGACGCTTCTTGAGTCGGAGCGTCGGTCGCTTGAACCGCAACAGCGGTGCAAGTTCACGGCAACGGGGGATTCGGCGTCTCATACTGCGAGGGACCAAGCGATGCCGTCGAGGATGTCGTGCTCACTCACCAAAAGGGTCGCGGTATGCAGCGGAAGCCGTTCGATAAGCCGGTCCAGAATGAGCGCACCGCCACCGATGACATCGGCTCTTCCAGGGTGCATGAAGGGCAGTGCGCGCCGATCGGCGACGGTCATACGGGCGAGCGAAATGCAGGCGTTGCTGACGTCGCCGAGCTTGAGTTCGGCATGATGTATCGCGTCCGAATCGTAGGACGGAATGGCAAGAGTGTGGGCGGCGACGGTCGTAATCGTGCCGGCCACACCGACGAATAAATCGATGGGCGCGATGTCGCCGATGACCTTGTCGAGGACGGTGTCGACATAGGCCATGCAATCGGACGCTTCGGCGACTGTTGGCGGATCGGAGGAGAGATATCGCTCGGTCATACGTACCGAACCTATGTTGAGGGAGACCGACCATTCGACGTGGTCGCCGGTGCCCACTATGAGTTCGGTCGAACCCCCGCCGATGTCGACGACGAGCGTGCGAGCCACGGGCAAGTCGCCGGCAGCCCCAAGGAAAGACGCTTTCGCTTCCTCTTCGCCGCTCAGAACCACCGGTCGCACACCGATGATGCCCTCGATGGCGTCGGAGAATTCCTCGGCATTGTCGGCGTCACGGGCCGCCGAGGTGGCGCAAAAACGGACCCGGTCTGCGCCAAGAGTCCTGATCAGGGTGGCGAACTCCCGGGTCGCCGTGAGCGTGCGGGCGATGGCCTCGTCGGCCAAGTGCCCGGTCTTGTCGACATCCTGACCCAGCCGGACGATGCGCATCTCGCGCACGATGTCGATCTTGTTTTCACCCACGACGTCGCTGACCAAAAGCCTTATCGAATTGGTGCCGCAATCGATCGCTGCGACTCGGTTCGGTGTGTCAGTCGGCATGAGTCGAGGGTAGCGAACACAATTCGGCCCGCACGGAGTGCATCCAACCCCGCGATTTGTGCGCTGACGGCGACTCTTGGACGAGAAACCCGCCGTACGCGCACAAATCTCGGACCTCAACCAACAGGTACGGAGACCAACTGCTCGGCTTCTTCTTCGTCGTCAACCATTGTTGACTCGTTGAAGGGATCTTCGCCGGCAAGCACTCGGTCCAGCTGGGCCCGGTCGAGGGAGTTCGTCCAGGTGCCGATGAGCAATGTTGCTACGGAGTTGCCGGCGAAGTTCGTCACGGCGCGTGCCTCCGACATGAAGCGGTCGATACCAACGATTAGTCCGACACCGTCGACGAGGTCCGGTCGGTGCGAGGCGAGGCCGCCCGCCAACGTGGCGAGGCCGGCGCCGGTCACACCGGCGGCACCCTTCGAGGCCACGACCATAAAGACCAGTAAGGAAATCTGCTCACCCATCCTGAGCGGTTCACCCATGGCCTCGGCAATGAAGAGCGTTGCCATAGTGAGGTAGATCGCCGTACCGTCCAAGTTGAACGAATAGCCAGTAGGCACAACGACACCGACAGTCGGCTTGGCGACACCTGCGTGTTCCATTTTGGCGATCAGCCTGGGCAGAGCCGACTCCGAGGAGGACGTCGACACTATGAGCAGGAATTCGCGGCCGAGGTACTTGAACAACGAAAATATGTTGATGCCGGTCGCGATACGAAGCACCGTGCCCAGGACACCGAAGACGAACACGGCACAGGTGACATAGAAAGCGAACATCAGGACGGCAAGACTCTTGAGCGCGTCGACGCCCGTCTCACCCACGACCGCTGCCATCGCGCCGAAGGCACCGATCGGGGCGAGCCACATGATCATCGCCAGGATCCGGAAGACGAGCTTTTGTGTATGCCCGATAGCCGTCAGGATCGGTTGGCCGCTGCGACCCATCGCCTGAATGGCAAAGCCCACCAGGAGCGCGACGAGGAGGGCCTGAAGGATGTCACCCGACGTCAGCGAAGAGACCAGAGTGTCGGGAATGACATGCATAATGAATTCGGCTGTCGTCGAACTCTCCGGCGCGACCTGGCTCGCACCGGCTGAGGCCACGTCCTTGGTCAGATCGAGCCCAGCTCCGGGCTTCACGATGTTGCCGACCACAAGCCCGATGCCGAGGGCGACCGTCGACATGGTGAGGAAGTAGCCGAGAGCGAGCCCGCCGACCTTGCCAACTTGCGCGGCACTGCGGACAGAACCGACCCCGAGGACGATGGTGCAGAAAATGACGGGAGCAATCATCATCTTGATGAGATTGACGAAGCCCGTCCCGATTGGCTTGAGCTCGACCGCAAAATTGGGTGCCGCGAGGCCGACGATGATGCCGAGCGCGACAGCAACGACGACCGCGAGATACAAGTAATGGGTCCGGTCCTTTTTGACCGGTTTGGTGACCAGCGATGCCATGAGGTCCTCTCACGTGCGTGCACCGAAATTTTCGGCACCCCGACAGCATCGGGCCGATTGTGATGGCGGTCACAGTTGTGTTCATAGAGTTTTTAGAGTTCACCCACTCCCTAAGGCACAATGCCTGTCATGACTCGACCCGGCGAACGCACTGTTGCGCGCCAGATCCTGGCATGGCAACTCGTCGTCGTCTTTTCTCTCGTCGTCGGGGGTGTTGCCTTGGCGTGGCTCAACGCCCGGCAGGTCAGCGGTGACGCGGCCCGCGACCGGGTCGGGGCGATCGCCGTCTCCGTCGCAAACTCCCCCACCGTCCGCGCTGCCTTGTCGACACGCGATCCGAGCACGATCCTGCAGCCGTATGCCGAGGCCATCCGTCGTGATTCCGGCACCGATTTCGTCGTGGTCATGAACACGAAGGGTATTCGCTACACCCACCCCAACACCGACAACATCGGCAAGAAGTTCGTCGGTCACATCACGGCGGCCGTCGCAGGCAAGCCCATCATCGAGGAATACGCCGGCACCCTCGGGCCTTCGGTTCGTACGGTTGAGCCAGTCCGCGACGGCGACAGGGTGGTCGGACTCGTCTCGGTCGGCATCACCACAGAGCGCGTCCAGCACCAGGTCGTGGCGGCACTGCCACCCATCCTCATCGCCGCCGCTCTGGTCGGAGCGATCGGCGCTCTTGGCGCCTCGCTCATCAGCCGGCGGCTCAAGAAGCAAACCCACGGTCTTGGCGAAAACGAGATTACCCGGATGTACGAGTATTACGACGCAGTGCTCCGCGCCGTACGCGAAGGGTTGCTCCTGCTCGATCAGCAAGGTCGGATCACTCTCATGAACGACGAGGCGAAGCGACTCCTCGGCGTGGACGACCAAGCCATCGGCAAGGATTTCGCCTCTCTGGGGCTCAGCCCCGGCCTGGCGGTCGCCCTTGCCTCGGGCAAGCCGCTCACCGATGACATCCATCTGGTCGCCGACCGTGTCCTCGTCGTCAATCACGCCTCTGCCAACTGGCAAGGACGCGGGGTCGGCTCGGTCGTGACGCTCAGGGACCGTACGGATCTGCAGGCCGTCACCGCCGAACTCGACACCGTTCGCGGCCTCGCCGACACTTTGCGTTCGCAGAATCACGAATCGTCCAATCGTCTGCATACGATGGTGTCCCTCATCGAGATCGGTCGACCCGAGGCGGCGGTCGAGTTTGCGACCCAGGAACTCGCCCTCGCCCAGCAATTCACCGACCGTATGGTCCAGTCGGTCGATGAACCCGTCATCGCGGCCCTCCTGCTTGGCAAAATGGCACAAGCAGCCGAGCGCGGCGTTAAGTTGACCTTCGAACCAGACAGCAGCGTCACCGGCATACCCCTCACGCCGGCCGATGCCGTGACAATTCTGGGCAACCTGATCGACAACGCTCTCGACGCGGCGCAGGGAGCGCCCGAACGCCATGTTTCGGTGTGGATCGACTCCGCCGATAGTTTTTTTCACGCCAGGATCGAGGACAGCGGCGCGGGAATTTCCCCGGCCGATCGCGATCAGGTATTTGTCCGCGGCTGGTCGACCAAGCCACAGGAAGGCGGCATCGGCCGAGGGCTCGGACTCGCGTTGGCCGGTCAAGCCGTGCGCCGTTATCTGGGCGAGATCACCGTGACGTCGAGCGGCATGGGAGGCGCACGATTCGCCATCCGGATTGGGCAGAGTCGGATTGAACAGGCTGACTCGTGACGATCCAGGTGCTCATAGTCGAGGACGAAGCCATCGCCGCCGAAGCCCATGCCGCCTACATCGGTCGAATGGCCGCGTTCGGAGTGGCCGGGGTCGCAAGATCGACGCAAGAGGCCGTGCGCCTGATCGGCAGCGTTCCGATCGACCTCATCCTGCTCGACCTGCATTTGCCCGACGGTCACGGACTCGACCTGCTGCGACAAATCCGGGCCGCCGGCCACCACCTCGACGTCATCGCCGTGACTTCGGCACGCGACCTGGACGTCGTACGGCAAGCGGTGTCGCAAGGGGTAGTCGCTTATCTGCTGAAACCGTTCACGTTTGCCGGTTTCCAGGTCAAGCTCGAGCAGTATGCCGACTATCGCGCACACTTTCAGGACAAAGAGCAGGCCGCTGGCCAACAGGATGTCGACGAAATGCTCAATTCTCTGAGGCCGGCCACCCGTCATGAAATCCTGCCCAAAGGCATGAGCACCGAGACCCTGGAAGACATACTGCGAGCACTTCGCGCCGAACCGGATCGGCCGTTTTCGGCGACAGAAATGGCAACGAGCATCGGTGCCTCACGCGTGACGGCACGACGCTATCTGGAATATCTCGCCTCATGTGACCGGGCAGGTCGTTCAACGAGATTTGGCAAGGCCGGTCGCCCCGAAGTCGAATACAGGTTGGCGTAAGAGCAGCCCCCCGAGATTTGTGCGCATACGGCCATTTTCAAGGCCGAAAGTCGCCGTTAGCGCACAAATCTCGGGGCTGGGGCTGGAGCTGGGGCTGGGGCGCAGGAGCTTTGACCCCACCAGTCGCCGAGCAACTCGAGGGCTTCATCTCCGAGCGGGTTGATGCCCGGACCCGTGGCCAGGGAATGGCCGATCAGGACATGCAGGCATTTGACCCGGAACGGCATACCGCCGGCAGAAATCCCGGCAATTTCGGGCACCTGGGCGACGGCTTCGCGTTGTTCGAGATAACTCGTATGCGCGCGGAGATAACGCGCCGCCAGTTCGGGCTCAACCGCAAGACGGTCGGTCATTTCGCGCATCAAACCGGAGACCTCGAGGGTGCCGATCGCCCCGGCGAGGCGCGGGCAGGTGATGTAGTAAAGCGTCGGGAACGGCGTCCCGTCGTCGAGACGAGGCTCAGTCTTGACCACATTGGGGTGGCCCGAAGGGCAACGCGAACTGATCTCCAGGATTCCGCGCGGCGGCCGCCCGAGTTGGTTTTGGACGGCATCCAGGTCGGCCTGGGCTACTGGTCTGGTCACTTCTTCTTTTTCAGCACGACGTTCGGATCGGGTTCGACGGCCTTCTTCATCTTCTTGGGCTCTTTACCTGATTCGACGACGGTCCCCCATAACGAGTCGTACCACTGCTTGGCCATTGGCCCCGGCGGCGCATCGAGCGTGGGCACGTCTCCCTGGACTTTGCCGTCACTGCCGATAACGCGGTAGCCCACCTCCCCGGGCAACACCCAGCCGAAGCGTTCGCGCGCTTGTTGTTCGACGAAGGCCCGGTCGATCCAACGGGCCTGGTCGTCCTGGAGGCCCTTGATCGCGTCTTTGCGCATGACGATCTCTGCGTTGGCGGACTCGATCTGGCCCTTTTGATCCCACCAGGCGTGCAGGCTCGATGTGTAGGAAGCGATCAGCAGCAGCACAACCGACAGCAGCATGGCCGCGCGCGTCGTAAATTTCGCCGATCGTTTCGGCTTGCGAGCAGCCGCCTTCGAGGATGGCGTACGAGGCGAACCCGGACGTGAACCGGAAGCGCCCTTAGATGAGGAACGCCCCGGTCCGCGTTTCGACGTCGGTGCCATCGTCTATGAGCCCCGTGGTCCTAGTAAACAAATCGCGGGAAGGCCGAGGCGCCGGCGAATGACGCGGCCGCACCGAGGAGTTCCTCGATGCGCATCAACTGGTTGTATTTCGCGACGCGTTCGGACCGGGCCGGGGCACCAGTCTTGATTTGGCCGCAGTTGGTGGCGACGGCGAGGTCGGCGATCGTAGTGTCCTCGGTTTCGCCCGAACGGTGGCTCATCATGCAGGAAAAACCGTGACGGTGCGCGAGTTCCACAGCGTCGAGGGTTTCGGTGAGAGTGCCGATTTGGTTGACCTTGACGAGCAG
Organism: Aeromicrobium sp.; assembly: GCA_014377785.1. Classification (GTDB taxonomy): domain Bacteria; phylum Actinomycetota; class Actinomycetes; order Propionibacteriales; family Nocardioidaceae; genus JACMOZ01. The sequence continues at coordinate 18,180 of JACMOZ010000016.1, forward strand.
CGAGTTGGCGGCACCTTCGGAGAGTCCACGCGTGAGGCGCTCCACATTCGTGACGAAAAGGTCGTCGCCCACGATCTGGACTTTGTCGCCGAGTTCCTCGGTGATGGCGACCCAGCCATCCCAGTCCTCTTCATCGAGCGGGTCTTCAATTGAGACGATCGGGTAATTGGCGACGAGGTCGGCGTAATAAGCCGTCATTTCCGCGGCCGTTTTGGCGGCACCTTCAAAGGTGTAGCCGCTGTCGGTATGGAACTCCGAGGCCGCCACGTCGAGGGCGAGGGCGATGTCCGTTCCCACCTTGAGGCCGGTGCTTTCGATGGCGCGCACGATCAGGTCGAGGGCGGCACGGTTGGACGACAGGTTGGGGGCGAATCCGCCCTCGTCGCCGAGACCGGTGCTGAGGCCGTCGGCTTTCAGCACGCCCTTGAGCGCGTGATAGACCTCGGCGCCGTGCTGCACTGCTTCGGAAAACGTTCCGGCACCAATCGGCGCAATCATGAATTCCTGGATGTCCACATCGCTGTCGGCGTGCGACCCGCCATTGAGGATGTTGAACATCGGGACCGGCAACACGTGGGCGTTGGGCCCGCCGACATAGCGGAACAACGGCAGTCGGCTCGACTCGGCGGCAGCACGCGCGGCAGCCAAAGACACCCCGAGGATGGCATTGGCGCCGAGTTTTGCTTTGTTGGGAGTGCCGTCGAGGGCGATCATGGCTCCATCGAGGGCGCGTTGGTCATCGGCCTCCAAGCCGATGACTGCCTTGCCGATCTTGCCGTTGACGGCGGCAACGGCCTTGAGCACACCCTTGCCGCCATAACGCGAACCGCCGTCTCGGAGTTCAGCGGCTTCGAACTTGCCGGTCGAGGCACCGGAAGGGACCGCCGCGCGTCCGATTGTGCCGTCGTCGAGGGCGATTTCCACCTCAACGGTGGGGTTGCCCCGCGAGTCCAGAATCTCCCGTGCTCCAACGGCTTCGATGCTTGCCACGCCAGCTCCTTGATCGGTGTTTGTGCCACCGACAGCCTATCCGCGCCGGACAACGAGCCGTTGACGCCTCGCTCTAAAGCAGCAAACGCACTGCTTTGCGCAGCGCCTCTTCGGCGTTGATACCGTCGGCGCGGGACTCCTGAACCAGAGCCAACAATCGTGAACCCAGGTCGTCCCCGTCGACCGTCGCTTCGCCGATGCGACCCAACACCTTGTCCGCGTAGGCAAGCGCCGGCAATTGCGCGGGAATGCCCTCCAACGGCGAACTGCGCCCCTTCTCGACGGCTTTGAGCGCTTGCCAATTAGCGTCGACCTCGGCCGCCGAAGTCACCGACGCATCGCCGAAGACGTGCGGATTGCGATAAATGAGTTTGGCGACGATGCCTTCGGCGACCGAGTCGATGTCCCAGCCCTCGGCTTCGGCGGCGATTCGGGCGTGGAAGACAACCTGCATCAGCAGATCGCCGAGTTCTTCGCGTAAATGGTCCGTGTCGCCCGAATCCAGTGATTCAAGGGTTTCGTAGGCCTCTTCGAGCAAGTAGTGGCTCAGGGATGCGTGCGTCTGTTCCTTGGTCCAGGGGCATTGCGTACGCAGTTGGTCCATGACCTCGACCAGATCGAGCAGTCGCGAGCCCGGTTGGTCATACGAACCGAAAATGATCTCCACATGAAAAGACTCACCGTCGACCAGATCTGTCGCCACACTCTGGGCCCAACCGACATCGCCAGTCGGAGCGATCCACACGGCATCTGCCTCGTAGGCGGGCACTGCGTTGGCCCGAACAGCAGGCGTCGACTCGACATCGATACCGGCTGTGATGATGGCTTCGACGTGCGGATCGTCGAGTTCGGCCGCGCGTACGACGGGCGCCGCCCGCAAGGCTTCCCACGCCGACAGTGTCAGCAAACCCGGCGCAACCCGCGGGCTGACGACCAGGATTTGCATCAGGAGCAGCGCTGGGCGGGAGGCAATCCGGCCGGGTCGGCCGCGGCGCCGGTCACCTCGGCGATCGACAGCGAACCGGTGTCGCCGATCTTTTGGCTGAGGTCATTGAGCCCGAAACGCGGATCGATCGAGATGTCACTGATTTTGTAGGCCTTCAAAATCTCGGCCTGTCCCGCCTTCTCGATCGCGGCCTTGGTGTCACCAGCCATGACCTCGCCGGTCGACGCCTGGCCGACGGCGACGATGATCGAATACGTTTGCTGGCTCCGCTCGATCGCATCACCGATCTGGGTGAGATCGGCCCGGGGGAACGCCTGGGCGATCTGCGACTTCTGGGTGTCGGTGATGACATAGGTTGTGGGATCGACCGCCACTCCTCGTTGCTTTTCAACCTTCTTTGCGACGGCATACATGATCAGGTCGGTGATGGCTTGACGGCGTGAGTCACCAGAACTTACAGTCTTGACGCCTTGCTGCGCCGCCACCGTGAGGGAGAGTTTGCAGTATGCGGCCGAGGCCTCGTCGGCCGTTTTCATGGAGATCGATTCACCGTCGACGACCGCAGCACTGCCGGG
>JACMOZ010000192.1 GCA_014377785.1 Aeromicrobium sp.
TCCGATGCGCGGTGACCGGATCGATGCGATCAAGGCCTGTGAGCTGGTTGTCCGTGCCGCGCAAGCGATGCAGGCTCAACAGATCGCCGCCCTCGACACATCACGTGCTTCACAGATCACCTTGGGCCACGGCGACCACTCGTTGTCGGTCATCGGTGAACTTGGCATGGCCCGCAATATTTCACCCTCAGCTGCGGGCAACCACTATGGTTTCGCGATCGGGCTGGCCCGGATGCCACACGTGGCCGCCGTGTTCGCCGCCGGTGGGATATCCGAACAAGCGGCGCGGCTGGTGGTTCGTGAGTCGACCGGTTTGGACCGTGAACAAGTCACCCGACTCGATACGTTGCTCGATGGATTGATTGTTGGGCTCACGCCCCGCAAGGCCGGCGACCTCGCCCGCCACTATGCGATCGGCATCGATGCCGATGCCGCGTTCGAACGTGCCAAGGCCAACCGGTCTGACCGGTTCGTGTCCTACTTTCCAGACACCGACGGCGTTGCTGTCCTCCAGGTCCGCGGTCCAGCCGAATCCCCCAAACACTTCGTGCAGGGAGGTGCCCCCATTGTTGGCCGCTTACAACACCCTCGCCCAGGCCGCACGCACGGCCCGGGCTGCCGGCGACAACCGAACGACGGGCCAGGTGATGTGTGATGAGTTCGTCCAACGTGTCACCGGACTCAAGACCGCCGACAGTATGCGTGTCGAAATCGGTTTGGTCATGACCCTCGGCAATCTCCTGGACATCGACGACAACCCCGTAGCCCTGCCCGGTTTCGGCCCCATCCCGGCTGCACTGGCCCGCCGGATCATCTGCTCGGGTGGCCAAACCTGGATCCGACGATTGTTCACTGACCCCGTCGACCACTGGTTAACCGATTGCGACCAACGACGCCGCCGCTTCGAGGGCACGCTGGCCAAAATCATTACCATCCGCGACGCCCGCTGTCGCCAACCCGGCAGAGCAGCCACCGCAGAATGGCGCGTAGCGCCAGTGGAAGACTCACCGACCGCCACCTCGACCACATTCTCGCCTTCAACAGCGCTGCCCTAAACAATGACGGACCGACCATCCTGGCCAACGGCCAAGGCCTCTGCAGCCGATCTCACAAGATCAAACACCTCCCCGGGTGGAAAATTACCACCGCAGGCAGCCAGATCGACTGGACAACCCCCACCGGACACACCTACCAGTCGAAACGACCAGCCCTCATCGAATACGTGTCCAAAGGACCCGGCCACCTGCGCCAATAGGGGTTGAGATGGCTTCGCGAGCCCCGCCCACCTTTGCGTCATAGACCTGCGGCTGTATAGGCCCGTAGGCCTATGACGCTGCGCGGGCTGCCGTCGAATTCATGGTCGAGCGTGGACTTCCTCGCGACTAGCGCCGCTATCGAGACTGGCACGGAACAGGATCCCTTCACCGCCGTCAAACGTCACGCCGTGGAGGACCTGAGCACGCCGAACCTCCTCAAAGCCAAACTCGAGATGCAACTGGATCGAGGTCCGGTTGTCAGCGTTGGCGAAGTACCACACCTCGTCGGCGCGCTGGCGGATCCAGTCGAGGCGGGCCACCGTAAACGAGCGACCGAGTCCGGCTCGCCGATAGTTCGACAACACCGTAACTCCCGTCAGATAAAAGCCCTCCGGGCCGTGATCGACGGAATGCTGTTCGAGGAAATGCGCCTGCGCGAAGCCCGCAATCTCGCCTTCGACGTCGGCGACGAGCAGCAAACGATCGTCCTCGAGCGACTTGTCAATCATGTCTGCCCAGTCGTCGCGGCTACGCGTAACGACGGCAAGTTTGAACGCTGCCAACGGATCAAGATCGTCGTGAGTTGCTCCGCGTATGACGGCGGAAACCGGCGCAGCCAACCCTTTGGCTGTGGGGTCAAAGTGAGCGAAACCCGGCATCGTCAAACCTAGCGAACGGCGGCGAGTGCCTCAGTCATCGTGAACGCACCCGCGTACAACGCCTTGCCGACGATGGCACCTTCGACGCCGATCCCGGTCAGCGAAGCGATCGCTCGCAGGTCGTCGAGGCTGGAAACGCCGCCGGAAGCAACAACGGGCTTCTTGGTTTTTTCGCACACCCGGCGAAGCAGCTCCAGGTTCGGCCCCTGCAGGGTGCCGTCCTTGGTGACATCGGTGACGACATAGCGCGCACAACCATCGCGTTCGAGGCGTTCAAGCACCTCGAACAGGTCGCCGCACTCTTCGGTCCAGCCGCGCGCGGCGAGGGTCGTCCCACGGACGTCCAGACCCACCGCGATCTGGTCGCCATACGTGCCGACGACCTTGGCGCACCATTCGGGGTTTTCGAGCGCGGCAGTGCCGAGGTTGACCCGGGTACAACCGGTCGCGAGGGCCGCTTCGAGCGAGGCATCATCGCGGATACCCCCGGACAACTCGACCTTCACATCCAGGCGACCAACGACGTCGGCCAACAATTCACGATTTGAGCCCTTGCCGAACGCAGCATCAAGATCCACCAAATGGATCCACTCTGCTCCGTCTGTCTGGAACTGCAGCGCAGCCTCCAGGGGCGAACCGTAGGAGGTTTCGCTTCCAAGCTCGCCCCGGACGAGGCGCACAGCCTGTCCATCGGCAACGTCAACAGCGGGAAGGAGTTCTAAAGTCACGACGACGATCGTACTTGTCCGACCCCACGGCTAGCCTCGCAGTATGAACCTCATCCTCGTTCCGGGTTTCTGGCTCGGCGCATGGTCGTGGGACAAAGTCACCCCTGTGCTCAAGGCCGCCGGTCATCACGTCTTCCCTGTCACCCGTCCCGGAGAGGATTCACCCCAGCCGAACAGCGGGTTCGCGCACTCAGCCCACGCTCAGAAGAAACCGGGCATGATGCGAGAGACCGACTGAGAGGATACGGAACCATGCGCGTGCTTTTGGTCGAGGACGAACCCCGCCTCGCCGAGACGATCAAGAGGGGTCTGATCGATCAAGGCTTTGTCATTGACATCGCGAGCAACGGACCGGACGGCCTGTGGTGGGCAACCGAACATGACTTCGATGCCATCGTGCTCGACATCATGCTGCCCGGAATGAACGGCTACAAGGTGCTCGAGGAATTGCGCGAGCGACGCGTTTGGACCCCCGTCCCCATGCTCACGGCCAAAGACGGCGAATACGACCAGGTCGATGCCTTCGACCTCGGCGCAGACGACTACCTCACTAAGCCTTTCAGTTTCATGGTCTTGGTCGCCCACATCCGCGCCCTCATCCGCCGCGGTGCACCCGAGCGCCCCGTCATCCTGACCGCCGGCGACCTCTCGCTCGACCCCCTGTCGCACCGGGTGCGTCGCGGCGAGCTGGAAATATCTTTGACTCCTCGCGAATTCAGCCTTTTACAATATTTGATGCAGCACGTCGGGACGGCCGTGACCAAGTCCGAAATCCTCGATGGAGTCTGGGACTCCGCTTTTGATGGCGACCACAATGTCGTCGAGGTCTACGTGCGTTATCTGCGGCGCAAGCTCGACATACCCTTCAATCGTCAAAGCATCGAGACGATCCGCGGAGTGGGTTACCGCCTCGATTCGGCCGGAGGCTGAGTCGGAACTTTGCCTTAGGTCGGCTCCTTGTAGGGGAGTCGAACGTCGAATTTCGCCCCGCCCAGATCAGACACCCCGACGGTGACGCTGCCCTCGTGACCACGCACGATTTCACGGACGATCGCCAGTCCCAGGCCAGTCCCGCCGCTGTTTCGACTGCGGCTGGCATCCAGACGGACGAACCTGTCAAAGATCCGCTCGCGTTCCTCCGGTGAAACCCCGTCACCGTCATCCTCGACCTCAATCAACGCGGCAGCTGACGAAACGCTGACCGCGACGCGCACCCGCCTATGAGCAGCGGCGGCGGCGTTCTCGACGAGGTTTCGCACCAGTTGCCCGAGCCGTGCTTCATCTCCGGTAACCCGGACCGGCACGATACGGGCCTCGACCGTGACCGATCCGTTCGCCCGAAGCCGACGGGTTTCATTCGCCAGGATGTCGTCAAGGTCCACATCCTCACGGCGAAGTCGAAGACCTTGATCGTCGGCCTTGGCAAGGAGCAACAAGTCATCGACAAGACGTTCCATCCTGGTGACTTCGACCGCCATCACTTCATGCAGATCAAGCCAGGCCTTTCCGCTCCGATCCGAACCGGCGATTTCCAGGGAGGCATCAAGGGTTGCAAGCGGACTCCGCAGTTCGTGGCTCGCGTCGGCGACGAATGAACGCTGAACGCGTTGGCTCATTTCCAGCCTTTGCAACATTTCATTCATCGTCACGGCAAGCCGCGCAATCTCGTCGTAAGAACGCGGCACGGGCAATCGCTCGTCCAACCGGTTGGAACCAATACTGGCGACACGCCTGCGTATCTGCTCGACCGGCCTCAACGAGCGACCGACAAGAAGCCAGGTACCGGCGGCGACGAGCACCATCGTCAGCGGGACAAAAACAATCAAATAACCGCTGAGGCGCTCCAGCGAATCCCGTTGCGCATCCAGCGCCGTCGCGACGACGACCGTGTAAACGTCGGTGCCCCGATCGACCCCGCGCACCGTGATCAGGTAGGGAACGCGGGGCGCGAGGAAGCGAAGAGTGGCCGCGCGCTCGATCACCAACTGACCTGGCGACGGCCGAATTTTGGTCAGTGGCTTTCTATTAGCTCGTTCCGACGAGCTTGCCACGATCGTCCCATCGGGGCCGATGACCTGGATGAGCTGACTTTCCCTCGTCTTCTCCTCGAGGTCATTCTGTACCGACATCATCGACAACGTGCTGACCCCACTCGCGACATCGAGCGCCCGACTGGAGGCAACATCTTCTGCCGACGACACCAATGCGCGTTGGAGTAAAAGGAAAAGCAGGACCGACCCCGCTATCGCGCCGAGGCCCACGACCAGCGTCGCAAAGACGGTGGATCGGGAGCGCACTCCGGAGAATCTACGTCTCAGAAACGTCGGACTCAGTGATCGCTCGCGTGGCTTAAACGCCATCGTGGCCTGGCCCTCCACGTGTCAGCCGACAACTGATTGTATGCCTCGGCCAACTGATTGCGGGTTGTTCACAGCCATGGCGCGCGCATAGATCTCGTCGTGCCGTTGCAGAATCCGATCCCAGGACATCGCAGGCTCCGTTGTGGAGTTGTGTTCGCTGATCTTTGCGCGAGTAGCGGGAACAATCGCCAGTTCAAGGGCGGCGTCAACCATCGCCGCATCGTCGGGCACGAGGAATCCCTCCGCACCGTCGGTGATGAACTCCCCCACTCCGCTACAGCCCATCGCAATGACGGGCAAGCCCGCACATCGCGCCTCCAAAGCCGCAATTCCGAAGGATTCCAGTCGCGCTGGTGCGAGATAGACATCCGAGCCACTCAGCAAGCGCCTGATCTCGTCCCGTGACCGGACTCCGAGAAGTTCAATGCATTCGTCCAGCCCGCATCGACCGATGTCGCGACGCACAGCCTCGAACTGGGGGCCGTCGCCGATGAGCAGGGCGCGGAGTTCGAGCCCCTCGGGCAAACGGGCGCGCAATTGCGCAAGCATCCTCACCAGCGCACGCAGTCGTTTGCGGCGCGTGAACCGGCCGACGCTCACCACCGTGAATACACGGCCGGGCAATACCCGGTCGCCGAATACATGGTCGGGGAATGCGGTGTCATCGCCGACTTTCGGTATGGGTGTCCACAGGCGCGGATCGATCCCATTGGGCAGGACCGAGACCGGCAATCCATGGACGGCTAAACGCAGCGGCCGTGCAGCGGCCTCGCTGACCGCGGTGACGATGACGCTCTCCCACGATATGCCGGACAGCGCCATCGCCGATCGCACCAACGCCGGAGCTGTCGGAACGACCGAGTGCATCGTCGCCACACGTCCCTTCGTCGAGGCGACGCGCAACGCCGACCAGGCGAGTGGCGAGCCGACGGACAGATGGGCGTGCATGACGTCGAAACCCTGTTCCTGGACGAGTTGCCGGATCACCTTGGCCGAGCCGAACGCCAACGTGCCGCTCGCCAATCGGATCACCGTCACGTCACCCGTTTGCGTGAGTTCAGGGCCGGCCGGGGTAGCGGTCAATACCCACACGTCGTGACCCGCTGCCTGTTGCCGCGCAGCCAAATCGCTCACATGCATCTCGATCCCGCCCAACTGAGGCAGATAGCAATCGGTGACGTGGAGGATTTTCATGCCGTGGCCTCAATCCTCGAGGCGAGTCGCGTGCGATAAAGGATCCAAACGATCGTGCTGGCGCCGCCAACGGGGATCTCAAGCAAAAAGGTGAAGGTCCGGTACAACAACACTCCAGCGGCCATCAGCGCCGGATCGCCGCCGAGGGCTACAAGGACGGCGACCGAGCCGAGTTCGGCGACGCCTGAGCCCCCGGGGGTGAACGGAAACAGCGACAAGATGCGCTCGACACCAAAAGCGACGGCAATGACGAGCAAAGGCGTATGGGCGCCGACGGCCAGAAGGCAACCGGCGAGCAATGCCGCCTGCAGACCCATATAAGCCAGCACACCAGCGGTGAGTTGGCCCCAACCCGCCGCGATCGATTCGCTGCACGCCCTCCGCAGCCGGTCGAGAACGCCTTCGACGTGAACGCGACGGGAGATCCCCATACGCGCGAAGACCGCATTAACTGCGCGGTCCCAGCCCCGGCTGATCGCCCGGCTGACAACGGGATGGCCGAACGCCCCGACGAGGAGCAACGCCGCAAGCAGTAGGGCGCCGGAACCATAAACCACGGCGTTGCGCATCGACGGCGGCAATTGGAGGCCGGCTATGACAGAACCGGCAACCAGCGCAGAACCCACGAGCAGTTTTCCTATCACGTTCCAGAGATTGCTGATTGCCGTGAATGAAGCGAAGTTCCCCGGGGTAATGCGCCAGGTCTTCGCCATGGCATAACCGACACCGATGCCGGCCGCACCGCCGAACGGGACGAGGTTCGACACGGCGCTTCCCGAAAGGTTCAGCAGCAACGCCCGTCGTTGGCTAAGACCCGGGAGTGCCGCCGTGAGGACAAACGTGTGCGTCCAGATCCCGAGCCACCAGAGTGCGCCAAGGGCGATGACGGTCGTTATCGACAATTTGGCGAGGACCGCGAACACATCGTTCCACGACATGCCGACAACTCTCGGCACCACTATCAACAAGGCAACTGAGGCGGCGATCGCGCCGGCCGTTGCGAACTTCATCGCGAAGGATTTTGGTGTCAGCTGAGGGCTTGCCATGAATTCCCTTTCTCGCGATCGGTATCTGTAAAAGTCTAATCGTTTCGCGACGCCGCTGAGCATTCCCTGAGAGTCGATGACTTCCTTTTTCGGTCCATGTCACGCTGACCTCATGACGTTCACTATCGTCTCCGTCCACGCTCACCCCGACGACGAGGCCCTCCTCACAGGTGGCACCCTCGCACGCGCTGCTGCCGCGGGTCATCGGGTCGTGTTGGTCACGGCAACCGACGGTGCTGCCGGACTCACCTCACCGGACATGCGTCAACGCGGCGACCTCGGACGACAGCGACTTGTTGAGCTGGAAAACGCGGCAGCAGCCCTGGGGTGCCAACGCGTCATAGCCCTCGGCTATCCCGACGGCGCACTCTCCGGCATCGATCCCGTAATCGCGACGCAGCGCCTTGCCGGGATTCTGGAGGAGGAGTCAGCCGACGTGGTCACCATTTATGATCCCGCAGGCGGCTACGGCCATCCCGATCATGTCCAGGTTCACCACCTCGGCAAGGCCGCCGCAAGGATCGCGGTCACGCCGGTGGTGTTGGAAGCCACTGTCGATCGCCAACTCATCATTGCCGCAATCCGCGCCGTCCGCCTCGTTCCAGGAGCGGTGAAAGTCCGGCCGTCAGATTTCGCCAATGCCTACACCGCCCGGTGCGATATCACTCATCGCGTTGACGTTCGTGATTTCGTCCCGCAGAAGAGACAAGCCCTCGCGGCTCACCACAGTCAGACAGTCGGCGGCTCCGGCGGCCGCACACTGTCGCTCCTGCTCGGGCTGCCAGGCTTCCTTGCGTCCAGAGCTCTCGGCCACGAATGGTTCGTTGAACACGGCAGGACGGCCGCAAAACCTGCACTCGACGACATCTTCGCCAGTTTGCGCTGAATCCTGGCCCAAGAGGTCACCTCTAGAGGATGGCGAGCCAATTGCGCAGCAATTGCGCGCCCGCGTCCCCAGACTTCTCCGGGTGAAATTGCGTTGCCCACAGCGGACCGTTTTCGGCGGCGGACACAAAACGGTCGCCGTCATATTCGGTCCAGGTAACGGCCGGCTTCGGGTATGGCGGCTTGTTCTCCAGTTTCCAATCGCGCACTCCGTAAGAGTGCACGAAATAGAACCGTTCATCCTCGATACCCGCGAACATGCGCGAACCCTCCCCGGCCTCAACCGTGTTCCATCCCATGTGCGGCACGATTGCCGCCTGCAAGGCCTCGACGACGCCCGGCCATGCTCCGCAACCTTGGGTATCCTCGCCGTGCTCGATGCCTTCGGCGAACAAGATCTGCATGCCGACACAAATACCGAGGATCGGACGCGAACCCGTGAGCCGGCGATCGATGATCTGATCGCCGCGGATCGTTTTGAGCCCCCTCATACATTCGGCAAAGGCGCCGACGCCGGGAACGACGAGGCCGTCCGCGGATTCGGCGACCTTGATGTCAGAAGTGAGAGTGACCTCGGCGCCGACGCGTTCGACTGCACGCATGACCGAGCGAAGATTTCCCGAACCGTAGTCGAGGACTGCGACCTGTGGACGCGTCACCGCGCGCCTCTATTCACGGTGCACCCCATTCACAGTGCACCCTTCGTACTGGGGATGCCCGACTCGCGCGGATCGATCGCGATCGCGTCACGAAGTGCGCGCGCCACGGCCTTGAACTGCGCCTCGGCGATGTGGTGAGGATCGCGGCCGTCAAGAAGTTTGACGTGAAGTGTGATGCCGGCGTGGAGGGCGATCGACTCAAAGACGTGCGCCGTCAGTGCACCGGTGTATTGGCCGCCTATGATCGCCGTGATTTGACGTTCGGGCTCGCCGGAATGCACAAAGTAGGGACGTCCCGAGACGTCGACCACGGCCTGGGCAATCGCCTCGTCGAGAGGCACCAGGGCGTCGCCGTAGCGGCGGATGCCAACCTTGTCGCCGAGGGCTTGGCGAATCGCTTCACCAATGCAGATCGCTGTGTCTTCAACGGTGTGGTGGGCGTCGATGTGGATGTCGCCCACGGCCATGACTTTCAGATCGATGAGCGAGTGGCGCGACAATGCAGTCAGCATGTGGTCATAGAAGCCCACCCCCGTGTCGATGTCGTTGATGCCGGTGCCGTCAAGGTTGATCTCGACGACCACATGCGACTCCGACGTCTTGCGTTCGATGCGTGCTTTACGTGCGCCGACCTGAGCTTGTCGAAGCGTCATCTGCCCAGCACCTCCTGTAGCGCCCGATAAAAGGCTTCCATTTCGGCCCGCGTGCCGACAGACACGCGTAACCATCCTTGCGGTCCAGTCTCTCGGATCAGGACGCCGCGGTCGACAAGACCCTGCCAAATGGCATGTCGATCGGCAAATTGGCCGAACAGCACGAAGTTCGCATCGGTGGCGGCAGTCTCGATTCCCTGCGCCTCGAACCATGTCACGAGCTCGTCGCGGGTGGCACGGAGTTCGTCGACCGTGGCGAGAAGTTCGTCGCTGTGGCGCAGTGCGGCGAGCGCAACGGCCTGCGTCACGGCCGACAAGTGGTAAGGAAGGCGGACGATGCGCAGCGCGTCGATGATCGCCTTGTCGGCGGCAACGTAGCCGAGTCGCGCCCCGGCCAGGGCGAAGGCCTTGCTCATGGTGCGTGACACCAAAAGCCGCGGATTGTCGGCGAGGAGTTCGAGCGCACTCGGCGTCCCCTCGCGACAAAATTCCGCGTACGCTTCGTCGATCACCACGACGCCCGGCGCCGCCGCCAACACAGCCCTGATGGTGTCGAAAGGCATGACGGTGCCGGTCGGGTTGTTCGGCGAGGCCAGGAACACAACCTCGGGTTGTACGGCGTTGATGAGCGACACGGCTCGATCGACATCGACGGTGAAGTCCTCGTCGCGTTGGCCGGTGACCCAGTCGGTATTCGTGTCTCGGGCATACTCGGGATACATCGAATACGTGGGTGCGAAGGACAAGGCCGATCGCCCCGGCCCGCCGAAGGCCTGCAGAATCTGCAGCATCACCTCATTGGAGCCGTTGGCCGCCCATACCTGTTCGCTGCCCAGATCATGGCCAAGATATTCCGCGAGAGCTGCACGAAGCTCGGTTGCTTCGCGGTCGGGATAGCGGTTGAGTCCGGTCGCGACGTCTCGCACCGATTCGGCGATGTCGGCGGCAACGACGGCGCTCGGCGAATAGGGATTCTCGTTGACGTTGAGGCAAATCACATCGGTCATCTGCGGAGCGCCATACGGCTCGAAGCCGCGAAGATCTTCGCGGATCGGGACCCATTCGGGGATCGGCATCAGGAATCCCGCCCGTCAAGCGGCGTCCGGTCGACGCGCACCGACACGGCAGCACCGTGCGAGGGCAGGTCCTCGGCCCCTGCAAGTGTGACGACGTGAGTCGCAACACCGCGCAAGGCTTCTTCGCTGTAGGTGACGACGTGCATGTTTTTGCAAAAGGCGCGCACCGACAAACCCGAGGAATGGCAGGCACAACCGGCGGTAGGCAACACGTGGTTGGAACCCGCGCAATAGTCGCCGAGTGAGACCGGCGTGTAGGACCCAAGGAATATCGCACCGGCATTGACAATTTTTTTGGACACCGCCGCGGCGTCACGGGTCTGAATTTCGAGGTGTTCGGCCGCATAGTCGTTGGCCACATCGACGGCCTGGTCGAGGTCGCGAACGAGGACAATCGCGGACTGCCGGCCGGTCAACGATTCGCGAATGCGTTCGCGGTGTTTGGCCAGCGGCACCTGTCGTTCGAGTTCGGCGTCGACTGCGGCGGCGAGGTTTTCGCTGTCGGTGATGAGCACACTTGCGGCAAGGGGATCGTGTTCGGCCTGGCTGATCAGGTCGGCGACGACGAATTCTGCATCGGCCGTTTCGTCGGCAATTATCGCGATTTCGGTCGGCCCGGCCTCCGAATCGATGCCTACGGTGCCCTGCAGATAGCGCTTGGCTGCGGCAACATAAATGTTGCCCGGGCCGGTGATGAGGTTGACCGGGCGGCACGGTTCGGCGCCATAAGCAAACATTGCGAGTGCCTGGGCACCGCCGGCGGCATACACCTCGCCGATCCCGAGCAGGGCGCACGCCGCCAGGATTGTCGGGTGCGGCAGACCGCCGAATTCTTTTTGCGGCGGACTTGCCAAAGCGATCGAGGGCACGCCGGCCACTTGTGCAGGCACGGCATTCATGATCACGCTGCTGACCAGTGGGGCGAGGCCACCGGGAACGTACAGCCCGACCCGTTGCATCGGGACGATCCGGCGTTCGACGCGGGCACCGTCGGCGACGTCACTGACCAGGGTCGATTCGAGTTCGGCTCCACACGTCACGCGGAGGCGCGCGACCGACCCCTCCAGACCAGCGCGCACATCGGGGTCAAGTGTTCGGAGTGCTTCGGCGATGCTTTCGGCCGGCACCGCGAGCGTCGCCGGTCGGACGCCGTCAAAGCGTTCGCCCGCGTCCAGCACCGCGTCGGCGCCACGAGTACGGACGTCTTCACAAATCGGCTTGACGATCTCCACGGCCTGACTTACATCGAAGGCTGCGCGGGGCACGGCGTTCGCATAAGCGCCGGCACCGTCCTCAAGGGAACGGCGGAGGTCAAGGCGTCGGATCACAGTCCTCATTCTACGGAGCGCACTGCGCCCGGGAAGCGCGCAGGCTCTTTAATGGATCCTGTGGCTCCCAAGAAGGCAAAACCCCCGGGCGATTCGGCCGACTCGACCCCAGCGACAGCGCAACTGCATCGCGAAGGAATCCCGTTCGCCGCGCATACCTACCTCCACGATCCGCGGGCAAAGTCTTTCGGTCGGGAAGCCGCCGAGTTGCTCGGACTCGAACCGGCACGGGTGTTCAAGACGCTTATGGCCGAAATGGACGGCACCCTCGTCGTGGGAATCGTGCCGGTGACGGGGAAGCTCGATCTCAAAGCCCTCGCCGCCGCGCTCGGAGGGAAGCGGGCCCAGATGGCCGATCCTTTGTTGGCGCAACGCGCGACCGGTTATGTCCTCGGCGGAATCTCGCCGATCGGACAGAAAAGGTCGCACCGCACCGTGTTGGACTCCAGTGCCGCGCAGTGGCCGAGCATTTATGTATCCGGCGGCCGGCGCGGTCTTGATCTGGAGTTAACTCCCGACGACCTCGTCGCGGTGACTGGCGCTCTCCGTGCCGGAATCGCGCGCTGAATAAGTCGCGATCAGCAGACCCAAAAGTGCAAAGATCGGCCAGATGAGAAACGGCGTCACGGCGTCCACTGCCAACCGTTGCGGA
>JACMOZ010000193.1 GCA_014377785.1 Aeromicrobium sp.
CACCGTCGACTCCGCACCGATGATCGGCGCACTCGACGCCGATGCGGTCATGACTCCCAAACTCACGCTGTCCTATCGCCAGGCCGTCGCCCCACAGGAGACCTTGCTGTCCCCGGCCGGCGGGCGGATAACCGGCCACGAGTTTCACCGGACTTCGGTGACGCCTGCGTACGGATCGCAGGCAGCTTGGCTTGTTGAGGGCAATCCGGTCGGATTCAGTACGCCGACGCTCCATGCCTCCTATCTGCATACGCATTGGGCCGGTCATCCTGCCGTCGCACAGAGGTTCGCGAATGCCGTTCACGTGGCAACCCCGCCGGACAGCTCAACCCAAACGCGCGCACCGAAACCGAGGGACCTTGATTTCGAGGCTCGCAAGCTCGCACCTCAATCAGCGGGGCTCTCGAAGGGTGCTCCTCAACCAGCGGCGGGGCTCAGGCACCATGGCGATGCCGAAGCCTCCCTGGGTCTCGTCGACTTCGCGGTCAATGTCTATGACGGAGAACGACCCGACTGGCTGAGCAAGGCGCTCGCGTCGAGCCTCGACACCGTGCACCTTTATCCCGAGGCCCGCACCGCCGAAGCTGCTGTCGCGAAGCGCCACGGCCGCGCCGCGAACGAGGTCCTCGCGACAGCCGGTGCCGCCGAAGCCTTCGGCCTGATCGCCCGAATGCGCGACTGGAAACGCCCCGTCGTCGTCCACCCGCAATTCACCGAACCCGACGTGGCACTGGTCGCCGCCGGTCATAGCGTCGAACACGTGATCCTCGATGAGGGCACTGGTTTCCAGCTCGATCCCGACGCGGTGCCCACAGACGCCGACGTGGTCTTTGTCGGCAACCCGACCAATCCGACCAGCGTCCTGCATTCGACCGACACGCTTCGAGCGCTGGCAAAGCCCGGCCGCATCCTCGTAGTCGACGAAGCGTTCATGGACTCCGTACCCGCCGAAAAATACTCGGTGGCCGCGGCCCGCCTGCCCGGGCTCATTGTCATCCGGAGCCTGACGAAGCTGTGGGCGATCCCCGGTGTTCGCGCCGGCTATGCCCTTGCCGAGTCCGCACTCGTTACCGAGCTTCGCGACCAACAAACCCCGTGGTCCGTGTCTACCACCGCAGCCGCCGCGATGGTCGCGTGTTCGAGCGACGGGGCCATCGCCGAGGCCAGTTCCCGAGCGGCAACGATCGCCAGGCATCGCGCCATCCTCGTCGACGGACTCACCGCCCTCGGCTTCAAACCGATCGGCCCCGCGTCTGCACCTTTCGTGTTGGTCAAGGTCGGCGCCGGCGTCCACCAGAGCCTTCGTGAAGCCGGTTATGCGGCCCGCCGGGCCGACACCTTCCCCGGACTGGGCCCCGAATGGATCCGGATCGCCGTGCGACGGCCAGACGTGACCCGCAAACTCCTCACGACGCTGGCCGCGCTCTCCTGACCGTGCCGAGGAGAAGGCCGCGCAGCCCCACGAACGCGCGCCGACTCTTCGCGGCGATTGAAAGCCTTGAGCCCGGCGCCGGTATCGGGAAGCCCGATTGCCGCTATCGCTACGGCACCTGAAGGTTCGGCCGGACCGAGACCATCAGGTCGATGCGCCCGCTTTGCACCTCGGCGCCGTCCTGGTTGCGCAGGGAGAAATGTCTCTCCAGCACACCTGAGTCGCCCCGGCTTGTCAGCCTCAACCCGACGATCGTCAGCACGCACGTCACCGTGTCGCCGATTCGGATCGGCCGGGCAAACGTCCAATCGTCGACACCGAGGAGCGCAATCGAGCTCCCCTCGAAGAGGCCGAGCCGCGACACCAGTCCCATCGCCACCGACATACCGAGCAGCCCGTGGGCAATTGGCGAACCGAAGCGTCCCTCCGCCGATGACACCGCATCGGTGTGCACGGGGTTCGTGTCCCAGCTCCAGCCGGCGAACGCGACGACGTCCGTTTCAGTGATTGTGCGAGCCAATGTGGTGAAAATGTCGCCGACGGTGAAGTCTTCGAAAAAGCAGGGTCCGGGAGCATGTGTCGTCATGACGTCGAAGCCTACTGACGGACGCAACACTGGCGTTCGGCACAATGATTCCCGTGACGACCCCTTATCGAATCGATCTCGCCGGCCGACCTGTCGTTGTCGTCGGCGGCGACGGTTGCGCCCTCGGACACATCGCCGAACTCCTCGATGCCGGTGCCAAGGTCACCGTCGTCGCCGAAACCGTCGTCCCCACCATCGAAGACCTCGCCGATCGTGGGCTTCTGCGTTGGGAACGTCACGCCTACACCGTCGGCGATCTGGACTACGTATGGCTTGCCGTCGTCGCGACCGCCGACGATGCGATCAACTCGTCGATCGCCCTTGAAGCCGAAACCCGGCGTATCCTCACGGTCCGCGTGAACAGAGTGAGCACTGATCGCATCCTGACCACTGGCAGCGTCATCCTCGTCGGCGGCGGGCCCGGCGATCCCCGATTGCTCACACTTGCCGGCAAAGAAGCCATCGAGTGCGCCGACGTCATCATCACCGATCGCCTCGCGCCTCTCGCAGCCCTGAAATGGGCCCGATCCGACGCCGAGGTCATTGACGTCGCCAAGGTCCCCGGCGGACGATCGACAAGCCAGGAAGAGATAAACCAGCTGCTCGTCGAACACGCCAAGTCAGGTAAGAACGTCGTCCGCTTCAAGGGTGGCGACAGCTTCGTCTTCGGCCGCGGCGGCGAGGAACTCATTGCCTGCCTCGACGCCGGCATCGAAGTCTCCGTCATCCCCGGCGTCAGCTCGGCCATTGCCGCACCGGCCTCGGTCAACATTCCCGTCACCCACCGCGGAATCAATCAGGGATTCACCGTCATCTCGGGGCACGTGCCGCCCGGCGACCCCGAATCGACTCTCGACTACGCGGCGCTTGCCAGATCAGGCACGAGCCTTGTTTTCCTCATGGCCGTACGCACGTTGCCGGCGATCGCCGACGCGCTGATCGAGGGCGGTATGCCCGTCGACACACCGGCTGCGATCGTCGCCGACGGTGCCATGCCGAGCCAGAAGGTCGTCCGTGCGACTATCGGCACTCTCGCCGACGCCGCCCACGAGGCCGGCATCAAGGCGCCCGCCGTCACCGTCATTGGCGGAGTCGCCGCGATCGACGGCCTGTTGTGATCCTGTGGGTCCGCCACGGTCAATCCACCTGGAACGTCGTCGATCGCATGCAGGGCCACACCGCCCACCCACCGCTGACTCAACTCGGCCGGGAGCAGGCCGCCAAGGCCGCCGAAAACCTTGCAACGCTTGGTGTCACTCAAGTTTTATCCTCGCCGGCGGTGCGAGCCCGCGAAACCGCTGACATCATCGCCGACCGGCTCGGACTCGAAGCCACGGTCGAACCACTGTTGCTGGAATTGGGTCTCGACGAAGGAATCGAGGTCGTCCTCGGCCGGATCCAGGCGTTTTTGGATAAGTTTGGCCTCGCGCCCGAGTTGACCGGCAATGTCGTCGCGGTCAGCCACGGAGACACCATCGGCCTCGCGGTCGGCCTGCTTTCCGGCCAGAAACCCGAACTTCCCGAGAACTGTTCGATCACCGTCGTCGACCCGCATACGCACATAGTCGAGATCACCCGCGTGGGCGATTGACCATCAAATCCGACGGGGGATAGAGTGCCTACCACTCGACCACGAGGAAGCCGGTGAGACTCCGGCGCAGTCGCGCTACTGTAACGCCGCTTGGCGAAGCCAGACACTCAGGTCGAGATTGCATCCACCGGGACGCGGGTCATCCCACACAGGAGGTTTCATGTCACAGGCAACTACCGTCAGCCAGGAATTCGACGTTCCCACGATCGCCCTCGGGGCCATCGCACCGTGGGCGCTGCTTTTCGCACTTCTCGCCGGCATCACCGTGTTCTTTGTCGGCGCCGAACAGGGCGCTTTCTCCGTCTTCTCCGGCACAGCCGTTCACGAATGGGTCCACGACGGGCGCCACCTTCTCGGCTTCCCCTGCCACTGATCCTGCGCAGGCTTCCTTCACCGGCGGGGTCGGTCTCTTAACTTTCGCCATGCCCGTTGGCATACCTCCATTCGGGAGATTTCGTGAATCCACGCACCTTTTTGATCAATGGACTGATCGCCGGCTTCCTCGCCGGGATCTTCGCGTTCGGTGTCGCGCACCAGGTCGGTGAGCCGTATGTCGACCAGTCCATCGCTGTCGAGTCAGCAGGTTCGCACCACGTCGGCGGCGAAGCGATCACCCCCGCTCACAGTCATGGCGGAGAAGACGTCGTTGTCAGCCGGGAAAAGCAGTCGACCCTCGGCCTGCTCACCGCGACCCTGGCCATCGGCACCGCCCTCGGTGGCATCGCCGGCCTCGCCAGCACCTTCGCCCTCGGACGCCTTGGTCGTCTGCGCCCGGCCGCCTCCACCGCGGTCGTGACCTTGGTTGGCTTCGTGAGCGTCGCCCTCGCAGCGTGGACGAAATATCCGCCGAACCCACCGGCCATCGGCAAAGCCGCCACGCTTGATTCCCGCACCGCTGACTACTTCACCTTCTTGGCACTCTCGGTGATCCTCGCCATCGGAGCCGTGGTCCTCGCCGCTCGCCTGGCCCGCAAGTACGACGGCTGGATCGCCACGGTCGTGCCTGCCCTCGGTTGGCTCATACTCATCACCGTCGTCGGACTCATCCTCCCGACCGTCAACGAAGTCCCCGACACCTTCCCGGCCAACACCCTGTGGGGCTTCCGCCTCAGCTCGATCGCTACTCAGGCCACACTCTGGGGGGCGATCGGGATCATCCTCAGCGGCCTCGTCACACGCAACTGGAATGTCGCCGAGAAGCGCCGCAAACTCGCAGAAAGTATCCGCTGATGGCCTTCGAAATCGGTATGCCTGTCGCTCCGCCGTCCGTTTCTGTCCGCGAGGATGCGTTGGGACGACTCGCCGGTCTCGCCACACCCGCCGGCGCCTTTGGCGGGCTCGGCGAACTCTCCGTCTGGGTCGCTGCCACTCAGGGCGTATGCCCACCGCTGCCGGTCGAGCGCGTCCGCGCGGTCATCTTCGCCGGCGACCACGGCGTGTCCGATCACGGTGTTTCGGCTTATCCCAAACAGGTGACGCCAGCGATGGTGCGTACGTTCGTGGCTGGACGCGCTGGAGTCTCCGCCTTGGCGCGCCAGCACAGGGTGGCGCTTCGTGTACTCGACATCGGGGTCGACGACGACCTGACCGGGGTCGACCCGGCTGTCCAGGAATTCAAGATTCGCCGTTCCAGCGGAGCGATCCACCTCGAAGACGCGCTGACTCCTGAGGAGACTCTTCGCGCCCTTGAGGTCGGTGCGACAGTGGCCGCCCAGGAGATTTCCGCCGGTGCTCAACTATTGATCAGCGGCGACATGGGTATCGGCAACACGACGCCGGCAGCGGCCCTGATCGCCGCCTCGCTCGGCCTCCCGGCGGCCGAGGTCACCGGCCGAGGCACGGGGGTCGACGACACCGCACTCGTGCACAAGCAAGAACTGATTCAGCAGGCGCTCGACCGAGTCGGCGACCGGTGCAATGATCCGCTCGACACGTTGACCGCCCTCGGCAGCGCCGATCTCGCGGCGGCCGTCGGCTTCATGGTCGGCGCGGCGCGAGCGGGGACACCGGTCCTTCTCGACGGCCTGATCTCGGTGGCTTGCGCACTGATCGCCGACCGCCTTGCCCCCGGCGCCGTTGACTGGTTTGCCGCGGGACACCGTTCGCCCGAACCTGCTCAATCGTTGGCGCTCGACAAGCTCGGCCTCTCACCCATTCTTGACCTCGGTATGCGTCTTGGCGAAGGCAGTGGCGCCGTTGCCGCCGTACCGCTGGTTCGCTCGGCAAGCTTGCTGCTGTCCGAAGTCGCGCTGCTCGCCGACCTCGACCTCGGTTGATGTTCGCCGACGGCATCCGGCTCGCCGTCGGGACACTCACCGTGCTTCCGACCGGGCCGCCCCGGCACGTCGATCGCTCGATCGCCGGTCGCGCCATGGTCGTCGCTCCCCTGGCGGTTTTACCGCTCGGCCTGCTTGTCGCCTTCGTATGCTGGGCCGGTCGCGAACTTCAGCTCGAGCCGTTGGCGGTCGCCGCGGCGGCGATCGGCGCCTTGGCCCTGGGCAGTCGTGCCTTGCACCTCGATGGCCTTGCCGACACGGCGGACGGACTGACGGCGTCATACGATTCGGAGCGTTCGCTTACGGTCATGAAGAGCGGGAACACCGGACCCGCCGGCGTCTCCATTCTCATAGTCGTTCTGCTCATCCAGGTCACCTCTCTCGCCAATATCCTGAACCGTCCCTACGGCCCGGTTCTTGCCGGCGTCCTCGTCTGCGCGTCGCGCGCTGCGTTGTCGCTAACGTGTATGAGGGGTGTCCGCGCAGCACGTGAAGACGGCCTCGGTGTGACCTACACGCAGACCGTTCCGCGCATCATCGCCGTTGCCGTTTTGGTCGCCGTCACCGCTGTCGTTGCCGCCGCCTTCGAGCTCGGCGAAATCCCGTGGTGGCACGGTCTGATCGCAACTTTGCTGGCCGCGACAGTCGTTGGGCTGTTGCTCATACGAAGTGTCAAACGCTTCGGCGGTGTCACCGGAGACACGTTCGGCGCCGCAATCGAGTTGGCACTTGCCACGTTACTGATCTCGGCCACCGGCACGATGCTCTGGTTCGGCTACACCCCGGTCTCCGGCTAACCCCCTGGTGGTTTACCACGAGGCCTCGGCAAACAGCCATGTCACGGGGGAAACTTCCCGCGTGGGGTGACAGTTTGCACCGCCCTCGTGGTAAACCGCCGAGGTTAGAGGGACAGAGTCCGACCGGCAACGACGAGGAGCACTTCATCGCATTCAGCGGCAAACTTCTGGTTGACCGTGCCGAGCAGGTCCTGGAACAGCCGACCCGAACGGTGGCTGGGCACCACGCCCATACCGACTTCGTTCGTGACGGCGACGAGAGTCGCCTTACTATCCCTCCAGGCATCGACAGCTTCGTCGACGCGTTCGAAAACCTTGGGCTCCCAGTCCTCGCGAATTTCGTCCCAGACGTCGAGTTCGTCCAGGAGCGCGGTGAGCCAGGTGCCGAGGCAGTCGATGATGACGGCGCCTTCGGCTTCGGTGATCGCCGTTGCCAGATCGCGGGTCTCAACGGTCTTCCAATGCGTCGGACGACGGGATTGATGCGTCGAGATGCGGGCGACCCAGTCAGGATCGGGGTCGTCGTCGGCCGACGGCCCGGGGGCGACATACGTGACCGAGGATTCGCCCAGCAGCAGCGACTCGGCCTGAAACGATTTGCCGGACCGCACTCCGCCTGTGACCAGTACCTTCACGATGTGATCCTCTCGCTATTGTCGAACTCACCTTATCGACACCGGCGGCAGGAGGGCCAGACGTGCGATCGCGTGCATTAGGACTTGCGCTCGGATTCGTCGCGGACCAGATGTTCGGCGACCCGCAACGGTTCCATCCCGTCGCCGGTTTCGGCCAGGTTGCTGCCGCGGTCGAGCAGCGCATGTATGCCGATGACAAATTGTGCGGGGTTGCCCATTCGGCACTGCTCGTAGGATCGACCGGTCTCCTCGGGCTGGCCGCGGATCGCTTCTCGCGTCGACGGCCGATAGCGAATGCCATCTTGACCGCGGCGGCGACCTGGCCCGTCATCGGCGGGCGCTCCCTCGGCCGCGAAGCCGACGCTGTCCACAACTTCCTGGACGCCGGTGAACTTCCGGCCGCACGGCAGCAACTCACTCATCTGGTCGGGCGGGACACGTCCAGACTCGATGAGAGCGAAGTGTCCCGCGCGACGATCGAATCGGTCGCCGAAAACACCTCCGACGCGGTTGTTGCTCCCCTGCTGGCCGGCGCCTTCGGCGGGATTGGCGGTCTGCTTGCCTACCGCGCCGCCAACACCCTCGACGCGATGGTCGGTCATCACAACACGCGATATGAGAGTTTCGGCTGGGCATCGGCGCGTCTCGACGACGTGCTCAATGTCCCCGGTTCGCGGCTTTCGGCGGCGCTGGCGACAGTGCTGGCCCCGACGATCGGCGGGCAACCGGTCAACGCCCTGCGGGTATGGCGCCGGGATGCGAAGCGCCACCCGAGTCCCAATGCCGGGCCGGTCGAGGCATCGTTCGCCGGTGCCATGAATTTGACTCTCGGCGGCGTCAACTGCTACGGCGAGCGCCTCGAAGACCGGCATACGCTCGGCGACGGTCCGCCGGCCACCGCCAAGGACATCAAGAGGTCGGTGAAGCTGGCCAGAAATGTCGGGATAGCTGCCACCGTGGTCGCCGCAGTGATCGCCTCCCGTCCCCGCTGGGCGTGACGTTTCGTAGGGCTTTTGCGGCGTGTCGCCAGCGCAACGTCACGCCCAGCGGGAAAGGGACCACTCGTAGGCCTCTTCGACACTGCTGACGGTTTCCACCTCTAGGTTTGGCTTCTTCCTTTTGACCACAATCACCTGCACACCCAGTTCGGCTGCGGCTTCCATTTTGGGCCAAGTGAACATGCCGCCGGAGTCCTTCGTGACGAGCACGTCCGTATGGTGTTCGCGCATCAGCGAAAGTTCGTCGGCGAGAGCATAAGGCCCGCGACTGGTCAACAGCGTCCACATCGCAGGCAACGCGACGTCGGGGACATCAACGACCCGGACCAAGGCGGAAAAAGAGGCGAGAGGCCCAGTGAAATGGTCGAGCGCCTGGCGACCTGTCGTCAGGAACGGCCGGTCCCCCAGCGAGGAAGCCAACGCCGCCGCTTCGTCATGATCGGCGACCCAATGCCAGCTGCCACTGAGCGGAGCGTCGGCCCAGCCGGGGCGTTCGAACCGCAACAACGGAACTCCCGAAGCCGCGCAGGCGGCAACCGCATTGGCCGAAATCCCCTCGGCAAAGGGATGAGTCGCATCGACGACAGCGGAGATCGAGAACGATGAATAGTAGGCACGCATCCCGTCGACGCCGCCGAAACCGCCAATGCGGACGCCGCCGACCGGCAGCCGCGGCTTCGCCACCCGACCGGCAAGTGAGGAGACCACCGGTACGCCGGCCTCGACCAGACGCGAAGCAAGGTCGCGGGCCTCGGCCGTCCCGCCGAGGATGAGTATCGTCACCGGCCATCGCCCGGAGGCAAGATTGCGAGGTCGGCCGGAGCCCCGTTGGCGATGAGGTCGAGCAACGCATCGACGTCGACATTGGCCTCGATCAGGTCGGCGAGCAGGTCCATCCGGCGTTCGCGCAACGTACCGAAACCGACTGTCCCGGTCGCAAAATCCGGACCGGCGACTTCGCGCAACCAGGCGCGGCGGAAGTCGTCGCCCTCGAGGCTGCCGTGCCACATCGTGCCGAACACCGCCCCCGATCGGGCGCCGCCGAGGAACTCCTCGACTCCGTCGCCCAAGGAAATCCGGCCGTGATGGATCTCGTAGCCGCTCGCACTCTGGCCGAGAGCCAACCCAACCGGCAATCGCAACACCTTGTCGTGCTCGAAGGCGGTATGCACGTCGAGCAGCCCGAGACCTTCGACGCAAGCACCCGCCACACCTTCGACCCCAGCAGGATCGGCGATTGAACGTCCGAGCATCTGGAAGCCGCCGCAAATCCCTAGCACCGGTTTGCCGGCCGAAGCATGAGCGAGGACCGCCCGATCGAGCCCACGCGAACGCAGCCACGCCAGGTCGGAAATGGTGGCGCGCGTCCCCGGCAACACGATCACATCGGCGTCGCTCAACGCCTTCGGATCGGTGGCAAACACGACATCGAGGCCGGGTTCGATGCCAAGTGCGTCGACGTCGGTGAAGTTGCTGATTCGGGGCAAACGGATGACCGCGATTTTCAGGGCGGTCGTGCCCGAAGCTGCCCGACGCCCTTCAAGATCGAGCGCGTCTTCGGAGTCGAGCCACACGTCGGGCCGCCAGGGCAGCACCCCATACACGGGCCGCCCGGTGAGCTTTTCGATCGAGTCGAGCCCGGGTTGCAGGAGCACCTGATCGCCGCGGAACTTGTTGACGACAAAACCGGCGATGAGTCGTTGGTCGGCGGCTTCGAGCAGCGCGACCGTCCCGTGCATCGCGGCGAAGACCCCTCCGCGATCGATGTCGCCGACG